>NZ_CP054212.1:4200000-4500000 GCF_013285385.1 Paramixta manurensis | reverse complement strand
GTGTGCCTCAATGGGCGTCGAGGTGAGTTTTTTCCTGATTGATGAAAACCGCTTCCGCCATAATGAAAGCGGGAGCCTGGGCGCAGAGGATTGTGGTTCTACTCAGCATATCCTGTTACTGGATGAGTTTTATCGCACTGCGGTACGCATGGCGGGTAAACGTATTCTGTGGAATATGGTGCCGGGCGAAGAAGAAGAGCATTACGACGATTATGTTATGACGCTCTACGCGCAGGGCGTTTTGACGCCGAATGAGTGGCTGGATCTGGGCGGTTTGGGTACGTTGTCTGCCGAAGAGTACTTCGGTGCCAGCCTGTGGCAGTTATATAAAAGTATCGATTCACCGTATAAAGCGGTGCTGAAAACGCTGCTGCTGGAAGCGTATTCTTGGGAGTACCCCAACACGCAATTACTGGCGATGGATATTAAACAACGTCTGCATGATGGTGAGATCGTTTCATTTGGCCTTGATCCTTACTGCATGATGCTGGAGCGCGTGACGCACTATTTGACCAGTATTGACGATCATGCGCGTCTTGATTTAGTGCGCCGTTGTTTTTATCTGAAAGTGTGTGAAAAACTGTCGCAGGAAGAGAACCGGCATCATGTTGGATGGCGGCGTGAGATCCTGAACCAACTGGTTAAAGAGTGGGGCTGGGATACTGAGCGTCTCACCATTCTTGATAGCCGGGCGGACTGGAAGATTGAACGTGTACGCGAGGCGCATAATGAATTGCTGGATGCGATGATGCAGAGTTATCGTAATCTGATCCGTTTTGCCCGGCGCAACAATTTAAGCGTCAGCGCCAGCCCACAAGACATTGGGGTGTTGACCCGTAAGTTGTACGCGGCCTTTGAAGCGTTGCCGGGTAAAGTGACGCTGGTCAATCCGCAAATTTCACCTGACCTGTCTGAACAGCATTTGACCTTTATTCATGTCCCGAACGGGCGCGCCAACCGGGCGGGCTGGTATCTTTATAACCAGTCGCCGGATATGAGCTCGATCATTAGCCACCAGCCGCTCGAATATAACCGTTACCTGAATAAGTTGGTGGCGTGGGCTTGGTTTAACGGGTTGTTGACCGATAAAACGCGTTTGCACATTAAAGGCAATGAAATTTGCGACCTGGCGCGTTTGCAGGAACTGGTGGCGGATGTTTCGAGCCACTTCCCGCTGCGCTTGCCCGCGCCGACGCCAAAAGCGCTATATAGCCCCTGCGAGATTCGTCACCTGTCGATTATTGTCAATCTCGAATATGATCCGACTGCGGCGTTTCGCAATCAGGTGGTGCATTTTGATTTCCGTAAGCTGGATGTGTTCAGCTTTGGAGAGCAGCAGCAGTGCTTGATCGGCAGTATCGATCTGCTCTACCGCAACTCATGGAATGAGGTGCGTACGTTACATTTCAACGGCGAGCAGGCGATGATCGATGCATTAAAAACCATTCTTGGCAAAATGCATCAGGATGCCGCGCCGCCGGATGCGGTTGAAGTTTTTTGCTACAGCCAGCATTTACGCGGTTTAATTCGCACGCGCGTTCAGCAGTTAGTATCGGAATGTATTGAGTTGCGCCTCTCTAGCACACGGCAAGAACCGGGGCGGTTTAAAGCCTTACGCGTTGCCGGGCAAACCTGGGGGTTGTTTTTTGAGCGCCTGAGCGTTTCAGTTCAAAAACTGGAGAACGCGGTGGAATTTTACGGCGCGATTTCGAATAACAAACTGCATGGCCTGTCGATCAAGGTGGAAACCGATCAGACACGCTTACCGGCGGTAGTGAATGGGTACGCCAGCGAAGGCATCATTCAGTTCTTCTTTGAAGATACTACCGACGATCGCGGCTTCAATATCTATATTCTGGATGAGGCCAACCGCGTGGAGATTTACCACCATTGCGAAGGGAGTAAAGAGGAATTGGTGCGTGATGTCAGCCGCTTTTACTCTTCCTCGCATGACCGCTTTACCTATGGCTCTAGCTTTATCAATTTCAATTTGCCGCAATTTTATCAAATTGTGAAAGCCGATGAGCGCTTACAGGTCATTCCCTTTCGTAGCCAGGCTTTGACACAATTGTGCGCAACCATGCCGGACAATGACAACGTCGATTATCTCCAGCGCTACCAGATGTAAGGCCGGGCGGCGCGAAACCACCGCCCTTGCGGCCTAGTTGAAGCTGATTTGCTCGCCTGACTGTGCGCTACAGGCTTCTTCCAGCAGTTGCCAAAAATCAAAACCGCTGCGGTCGCATATCCACTTGTCGCCTTTATAATCAAAGTGATAGCCGCCACCTTTGGTCGCCAGCCAAACTTGATGAAGCGGCTCCTGGCGGTTAATGACAATTTTGCTACCGTTTTCGAAGCTCAGCGTCATGATGCCGCCGTGCGTTTCGTAATCAATATCGCTGTCGCCATCGTAGGCGTCGAGATGCTCTTCGATGGATAACATCAGGCCGTCAGCCAGTTGGTGAAATTCACTGTCGTTCATCATTGCTTCCTTTGTCGTTTGGCTGAGTATAACGTGGTGTCTCGGTTTGCAAAATATACCCGTCATACTTCAAGTTGCATGCGCGTTGGCTTTGACCAGGGACTCGCTGCGTCGCCGCCTTCCTGCCGCTCGAATTATTTAGGGTATACACCGGTATTATCGCCATAACGGAAGGGTGCGAATCATCAATTCCTATTGCTTTTCAGAGTTCACCTGCGATGATAAGCAACCTGATACAGCATTAATCATGAGCAGAATGAGAATGAGTAAAATGATTTGCCGGCTGGCGCTGGCGCTGGCGCTGGCGAGTTTGGCCGGCTGCGGGTTGAAAGGGCCGCTCTATTTTCCGCCAAAAGAACAACCGCAGAAGCCGGTAGAACAACCGGTTCAGCCGCAAACCCAGCAGAGTGAAACGTCGGCTCAGCCAGAACAGAGCACGTCACCGACTCAGCAGCAGACACCGTCGGGCCAGGTAGAACAACCTGCTCAACAGCCGTCGCAGTCGCAGCCACAAACTAACCCGCTGACGGGCACACAAACGGCGCAATAATCATGGCGCAATCGGCGGAGCAGAAAATGCAGTTCTCAAAAATGCACGGTCTGGGCAATGATTTCATGGTGGTTGATGCCGTGACGCAAAACGTCTATTTCTCTCCGGAGCTGATTCGCCGTCTGGCCGATCGTCATCTGGGGATCGGCTTCGATCAACTATTGATTGTGGAACCGCCTTACGATCCCGATCTCGATTTTCATTACCGTATTTTCAATGCCGATGGCAGTGAAGTGGCACAGTGCGGCAATGGTGCGCGCTGTTTTGCCCGTTTTGTCCGCCTGAAAGGGCTGACCAATAAGAGCGATATTCGCGTCAGCACGCAAACCGGTCGGATGGTGCTCAGCGTCACTGAAGATGAGCGGGTTCGGGTTAATATGGGCGAGCCTAATTTTGATCCGCAGCAGGTACCGTTTCGCGCCAATAAGGCGGAAAATCTCTATCTGATGCGTGCCGCAGAACAAACGGTAATGTGCGGCGTGGTGTCGATGGGTAACCCGCACTGTGTTATACAGGTAGATAGCGTTCAAACCGCCGCGGTAGAGATGTTAGGGCCGGTATTGGAAAGCCATGAGCGTTTCCCGGAGCGGGTGAACGTCGGTTTTATGGAAGTGGTGAATCGCGAACATATCCGGCTGCGTGTGTATGAACGCGGTGCGGGCGAAACCCAGGCCTGCGGAAGCGGCGCCTGTGCCGCGGTTGCGGTGGGGATTCAGCAAACACTCCTTGCGGAAAAAGTCCGCGTTGATCTGCCGGGCGGGAGTTTGTATATCGCCTGGAAAGGGCCGGGGCATCCGTTGTATATGACCGGGCCGGCCACACACGTTTACGACGGGTTTATTCATTTATGAAAAATGTCGGAGAACAGGAACAGCCAACCAGCGATAGTGTGCTGGATGACAGCGCCGTAAGTGATTATTTACTGCGCAATCCCGATTTCTTCATTCGCAACGCGCGCCAGGTTGAGCAAATGATGGTACCGCATCCGGTGCGCGGTACCGTTTCGCTGGTTGAGTGGCATATGGCGCGTCAGCGCAACCACATTAACCAGTTGGAAGAAGAGATCACGCTGTTAATGGAACAAGCGACCGCTAACCATCAATTGTTTGATCGCTTGTTGTCTTTACAGGGGCACCTCGCCGCCGCGCCTTCGTTGCATGACATGCTGAACCGTCTACATCGTTGGGCGCGTGAGATGGGGTTGGCGGGAGCCAATGTTCGCCTGTTTAGCGATAAATGGCGCATCGGCGCGCCGTCTGATTTTACCCAGCTAGCGCTCTCGCGTCAGGCATTCGAAGCAGTGCGCGTTCAACGGTTAGGGAAAGAGCAGCACTACCTCGGCAGCCTGAATGGCCCGGAACTGCTGTTACTGTTACCGCAAGCCAAAGCGATTGGTTCCGTAGCGATGTCGCTAATGGGCGATCACGGAGACCTGGGGCTGTTAATCTTTAGCAGTCGGGATAATCAGCACTATCAATCCGGGATGGGAACGCTGTTGTTGCAGCATTTAGCATTGATGATGCCGGATTTACTCTCCCGCTGGGTCGAAAGGGCATGAAGGGCGATTCGCCTCTTCACGCTGCTATTGAGGGCTTTTTGCGTTATTTGAAAGTAGAGCGGCAGTTAAGCCCCTTAACGCAAAAAAGCTATGCCCATCAGTTAGCGGCGCTTTGCGCACTGGCGGATGAGATGGGCATTACCGATTGGGCCACGCTGGATGCCGCCCACGTACGTTCGCTGGCGGCCCGTAGCCGTCGCGCCGGGCTACAACCGGCTAGTCTGGCGTTACGTCTTTCAGCATTACGTAGTTTTCTTGACTGGCAAGTCGCGCAAGGCAAATTGAAGGCTAACCCGGCGAAAGGGATTGCCACGCCACGCGCACCGCGGCATCTGCCGAAAAATATTGATGTCGATGAAGTAAACCAGCTGTTAGAGATTGATCTAAACGATCCGTTGGCGGTACGCGATCGCGCGATGCTGGAAATTATGTACGGTGCCGGGTTGCGACTTTCTGAACTGGTGGGGATTGATTGCCGCCACCTGGATTTGGCCTCCGGCGAGGTCTGGGTGATGGGGAAAGGCAGTAAAGAGCGGCGTTTACCCATTGGTCGCACGGCGGTGACTTGGCTTGAACATTGGTTAGCATTACGCGATTTTTTCGCCCCGGAAGATGAAGCGGTATTTCTCTCCAGCCAGGGGCGACGGATTTCGGTGCGTAATGTACAGAAACGCTTTGCCGAGTGGGGGATCAAGCAGGGCGTAAGCAGCCATGTACATCCGCATAAATTACGCCACTCTTTTGCCACGCATATGCTCGAATCCAGCGGCGATTTACGCGCCGTACAAGAGCTGTTGGGTCATGCAAATTTATCGACCACGCAAATCTATACCCACCTCGACTTTCAACATTTGGCCTCGGTTTACGATGCCGCACATCCCCGTGCCAAACGAGGAAAATCCTGATGCATTTTTATCGTCCGCTACATTCAATCAAGGCGATGACATTCGATCTTGATGACACACTGTATGATAATCATCCAGTGATTCGGAAAACTACCGCAGAGTCGCACGCTTTTTTACAGGCCTATCATCCTGCCTTGCAGGATTTCTCGCTCGAAGATTACCAGACGTTGCGTAACCGGCTGTTAGCGCAAGAGCCGGACATCTATCATGATGTCAGTGAATGGCGGCGGCGCGCGGTAGAGCAGGCCATGCGCGACATCGGCCTGACGGCGCAAGAAGCCGCAGAAGGGGCGGATAAAGTGATGGAGGTATTCGCCCACTGGCGCAGCAAAATTGAGGTGCCGGAAGAGACGCATATCACGCTGGCGGCGTTGGCGGAGCGTATGCCGCTGGTGGCGATTACTAATGGTAACGCCCAGCCTCATCTATTCGGGCTCGACAAATACTTTCGCTTTGTGCTGCGCGCCGGGCCGGACGGACGTGCTAAACCTTACGAAGATATGTACCATCTGGCAGCCGTTCGGCTCGGTGTGCCGTTGGGCAATATCCTGCATGTGGGGGATGATCTCACCACCGATGTGGCCGGTTCACTCCGCTGCGGTATGCAATCCTGTTGGATCAATCTCCGTGAAGGGAACCTGATGCATATTCAGGATTCACGTTTGCTGCCGCATATTGAAATTTCGCAGTTGGCATCGCTGACCACGCTGATATAATAATCTGTATAAATATCCAGTAATACGCGCAAGCGTTTTCTCTGACTGAACGGTGCTTATGGACGTTTCTGATCTGCTCAACAGTTTGAATGACAAACAACGCGAAGCCGTGGCGGCGCCACGCAGCAATCTGCTGGTGCTGGCTGGCGCGGGTAGCGGAAAGACGCGCGTGCTGGTGCACCGTATTGCCTGGTTACTGGCGGTCGAGAACTGTTCGCCCTATTCGATAATGGCGGTGACGTTTACCAACAAAGCGGCGGCGGAGATGCGCCACCGTATTGAGCAATTGGTTGGCACCAGCCAGGGCGGCATGTGGATCGGGACTTTTCATGGTTTAGCGCATCGTCTACTGCGAGCGCATCATTTGGATGCGAATTTGCCGCAGGATTTTCAGATTCTGGATAGCGAAGATCAGCTACGACTCTTAAAACGCCTGATTAAAGCCATGAATCTGGATGAGAAGCAGTGGCCGGCGCGCCAGGCGATGTGGTACATCAACGGCAAAAAGGATGAAGGCCTACGGCCTAAGCATATTGAAAGCTACGGGAATCCTATTGAGCAAACCTGGCTGCGCATTTACCAGGCTTATCAGGAAGCGTGCGACCGTGCCGGGCTGGTGGATTTCGCTGAGCTACTGCTGCGTGCGCACGAACTGTGGCTGAACAAACCGCACATCCTCAATCATTACCGCGAACGTTTTACCAATATTTTAGTGGACGAATTTCAGGATACGAACAATATCCAGTATGCCTGGATTCGAATGCTGGCAGGGGACACTGGTCGGGTTATCATCGTGGGTGATGACGATCAGTCCATCTATGGCTGGCGCGGCGCGCAAGTTGAAAATATTCAGCGGTTTTTGAAAGACTTCTCCGGCGCACAGACTATTCGTCTTGAGCAAAACTACCGTTCGACGAACACGATTCTGAAAGCCGCCAATGCCTTAATTTCAAATAATAATGGTCGGCTGGGCAAAGAGCTCTGGACCGATGGTGCCGATGGCGAAGCAATTTCACTTTACTGTGCGTTCAATGAGTTGGATGAAGCTCGCTTTGTGGTTAACCGCATTAAAGTGTGGCAGGAAAACGGCGGCGCGCTGAATGATTGCGCCATTCTGTACCGCAGCAACGCCCAGTCACGCGTGCTGGAAGAGGCGCTGCTCCAGGTCAGTATGCCGTACCGTATTTACGGCGGTATGCGCTTCTTTGAACGGCAGGAAATTAAGGATGCGCTGGCATATTTGCGCCTGATTGCTAACCGGAATGACGATGCGGCATTTGAACGGGTGGTGAACACGCCAACGCGCGGCATTGGCGATCGCACGCTGGACGTGGTGCGGCAAACCTCGCGCGACCGTCAGTTAACGCTGTGGCAGGCGACACGGGAGCTTTTGGTTGAAAAAGCGCTGGCAGGCCGCGCCGCTTCGGCATTACAACGGTTTATTGAGTTAGTTGATTCTTTGGCACAGGAAACCAGCGAGTTACCGTTGCATATACAAACCGATCGGGTGATTAAGGATTCTGGTTTGTGGTTGATGTACGAACAAGAGAAAGGCGAGAAGGGCCAGGCGCGTATAGAAAACCTGGAAGAGCTGGTGAACGCGACCCGGCAATATAGCTACCAAGACGAAGATGAAGATTTGTTACCGTTGCAGGCCTTTCTCTCTCATGCCGCGCTAGAGGCGGGCGAGGGGCAGGCGGATAAGTGGCAGGACGCGGTACAACTGATGACCATGCACGCGGCAAAAGGCCTCGAGTTTAGCCAGGTTTTCATTGTGGGCATGGAAGAGGGCATGTTCCCTAGCCAGATGGCGTTGGATGAGGGCGGTCGGCTGGAAGAGGAACGTCGGCTGGCCTACGTTGGCGTAACGCGCGCCATGATCAAGTTAACGCTAACCTACGCCGAAACGCGGCGCCTGTATGGCAAAGAAGTGTACCATCGTCCGTCGCGCTTTATTGGCGAGCTGCCGGAAGAGTGTGTGGAAGAGGTGCGCCTCCGCGCCAGCATTAGCCGCCCGGCCAATCATCAGCGGATGGGCACCCCGGTTACGAAAAGCGACAGCGGTTTTGCTCTTGGGCAGCGGGTGCGCCACGCCAAATTTGGCGAAGGGACGATTATCAATCTGGAGGGCAGTGGAGAACATAGCCGGTTGCAGGTGGCCTTTCAGGGGCAGGGGATCAAATGGCTGGTGGCGGCCTATGCCCGGCTGGAGAGTTGTTAATTTATGGCTACCCTGAGTTAGCCATTTTCCGCTTCTTCACTTGGCTGTGAGGAGGGCTGATTCGACTTCATCCACTACTAGCCCAAGTCCCATTGGCAGTGATTCTTCGTAATGCTTTTCAATCCCCAGCGTCTGGAAGATACGGGCGATATTGTAACGGGTGATATCGCGGTTTGCCGGGTAGTTAATGCAGGTGAACATTATCGACATTAGCCCCTTAATTAAAATACTATCGCTATCACCGGCGAAGTAGAGGGTATGCTTATCCATCTGCCGGGTAAATACATAGGCAACGTTTTGGCAATTAAACAACTCTTTTGCTTTTTCTCCGTCGGGGATCGGGGGGATCGCCGGAGCCTGAAGCATAATCGTGATGTATTTTTTGCTAAGCGTATCGCACTGACTGAATAGATCAATTAGATTATCTGGAATAGTAATGGATTTCATTATGGTCTTAAAATTTTTAATGTTTGTTTAATAGCGTCAATAAAATGAAAGGCGTCGCTTTCATTATTATAAGGCGCCAGCGAGGCACGTAACGTCCCACTAATTCCAAAATGCTTCATTAGTGGAATGGCACAATGTTTTCCTGAGCGAATAGAAATGCCAAATTCAGAAAGTAGCGTTGAAAAATCAACATGGTGTAGCCCTGAAATATTAAAGGAGAGAATACTACTTCCCGGTTGAGAATAGCGAATATAGCCGGGAACAGTGCTTTGCAGTTCGCGATCGATAATATCGACAAGTTGTTTGCTGTGATTTTTTAGCACTTCCATATCGTAGTTTTTCAACCAATCCAATACGGCACCAAAACCCAGAATACCGGCGATATTGGGTGTGCCGGCTTCATATTTAAACGGCGATTTTTTGGGAATAATGGTTTCTCCTTCGAGCGTGGAAAGCATTTGTCCACCACCGTATACAGGAAAAAATTCATCGGCGATATTTGGAGAGTAATACAATACGCCAACCCCGGTTGGCCCGTACATTTTATGTGCCGACAGCACATAGAAATCGATGCCGCTGGCGATTACATCAAGCGGGCTGTGTGCAGCACCTTGTGCGCCATCAACCGCGACTTTCACCCCTTTTCGGTGCGCTTTTTCTATCACTGCCTGTATATCTGGCATGAATCCGGTAACATTCGACATTTGGGTTAGAGCGATAAATTTTGTTTTTGCACTAATTAGCGTATCCAAACACTGAACGTCAATGGTACCGTTTTCACGTAAGGGAAGGCGTACGATCTTTGCGCCTTTAATTTTTGCCACCATTAGCCACGGAATGAGATTGGAATGATGTTCTGCATCATTAATAATAATTTCGTCACCGTCTTTAATTGCATGTTGTAAGTATCCATATGCAATCATATTGATGGATTCAGTTGCACCTCGGGTCCAGATGACATTTTCCACCGCCGGACTATTAATCAGGCTTGCGCATTTATAGCGTGCCGCTTCATATTGTTCAGTCGTTTCTTTTCCCGTTTGGTGTAGACTACGATGTACCGTTGCGCCATTATTAGCAAAGTAGTCATTAATAGTATCTATCATTACTTGAGGTTTAAGCGCGGTGGCAGCACTATCAAGATATACCATGCCGATATTTTTTATTGCCGGAAATTGTTCTCGAAAATGATGGTTATCAAAATTTTGTTTCATTAATTAGATATCCCTGTGTTTTTTTTGGCTATATTTTGATCAGGTGCGTGATTCTATATTTAATTGAAAAGAAAATCGTACCTATATTTCTCGAGATTTTTTGGTGATTTATGTCGTAATGGTTAGTAATTTTATTGACTTTGGCATGAAGAAGTCTGGGCGAGAAACCCTATTATTGTTGGGTGAGAATTGTTCCGGCTGGTGGGAATTAAAGCGTGCAAGGCACGCTTGACGCCTTTTTCGTCTCAGCGTAACATGCGCGCACGATTACCCTAAGAGGACACTCGCCTTGGACACACCCAGTCGATACTGGCTCATTAACCTGCTGCGCAGGTGCAACGCCTAAGGCTATCCTCTTTTGCTGATAGCCTTCGTGGTTGTTAGCGACCCTCTGTATTTCCCCGTCGCTCGAGTCAGCGTAGAAAACTGATCGAAACAGCATTGTTTCCGTGTTCAAGCGTACTGTCCCACTTGTTGCTGCTATTGGGAGTACTGCTATGCTGAGCGCATTTAAACTGGATGAAAGCCGTCTGGCACGTCTGGAGCTGGAAGAGCCTGCGGATAAACTGGTTTCCTCGGTATGGGTTGATTTGATCGAACCCGAAGAACACGAGCGTGAGCGCGTTCAGAGCGAGTTAGGCCAAAGCCTGGCCACGCGCCCGGAACTGGAAGACATCGAAGCTTCCGCCCGTTTCTTCGAAGACGAAGATGGCCTTCATATCCACTCCTTCTTTTTCTATGAAGATGCGGAAGATCACGCCGGGAATTCTACGGTAGCGTTTACCATCCGCGAAGGTCGCCTGTACACGCTGCGTGAACGCGAACTCCCCGCGTTTCGCCTCTATCGTATGCGGGCGCGTAATCAGATTTTGTCCGACGGCAATGCGTTTGAACTGTTGCTTGATTTGTTTGAGACCAAAATTGAACAGCTAGCGGATGAGATTGAGAACATCTATAGCGATTTGGAAAAACTCAGCCGTGTGATCATGGAAGGGCAACAAGGCGATGAGTTTGACCAGGCGCTTTCAACCCTGGCGGAGTTGGAAGATATCGGCTGGAAAGTTCGCCTGTGTTTGATGGATACCCAGCGTGCGCTCAACTTCCTGGTGCGGAAGGCGCGTTTACCGGGTAATCAGTTAGAACAGGCGCGTGAGATCTTGCGCGATATCGAATCGCTGTTGCCACACAACGAATCACTGTTTCAGAAAGTGAACTTCCTGATGCAGGCGGCAATGGGCTTCATCAACATTGAGCAGAACCGCATTATCAAAATCTTCTCGGTGGTCTCGGTAGTGTTCCTGCCGCCAACGCTGGTTGCCTCTAGTTACGGTATGAACTTTGCATTTATGCCTGAGCTAAAATGGAGCTTTGGCTATCCTGGTGCCATCGGCTTAATGATCCTCGCCGGGCTGGCGCCTTACCTCTACTTTAAGCGCAAAAACTGGTTGTAATAGGATTAAGGTGGCGGAAACTGTGCGGCAGTCCGCTGGCCTTCGTTACTCTTGTTGTATTGAAAGCGCACCGCATAGCGTAGGCCTTTGGTGCTGGCATCGCGGGCGCGTTCGCGGATAATCAGCATCAATGGCCGCCAGCTTCCGCGCATTTGTAATATTTCATCTACCGCTTTTTCCAATTCGCCGACCCGCGCCTCGTCACCACTATTCCGTGCCAGTTGAATCAGCGCACGATAGCTGTCGATCTCTGCGCCAGCTTCACCTTTTAGCGAATAGTTGACGTTATACAGGCAATATTTACTCTGTTTTGCCAGTTGGGTAATGGTTTGTTCAAACTCATCCATAATGACGGCGGCTTGCTGGCGTAGCTCTGGCGTGTCGCGCCGGTCTCCGTCAGGCTCAAGCGTTTCAATACAGCGCATTAGCCACTCTTCCCGGTTGGCGGAAATTTCCGCCAACATATCGGTCGCGCTACTGTAATGACGGTCAAGATCGGCATCTTGCTTATCATCAATGGTAAACGGGGAAATTTCATGCCGTTCTACGTGCCAGGCAATATCACGATTGATGGCGAACTGAAGCGGCGCAGAGAAGCGCCCGCTGCTGCCCGCGCCATGGCTAACCGGGGCGTTGGAAAGTGGAGAGCCATTGAGGGCGGCGCTGACAATGACACGCTGCTGCGCGCTGTCACCTCGCACTTTATCCACATGAACCGCGCCATTTTGTTCGGCGCGTCGATCATGAGTGCGTTCGCTTTCTGCGGCGATCGCCAGTTCGTTATTGGCCCACTGTGAAATATCATGGTGCTCGCTATGGCTGGCGAAAGGTAGCCGTATCGCGGCGCGCGCGCTGAGGTTAAGCGTGTCGCTTTCGGCAAAGACGTGACTGATGGAAACGTCCGGGTTCCGGGCCAAAACCGCTTCTAACGGGCTGGAATAGGCTCTTCCCTGTTCCGCCTCTAACGTATCCCAACGAACCATACTGTCCAGGCAGTTAAACATCTTGCTGCGCATTTCATCGTCCTGGAAGCGCTTGCGGAAAAAGCGCATCAGCGTGGCATCTGTCTGCGCTTGCTGACCGCGCAGACGACCGGTCAAGCCGCCTTGAACGGATAAACCGGGCAGTATTTCAACCCCGGCAGAGACGCCCAGGCTGACTTCTGCCGCCAGCGTCCGGGCTTTTCCGAAGGACATCTCCATGCCCAGGATCGGCATAAACAGTTGAGCAAACGCCTCTTCGCTCCGCGCCACCTCCATTGAAAACGTCGGTGCGACCACCGAAGCGAGGTTATAAGGTAATGATGGTAGGCCAATCCCCAGCGTTCCGCCGCCGCCGAGTCGCACGCGATCGCGTAAACGGCTTCCTTCAATCAGTGGCTTGAAAAAGGTCAAAATATCCTGTTTGTCCTGAAAATGTCGCTCCTTTAGCAGACGAACCGCCGTGCCAAATTCATCGATATTAGGAGGCGGAACGGCGTGTGATAGCGCTTCCGGGAGCTTTTGGCGTAATTCGTTATCCAACCGGTTTAGCGCTTCATGAACGGTCAATTTTTGCCGACATAATTCAGCAATAAACGGCGGTGCGGATGAGGAGGTTAACTTATCGAACCAGTCTCGCCCCGCATGATGGTGGGTGGAGGGCGGAGAGAGTTTTTTTAACGCGCGTTCGATGGCGCGTAGATCGGCGCGGCCCAGCGTGGTGTGTGCCAGCGGCGTGTCTTTTTTTTGCAGATGGTTTAACACCACTTGTGCGGCGGTGGTTAGTTCAGCAAGCCCATTCTCACTATTGGCTTGCTCAGAACCGTGCGCAATTAGCTGATGCAATGTCTGCTGTTGGCTATCAATTAATCTGGCCACCTGACTACGCAACGAGTCCATGCCCATACTTTGGCTAATCTCAAAAACGCGCTCCAGCGTTTTGGCATTGAACGGCGTTTTATTCAGCAGCGGCACCCATTCCCGCCAGCTATGTCCGGCATCGTCCGGCTGTTGCGCCAGTGCGCGTAGTACCCATTCGTTGGTGGTTTTGAGCAGGCGTTGATTATCGCGCGCATACAGTGAACCCGGCGCGTTACTGAGATAACCATTACGCACCGCGTTGTACGCGGCCAAGTCGACATCATCCAGGTTTTCATCGCGACCTTGTGCCTTAGCCTGTGCAACCTTGCGTGCCTGACCGAGCCACTGTACAACCGCCGGATCCTGTTCGGTTTGCATTGCCAAATCGGCGTTCCAGAAGGTGCGCAGCGCTTTTGATTGATCCGCATTGGGCGGCGTGTCGCCCGCGTTGGAAAGGAGCTGTAGTAAGTCGGCGCCACGCGGCAGGGTACAGAGTTGGCGGCACAACGCGGTAAGCGCGATTGCTTGGTCATCCTCTGCGCGTTGGGTTAACCAATGGGTTACCGGGTAGTCTGCCAACGCATCAAGCACCTTGCTTGCCAGCGAGGCGTTAAGGCCGGTGACGGTAGACAATGATGACATCACAATGTCGACCACCAGCCAGGGCGGCTGTTTGGTCAACGCGGGGTTATCAATGAGGCGTGTAGCCAGCGCATCCAGTTTGGGAATTAACAGCGTTTTCGCGTCATTGCCGCCCAAGACTTGGGTGAGGCGAAGATGTAGATCCTTCTTCAGTTGTTCAAGTTGCGCTTGGTCCGGACGGGGCGCATCGGCGGGAGAGGGCGCTGGCGGCGTTGCCTGGTTGAGTAACGCCGCGCTTTTCGCAGCATTAACCCACTGTTGCCGACTCTCCGCATGTTGTTGTAATAAAATGCTATTGTCAGCGTTAAGTTTCTCCAGCAACTTATCAACTTGATACGCCACCTCGGCTGCGTTGGTGTCCAGGCTATCCAGATGGCGCATATTGGCGGCCAGGGTCTGTTCCGCCGCCTCGCGCAGCGCTTGATAACGGGTAATATCAGTCAGGATCACCTCGCGTCTCAGCGGTTGGTTTTCGCTATTAGGAACGTTGTCGAGGTTATTGAGTGCCAGATGCAATTTATCCAGCATTTGCGTGGCTTCTTGCAGTCCGCTATTGGCGCTATCCATGCTGACGCCAATATCCATTAACAGGCGAATTTTTTCACTGTTGAGCAGTAACAGTAACTCGGTGGTTTTGCGCTGTGTTTCGCTGCCGCTTTGAATATTTTCCGCTTCGGTTTTCAACTCTGCGAAATGTTTCAGAGAAAAATCCAGTTTCTTATCCAGTAAATCGGCATAGTCACTGAGCTTAAAAAGCGCAATTGCCGCCGGATGTTCAATACTCTGCCGAAGAGCGGCGCTACATGCGGCGACTTGCTGCTCAGCCAGTTGAATACGGGTTTCACTTGCTGACGATGACGGCGTGGTGGTCGCCCGGCTGCCATAAGCCTTTTCCAGCACCTCAATGGCGGCTTCCAGTTGGGTTTGCTGCTCGGCAATATGCTGCTTCAACGCCTGACTTTGTTGGGAAATCGCCTCCCTGTCAGGGCGCTCATCGGCATTGCCCTTATCCGGCGTCGCGGAGCCATACAGCGAGGCCTTGTTCTTTAACGTGTCAGGTTTTAACCACGGGATCAGTTTAGTCAGGCGCCGACGGTGCGGGGATTCCGCCGGACGTTGCCACAGCGAGACCGGCTCTTTTTCCAGCGAATCGACGAGGGCTTGCGCATGGCGGATAAGGCGCTGGCTTTTTTGGAGCGCTGAAATTTCATCCTCTGTTTCACCCTCGAACAGATCGATTTCCGGTGGAGACTGGCGTAACGGGCGGTTAATGGTACGCCCGCTGCCCGGCACTACGGCAGAAAAATCCAGCGCGCGTCGTGTCAGCTTATTTTTAAACGAGGTGCTATTTTTCGCGGCCAAAGCGGTGGTTTTCGCCTGCCCGGCCTGCACACGGGCTGCCGCCTCTTTTCCAACCCGTTTTGCGCCGGGAGGTTGCGCGCCCAAAGAGCGCGTGCTATCCGTTTCCGCTTCATTGGGCGGTGGGGTGTTCGGATGAATAAGGCGGCTTAACTTCATGGGCATTCCTTACATTACTGTTAAAAAGCCATGTAGGTGACGCAACGGGCTCAGACAGACTGGCCCGTGCGTGTTAGCCGCTATTCTGTAAACAGATGCTTATCGTGACAAATGCCTATTTATTCTATGGTTACCCACATTTAATGGCGGGTAACTCTCAATCGTTACTCGAATTAGCCTACCAGGTAAGTGGCGGTGGCGCTGGCAATATAGACGCCGGCATCGTTGTGCAACTCTACGCGTGCGACCGCCACCTTATTACCGGCGCGCAATAAACTGCTGGAGGCAGTAAAACGCTCTCCGCGCCCGGGGCGCAGATAATCCACGCGCAGATCGATGGTGCCCATTTTTGCCAGGCGTTGTCGCAACTCCGTTTCGGTAATCGTTTGCTGGCGCGTTAGGGAGCCGCTGACACAAACCAGCCCGGCAGCCACGTCCAACACTGATGCGATAACCCCGCCATGCAGAATTTTTTGCGCTGCATTACCTACCAACATCTCCTGATTGGTAAAGCTGAGTTCCGCGTAGTCCGCCTCAAGGCGTTCCAGCTTCAGACCAAGCGCCTGATTAAACGGCATGTGATAAACAAAAATTTCTCCAATCAGATGACGCGCCGCGTCCTGCGATAACGGAATTCCTGACATGGTTTGCCTTCCTAAAACAGTAAAAAAGGGGCTGAAAATGTTAATGAGGTGGGTATTTTATGCTGCCAGTAATAGGCTTTCCACTTTCAGACTGTCACGCTGATATTGCTATAAATTTGTGTGTAGAATGACCTGCTTTTTTACACTTTCATCGCACAGCGCTTCAGCGGAGAACACTATGCGCATATTAAGAGGATTGCTGACGGCAAGCGTATTTCTGCCGGTTCTGGCACAAGCACAGGAAGCGACAACCAAAGATATTCATGATGCGCCGGCGGTACGCGGTAGCATTATTGCTAACCTACTGGAAAAACACGATAACCCTTTTGTGCTTTATCCTTATGAAAATAATTACCTGCTTTACACTTACACCAGCAATATTAATAAAGACGCTATTCAATCGTATGATTGGGCTGATAGCGCCAAAAAGGATGAGGTAAAGTTCCAGTTAAGTCTGGCATTTCCGCTGTGGCGCGGCATATTAGGCGATAACTCGGTCCTGGCGGCATCCTATACGCAACGCTCCTGGTGGCAGCTTTCTAACCGGGGAGCTTCGTCACCTTTCCGGGAAACTAACTACGAGCCGCAGATTTTCCTCGGCTGGGCGACCGATTATCAGTTTGCCGGTTGGACACTACGTGATGTGGAGATGGGGCTAAATCATGAATCAAATGGTCGTTCCGATCCTACTTCTCGCAGTTGGAACCGCGTGTATGCGCGTTTAATGGCGCAGAACGGTAATTTCCTCGCTGAAATTAAACCCTGGTATCGCCTACCGGAGAGTAAAAGTAACGACGATAACCCGGATATCACCAAATATATGGGCTACTATCGTGCGAAATTGGGTTATCAATGGGGTGAGAGCATTTTCAGCGTTCAGGGCAACTATAACTGGAATACCGGTTATGGCGGTGCCGAGATGGCGTGGAGTTACCCGATAAGCGAACATGTTCGTTTCTACACCCAGTTATTTAGTGGTTATGGCGAGTCGCTGATTGATTACAACCATCGCCAGACGCGTATTGGTGTCGGCGTGACGTTGAATGATTTATTCTAACGAAATCCTGGCGGGGGAGTGGTACCATTCTCTGCCTCGAATCGTTGGGCAAGATAAGTGCGGCCCGGGTTCATATGATCATTGCAAGATAAGACGGGGAAGATGTGTCGACAGCCGCAGTAATCAACCAGGAAATGCTGGCAGAACAGGTATTACGCGATACCTTCGGCTACCAGCAATTTCGCCCCGGGCAGCAAACCATTATTCAGAGTTCGCTGGCTGGTCGTGATTGCCTGGTGGTGATGCCCACCGGCGGCGGTAAATCCCTCTGCTATCAAATCCCGGCCTTAGTGCGTGAAGGCCTGACATTAGTGGTTTCGCCGCTCATCTCGCTGATGAAAGATCAGGTTGATCAACTGTTGGCGAACGGGGTGGCGGCGGCCTGTTTGAATTCCACGCAAACGCGAGAACAGCAGCAAGAGGTCATGGCGGGCTGTCGCAGTGGACGTATTCGTTTGCTGTATATTGCGCCGGAACGCTTGATGATGGATAACTTCCTCGACTCGCTGGCGCACTGGAACCCGGCGATGTTGGCGGTGGATGAAGCTCACTGTATTTCGCAGTGGGGGCATGATTTCCGCCCTGAATATGGCGCGTTGGGGCAATTGCGCCAACGGTTTGCACAATTACCGGTCATGGCGCTGACCGCCACGGCCGACGAAACCACCCGTAATGACATTGTTCGGTTACTGCAACTAAACGATCCGCTGATCCAGATTAGTAGTTTTGACCGCCCGAATATTCGCTACATGCTGGTGGAGAAGTTTAAGCCTACCGAACAATTGCTGCGCTATGTTCAAGATCAACGCGGTAAAAGCGGCATTATTTACTGTAATAGCCGCGCCAAAGTCGAAGATACCGCCGCACGTTTACAAAGCCGGGGTTTTAGCGTCGGTGCCTATCATGCCGGAATGGAGAATACCCACCGCGCGCAGGTGCAAGAAGCCTTTCAACGCGATGATTTGCAGATTGTTGTCGCAACCGTGGCGTTTGGCATGGGGATTAATAAGCCTAATGTGCGGTTTGTGGTGCATTTCGACATTCCACGCAACATTGAATCCTACTATCAGGAAACCGGGCGCGCCGGGCGTGATGGCTTACCGGCGGAGGCGATGCTGTTATACGACCCGGCGGATATGGCATGGCTGCGGCGCTGTCTGGAAGAGAAAGCGCCTGGGCAATTGTTAGATATTGAACGGCATAAGCTCAATGCGATGGGCGCTTTTGCCGAGGCGCAAACCTGTCGTCGTCTGGTATTACTTAACTATTTTGGCGAAGGGCGTCAGCAAGCGTGCGGCAACTGTGATATTTGCCTCGATCCCCCGCGCCGCTATGACGGGCTGGTTGAAGCGCAAAAAGCGCTCTCCTGTATTTATCGTGTGGGGCAGCGTTTCGGCATGGGATATGTGGTTGAGGTGCTGCGCGGTGCCAATAATCAACGTATCCGGGAACTGGGGCATGATAAGTTGCCGGTGTACGGCTTAGGACGCGATCAGAGCCATGAGCACTGGGTGAGTGTCTTACGCCAGCTTATTCACTTAGGGTTGGTGACACAAAATATCGCTATGCATTCGGCGCTCCAGTTAACCGAGGCGGCTCGCCCTGTGTTGCGCGGTGAAGCGCCGCTGAGGTTAGCGGTACCGCGTCTGGTCAGTATTAAAACCAAAAACAGTAGCCAGAAATCGTATGCCGGTAATTACGACCGTAAACTGTTCGCCAAACTGCGTAAGTTGCGTAAAGCGATTGCCGATGAAGAGAATATTCCACCTTACGTCGTGTTCAATGACGCCACACTAATTGAAATGGCAGAACAGATGCCGCTGACCGCCTCAGAAATGCTGAGCGTAAACGGCGTGGGGCATCGAAAACTGGAGCGATTTGGTAAACCGTTTATGGTCATGATCCGTGAGCATGTTGACGGTGAGGAATAAGCCGCCGATAGCTTATTGGCGATGAATTGCGAATATTATTAATGAAACCAGAAGGATAACAGCATGCTGGCGCTCTTTTTTACCGTGGCGGTGGTGCATTTAGTGGCGCTGATGAGCCCCGGGCCTGATTTTTTCTTTGTTTCACAAACGGCGGCCAGTCGCTCGCGCAAAGAAGCGATGATGGGCGTGCTTGGTATCTCGTTGGGGATTGTGGTGTGGGCCGGTGTCGCGCTCATGGGCCTGCATCTGCTCCTGCAAAAGATGGCATGGCTGCATCAGATCATTATGGTTGGCGGTGGGGTTTATCTACTGTGGATGGGCTGGCAGTTGCTGTGCTCGGCGCGGCAGCGGCACCAGAGTTCACCGCAGCCAGAGGTTGCCGTCGCGCTACCGAAAAAAGGCCATAGCTTCCTGAAAGGTTTTCTCACCAATCTTTCGAACCCTAAAGCGGTTATCTACTTTGGTAGCGTATTTTCACTGTTCGTCGGCGATGATGTCGGTTCAGGCGAGCGTTGGGGGTTATTTCTGTTGATTGTCGGTGAAACCTTTGCCTGGTTTACGCTGGTGGCGGCCATTTTTGCTTTACCGTGGATGCGCCGTAAATATCAGCGCCTGGCAAAATGGATTGATGGTCTGGCCGGTGTATTGTTTGCCGGGTTTGGCCTCCATTTAATTCTCTCACGCTAAGCATTATCGATCGCGACGCACCGTTGTGGCTACGTCGCGATTGCCGTCTTAGGCGATACGACGCGCGCTGGCCAGTAAAGCGCCCACCAGCATGAATAGCCCACCAAACAGCCGGTTTAACAACTTCATCTGCCGTGGGCCTTTAATCCAGGCGGCAATGCGCCGCGCCAGCGTGGCGTAGCCAATCATCACGATAATATCGACCACCACCGTAGTGACGCCGAGCACCAGGTACTGCATCGCTTGCGGTTGATGTGGAATGATGAATTGAGGAAACAATGCCGCCAGAAACACGATGCTTTTCGGGTTGGTCAAATTAACCAGTATTGCGCGTTTGAACAGATGCCGACGCGGCATCGCGCCGGAAACGGCGTTAAGATCTATCGCGCCAGCGGCACGCCATTGTTGAATACCCAGCCAGATCAAATAGGCGGCGCCCGCCCATTTTAATACCTCAAAGGCGACTAAGGAGCGGGAGAACAGGGCGCCAAGACCAATGCCCACCAGTAAAATATGCAGCGATAGCCCCACCTGTAGGCCTGCAATTGATGCTGCCGCGCCACGGTAACCGTGGCTAATTCCGGTACTCATGGTATTGATCGCCCCCGAGCCGGGTGACAGGCTGAGGATGGCGGTGGTCAAAAGATAAGTTAGCCACCATTCGATGGTCATGGGTAAGGCTCCCTGGATGCGTGGAATTGTGACACAATACGGCATTGCGTAATGTCGCGCTATGACAATGATAAAACCGCTTCGCGGCAATTAATTTGAGTGGAATACCTGTCGATGACGCAACCGAGAAACAGTTGGCCAACGCGCGAGAAAGCCTTTGCGGCCTTCGCCACCGGGCCGCTGCTGGATTTTTGGCGTCGCCGGGAGGAGCGAGAGTTCACCGGCGTGGAAAACGTGCCGATCCGCTATGTGCGCTTCACCTCTCCGCGCCATGATAAAGTGATCCTGCTGGTGCCTGGTCGGATTGAGAGTTATGTGAAGTATCCGGAACTGGCGTATGACCTGTTTCATTGTGGCTATGATGTGATGATTATCGATCATCGTGGTCAGGGGCGGTCCGGGCGGCTGTTGCAGGATTCACATCGCGGTCATGTGGTCCATTTTGAGCATTATGTGGACGATCTGGAAACGCTGTATTGGCAGGAAATCGCTGCGAAGCACTATCGGCATCGTTATGCGCTGGCGCATTCTATGGGCGGCGCGATCCTGACATTGTTATTGGCGCGTCTGCCGCAGGCATTTGATGCTGCGGTGCTGGCCTCACCGATGTTTGGCATCTATCTGCCGTTGCCTTCATGGATGGCGCATCGCATTCTGAATTGGGCCGAAAAACGCCCCGCCTTTCGTGATGGTTATGCGCTGGGCACCGGCAAATGGCGCGCCAGGCCGTTTGGCATGAATCAGTTGACCCACAGTCGTGAGCGCTATCGTCGCAATTTGCGTTTCTACGCTGACGATCCTGAAATTCGCGTTGGCGGCCCCACCTATCACTGGGTGCGCGAAGGGATTCAGGCCGGGCAAAATATACTCACTAAAGCCGCGGTAATCAGTACGCCGTTGTTACTCTTACAAGCGGAAGAAGACAAGGTGGTTGATAACCGTTCACAGGATCTGTTTTGTCAGGCAATGCGTGCGGCCGGGCATCCTTGTGAAGGGGGAAAACCGCAAGTGATTTCCGGCGCGCGTCATGAGATCTTGTTTGAAAAAGACAGCATGCGTGCCGAGGCGTTAAATGCCATCGTTGATTTTTACCAACGGCATACGCCCTAAATTTTTGCATCACTCAGATTGATTAATGCTGGTTCAGGGATCCTGAACCTGATTATCCATTTCGTTACCAGAGGTTTTTCATGTACCACATAGTCGCTTCCGACCTGGACGGCACACTGCTTTCACCCGATCATCGATTGACGCCGTATACCAAAGAGACGTTGAAGTTGCTGACCGCTCGCGATGTGCATTTCGTTTTCGCCACCGGCCGCCACCACATTGATGTTTCGCAGATGCGCGACAATCTTGAGATCGAAGCCTTCATGATTACTTCGAATGGCGCGCGTGTGCACAATACCGCCGGGGATCTGATCTTCAGCCACAACCTGGATGAGGATATTGCCCATGATCTGTTCGCGGTTAAATATGATGACCCGGAAATCCTGACCAACGTTTACCGTAACGATGAGTGGTATCTAAGCCGTCATCGTCCGGAAGAGAATAAATACTTTATCGAGTCGGAATTTACCTATCGCGTGTTTGAGCCGGGCATGCTTGAAACGGATGGCATCAGCAAAGTCTTTTTCACCTGCGACGATGCGGAACGTTTGGTTCCGTTAGAGCAAGCGCTGATTGCGCGTTGGGGCGATCGGGTTAACGTAAGTTTCTCTTTTCCAACCTGTCTGGAAGTGATGGCGGGCGGCGTGTCGAAAGGCCATGCATTGGAAGAGGTGGCAAAACTGCTCGGTTATTCTCTGAAAGAGTGCGTCGCTTTCGGCGATGGTTTGAACGATAAAGAGATGCTTACCATGTCTGGTAAGGGCTGCATCATGCGTAATGCCCATCAACGATTGAAGGATTTGTTGCCGGAAATGGAAGTGATCGGCAGCAATGCGGAAGATGCGGTGCCACATTATTTACGCCAGCTTTTTTTGGCGTAAAAGAGGCCCCGCAGATAGGCGCTGCGGGGCCGATTAATGTGGCGATGCTAAGGTGATGCGTGGGTTTCAGTTTGCAGAAAATGCACCGCTTTATCCGGGAAGTCGGTAAATAAACCTTCCACATTCGCTTGGTTATACAGCGCGTCATATAACTGGTCGACGTTGGCGGCCCACGGCGGCAACTGGTCGGCTCGCACGGTATAGGGATGAATCAGCAGCTTATTAGCATGCGCTTCCTGCGCCATTGGCGTCAGATGAAGATCGCCGGGTTTTGAATCCGCACCAAACAGCTCATGATAATCTGGCCCGATACCATCAACGTAGCGTGCCAGCTCTTTCATCGCGCCGGGGCGGAACATCCAGTCATAGCTATAGTTCACCCAGTGTCCGTTCTTCAACTCCTCCGTCTCTTTCGAGTCGGTTTCGGTGATCAGTTGTACCAGCTTCAGGTTCATCCCCATTTTCGGCTCCAGCTCGGTTTTAATGCGCTTAAGTTCATTAAAATCGAAACACTGGAGGTAAACATTATCCTGTTTACCGGTATAACCATATTGCTTAAGCACCGCCAGCACCTTCGCGGCAATGTCTTTCCCTTCCTTGTGATGGAACCAGGGCGCTTTAATTTCGGTATAAATACCGATATTTTTGCCGGTGGAATGGTTCAAGCCTTGTACAAACTCAATTTCCTCCTGAAAGGTGTGCACATGGAAATCAGATTTGCCCATTGGGAAACGCCCTGGAAAAGTCTGTACCGCTTTGCCGTTTTTCAGCGTAAAACCTTCGGTAAATTTCAGGCTCTTAATCTCGGCGAGGGTGAAATCAATCGCGTAATAGCGCCCATCTTTGCGCATCCGTTTTGGGAAACGTTGCGCGACATCCGTCACCCGATCAAGATAATGGTCGTGCAACACCACTAACTGATCGTCTTTGGTCATCACCAAATCTTGCTCAAGGAAATCTGCGCCTTGCGCATACGCCATCGCTTTGGCTTCCAGCGTATGTTCCGGTAGGTAGCCGCTGGCGCCGCGATGAGCGATCACGACTTTCCCGTTGGTTTCCGCCGCTGCATTCAGTGCGGTAGCCATCAGTAACACTGACAATAATGCTGTGAGTTTCATCCTCTGCTCCCATTACTGATGCTGTAATTGCTGTTTGTGTTTTTTCTCATTCAGCATGGTGAGTACCAGGAAAATGACTGCCAGTACGCAACCGCCAATCATAATAATGAAACCGCCATTCCAGCCGAAGAAATCAACCGTGTAACCGACAATGGCGCTGGCCGCCACTGATCCGCCCAGATACCCAAACAGCCCGGTAAAACCGGCTGCGGTACCGGCCGCTTTTTTCGGCGCCAACTCCAGCGCATGTAAGCCAATTAGCATCACCGGGCCATAAATTAAGAAACCGATGATGATCATGCAGGCCATGTCGACATTTGGATGACCCGCCGGGTTCAACCAGTAAACCACCGTGGCAATAGTGACCAGTACCATAAAGAACACCCCGGTAGCGCCACGGTTACCTCGAAAGACCTTATCTGACATCCAGCCGCACAGTAGCGTGCCGGGGATACCGGCATATTCGTAAAAGAAGTAGGCCCATGAAGACTCGTCAAGCGCGAAATGCTTCACTTCTTTTAAATAGGTCGGCGACCAGTCAAGGATGCCGTAGCGCAACAGATAGACAAAGACGTTTGCCAGCGCGATATACCACAACATTTTGTTGGGTAGGACGTACTGCATGAAAATTTGCTTCGCGGTTAACTCTTCTTCGTATTTTTCGCTGTAATCCGGCGGGTAATCATTTTTGTACTCTTCAATCGGCGGTAAACCGCAGGATTGCGGCGTGTCACGCATCAGTGCAAAGGCGATAATCGCCACCACAATGGCACCAAAGGCAGGCATATAGAGCGCCGCTTTCCAGTCGTTAAACCAGGCCATGCCAAGCAGAAACAGCAGAGGAGGAAGCCCGCCGCCAACGTTGTGGGCGCAGTTCCAAACGGAAACGATACTGCCGCGTTCTTTATGCGACCACCAGTGAACCATGGTGCGGCCACAAGGAGGCCAGCCCATTCCCTGGAACCAACCGCAGAGAAATAACAGCACGAACATGACCATAATGCTTGAGGTCGCCCACGGGACAAACCCCATAAACAGCATCACCGCGCCGGCGAGGATCAGCCCGGCGGGTAAGAAAACACGCGGATTGGAGCGATCAGAAACTGAACCCATAATGAACTTTGAAAACCCATAGGCAATCGAAATCGCCGAGAGGGCAAAGCCAAGATCGCCGCGCGAGAAGCCCTGTTCGACCAGGTACGGCATCGCCAGCGCGAAGTTTTTCCGCACCAGGTAATAGGCGGCATAACCAAAGAAAATCCCAAAAAATATTTGCCAGCGTAGGCGTTTATAGAGCGGGTCGACGCGATCTTCCGAGACGCGCGGTAGATGTGCGGCTGGCTTAAAAATGGTGAGCATAAATGGCCTCCAATGGCGCAATTTTGTTCTGAAATCCCAGCAGGATGGGTATAAAAAGGAGTAATTAACCAGATTTAATGGCGAAATGTTCCAATTCGCGCAAATGTTAGTAATTAAGTCGCTTTGTAACTGTGAGGAAACGCTCAAATGTTACAGTTTTATTACACTTTGATGCTGCGCACATCACAAAATGGTGTAATACGAAAAGTCTTAGAGGATATTAAGTGATTTAAGTCACGGTAATGCCATCGTTATTATTATGATTTTTCGTTTGGTGCGCGTTTTTTTTCTTTATCATTCATTTTTTGATTGTTCTTTATCTGAACAGATGTAAACCAAATAGTGGGTTTTTACCTCGCCGGTTTGATTACAATGTCCGCTGGTTTTTTATGACGAGTATGTAATGTGCCATTACTGATTATCACCACCGTACTATGGGCGTTTTCTTTCAGTCTGATTGGCGTTTATCTGGCCGGACAGGTGGATAGCGTATTCGCGGTTTTGGTCCGCCTGGGGCTGGCCGCGTTGGTGTTTTTACCTTTCCTGCGCTGGCGGGGATACCGGCCCTCGACGCTGTTACTGTATATGCTGGTAGGCATGTTACAGCTCGGCGTGATGTATTTAATTAGCTTTCAGGCTTATCTCTACCTCAGTGTCTCGGAGCTGCTGCTGTTTACCGTGATGACGCCGCTCTATGTCACGCTGATTTATGACGTGATTAGTGGGCGTCGTGTACGTGTTGGTTATGCATTGAGCGCGATGCTGGCCGTGGTGGGCGCGGCCATTATTCGTTATGACAAAGTCAGCGACCATTTTTGGTTTGGCTTATTGTTGGTTCAACTGGCAAATCTCTGTTTCGCGTTGGGTATGGTGGGATATAAGCGTTTGCAAGAAACGCGACCAATGCCGCAGCATACTGCGTTCTCTTGGTTTTACCTCGGCGCAGTACTGGCGGCGGTTCTTGCCTGGTATCTGTGGGGGAATCCACAAAAATTGCCGACCACCGGTCTACAGTGGGGAATTCTCTTGTGGCTGGGTGTCGTGGCGTCTGGCTTGGGCTATTTTATGTGGAACTATGGTGCGACGCAGGTCGATGCCGGTACCTTAGGTATTATGAACAATATGCACGTTCCGGCGGGTCTGCTGGTCAACCTCGCCATTTGGCAAGAACAGCCTCACTGGCCGAGTTTCATTGTGGGTGCTGCCGTGATTTGCGCTTCACTGTGGGTGCATAAAAAATGGATTATTGGCCAGACAGTAAGCCAATAATGCGCGAAAGGGCGCCAGATTGTGGCGCCTTTAGCCGGAATTATTTAGGCGGTTTTCACGCGGGCCGGACGTTGGATTAAGGTCAACCCTTTGAGGAAGTTACGCAAAATTTGGTCGCCGCATTCGCGATAGTTTTTATGCCCGGGTTTACGGAATATCGCCCCAATTTCTGCCTGGGAGACCGCAAAATCAACCTTTTTCAGGATCTCGGCGATATCGGTAGTTTTCAGATCGAAGGCGATCCGCAATTTCTTTAGCACGATATTATTGGTCATCTTACGTTCAATTGAGGGAACTGGCGCGTCATCGCTTTTGCCCCGGCGCAAAAAAATTAAACCGTTAAGAAAATAGCCCATCAACACGTCCGGGCAGGGACGATAATCCGCCTCATCCTCTTTTTTCAGCCATGCTTGCACATCCGACGTTGGGACTTCACACTCGGCCAGCGCGAAAATCGAGGCGACCTTGGCGTCACTTAAGTCCAGCATGTAGCGAACGCTACGTAAAACATCGTTATTGGTCATGGTAAAATCTCGTTAATTCGGCAGGGATGCGGCGCATTATAAGGCAGGGTGCGCCGGGATTATACGTAAGGGCAGAATAAATCTGCCCTTCGAACTCTCAAGAGGCGGGTACTGAAGGCAATGCCGCGCCAGGACGTGAAGCATCCCGCACGAAGGGCAGATGATTACAAGCGTGTTGACGCGCGGAGCGAATAAAGGCTTCCACCACTGGCTGGCGTTGCTCGCCATCACGTACCGCCGCATATAAGCGACTCCACAAACCTTCGCCCAAGGTTTTGGTCACGATCAATCCCTGATGTTCAAAGCTTTCGACAACCCAATGCGGTAGTGCGGCGATCCCCATCCGGGCTGCGACCATCTGAATCAATAACAGGGTGTTATCAACGCTCTTTAATGCCGGGCTGACGCCTGCCGGCTGGAGAAAATGACGCCATACATCTAACCGCTGACGCTGCACCGGATAAATCATCAGCACTTCGTTGGCTAAATCTTGCGGTGAAATCTTCTCAACTTGCGCCAATGGATGGTCGGGTGCCAACACCAACCGTACTTCGAAATCAAACATTGGCGAATAGTGCAGACCGCTACGCGGCAGGATATCAGAGGTGAGGACGATATCCAGCTCGCCTTGTTGCAGCGCTGGCTGCGGATCGAAGGTTACGCCGGATTTAAAGTCCATGACTACTTGCGGCCAGCCTTGACGGAAATTATCCAGCGCCGGGGTTAACCACTGAATACAGCTATGGCATTCAATCGCGATACGCAGCGTGGTTTGATGAGGTTCATGGCATGCCTGTAGCGCCTGCTGAATTTGCGGCAGCACCTGTTCGGCGAGCTGTAGCAAAATCTCTCCTTGCGGCGTAAAGCGTAGCGGTTGACTTTTACGCACAAACAAACGAAACCCAAGGCGTTGTTCTAAATCGCTAAATTGATGCGATAACGCCGATTGCGTTTGATGAAGCTGTGCGGCTGCGGCGGCGAGCGAACCCGAGTGGCGGAGCGCTTGTAGCGTTCGCAGATGTTTAAGTTCGATCATGAGAGTCCTTCATATCGACAATGAATAATTTGCGCTTGTGGATTATACAGTACCCTCTGATTATAGCGGTGTAAACATCTGGACGGCTAAACGCCCTTTTGCCCCGGTAATTTTATTACTTAAGCACGCCGGGCCATCGTGAAGAAGAGGATTTGAGATGACCATTCTGAGCCACACTCTGGGTTTCCCTCGCGTCGGCCTGCGCCGCGAATTGAAAAAAGCGCAAGAGAGTTATTGGGCAGGCAACAGCACTCAGCAAGAGTTACTGGCTGTGGGGCGTGAACTGCGCGCGCGTCACTGGCAACAGCAAACAGCGGCTGGCGTTGATTTAGTGCCGGTGGGTGATTTTGCCTGGTACGATCACGTACTCACCACCAGTCTGTTATTAGGCAATGTCCCTGCCCGCCATCAGAATAAAGACGGTTCGGTTGACCTTGATACGCTCTTCCGTTTAGGCCGTGGCCGTGCGCCAACCGGCGAGCCTGCCGCCGCCGCGGAGATGACCAAGTGGTTCAATACCAACTATCACTACATGGTGCCGGAATTTACGCAAGGGCAGCAGTTTAAACTGACCTGGACCCAATTGCTGGATGAAGTGGACGAAGCGTTGGCTCTTGGCCATCAAGTGAAACCGGTATTATTAGGGCCGGTGACTTATCTGTGGCTGGGTAAAGTCAAAGGTGAGCAATTTGATCGCCTAAGCCTGTTAAGCGACATTTTGCCGGTTTATCAGCAGGTACTGGCTGAACTGGCAAAACGCGGTATTGAGTGGGTGCAAATTGATGAACCTGCGCTGGTGCTGGAACTGCCCCAAGCGTGGCTGGACGCGTTTAAACCGGCGTACGATGCACTGCAAGGGCAGGTCAAACTGCTACTCACCACCTATTTCGATAGCATTGGTCAAAATATTGATACTGTGCGTGCGTTGCCGGTTCAGGGGCTACACGTAGATTTGGTACATGGTAAAGACAACATTGCTGAACTGAATGCTAAAGTCCCGGCAGAATGGCTGCTGTCTTTGGGGGTGATCAATGGTCGTAACGTTTGGCGTGCCGATCTGAGCACATGGTTTGAGCGCCTTCAGCCGGTGCTTGGTCAGCGTGATGCCCTGTGGATTGGTTCTTCCTGCTCGCTACTGCATAGCCCGATCGATCTGAGCGTTGAAACGCGTCTGGATGAGGAAGTGAAAAGCTGGTTCTCCTTCGCATTGCAGAAGTGCGGCGAACTGTCGCTGTTGACCAAAGCATTAAATAATAATGATGCCGCTTCGCTGGAAGCGTGGAGTGCGCCGATCCGCGCCCGCCGTGATTCCGCCCGCGTACATAATGCTGCGGTTGGAAAGCGCTTAGCGGAAATTACCGCCAAAGATAGCGAGCGCCAGAGCGATTATCAGACGCGTGCAGCAGCCCAGCGCCAACGCTTTAACTTACCGGCATGGCCGACCACCACCATCGGTTCTTTCCCTCAGACCACCGAAATTCGCGGCCTGCGCCTGGATTTCAAGCAAGGGCGTCTGGATAGTAATCACTACCGCACCGGTATTTCCGAACATATTAAACAAGCGATCGTCGAGCAGGAACGCTTGGGGCTTGATGTGCTGGTTCACGGTGAGGCCGAACGCAACGACATGGTTGAGTACTTCGGTGAACACCTGGATGGTTTTGTCTTTACGCAAAACGGCTGGGTGCAAAGCTATGGCTCACGCTGTGTGAAACCTCCGGTTATTATCGGCGATGTTAGCCGCCCAGAAGCGATTACCGTTGAGTGGGCAAAATATGCACAATCTCTGACCGATAAGCCGGTAAAAGGCATGTTAACCGGGCCGGTCACTATTTTGTGCTGGTCGTTCCCGCGTGAAGACGTTTCCCGTGAAACTATTGCTAAGCAAATTGCGCTGGCACTGCGTGATGAAGTGGAGGATTTGGAAAAGGCCGGTATCGGGATTATCCAGATTGATGAGCCAGCCCTACGTGAAGGCTTACCGTTGCGTCAGTCCGACTGGGCGGCTTACCTTGCCTGGGCGGTGGATGCCTTCCGCTTAAATGCCGCCGTTGCACAGGATGATACCCAGATCCATACCCATATGTGTTATTGCGAGTTTAACGACATCATGGATTCGATTGCCGCGTTGGATGCCGATGTTATCACCATCGAAACCTCGCGCTCAGATATGGAACTCCTGGAGTCATTTGAAGTGTTTGAATACCCCAATGAAATTGGCCCGGGTGTTTACGATATTCACTCGCCAAACGTGCCAAGCGTGGAGTGGATGGAAGCATTGTTACGTAAAGCCGCGAAGCGCATCCCGACGGAGCGTTTGTGGGTTAACCCGGATTGTGGTTTGAAAACACGTGGCTGGACAGAAACACGTCAAGCGCTGGCAAACATGGTTAAAGCGGCGCAAAACCTGCGTGCGGAACACGCTTAATATTTCTGTGTTGTGGTAATTATTGGGGGCGTGGTGAACGCCCCTTTTTTTACTTAGCTTAGGCTTGCGGTGCAACGCCGTACTGTTTAAACCACGCCAGCATGCGTTGCCAACCATCTTTCGCCGACTCTTCGTGATAACTCGGACGGTAATCTGCGTTAAAAGCGTGATCGGCATCGGGATAAACGATGATCTCCGCCTTAGCGTTCGCCGCGCGAAGTGCCTGACGCATGGATTCGACACTCTCTTGTGGAATACCGCTATCCTTAGCGCCATACAATCCCAGCACCGGGGCGTTCAGATTGACGGCGATATCAATCGGATGCTTCGGTTGTTTCATACTCTTTTCGCCAACCAGACGACCGTACCAAGCCACCGCCGCTTTTAGCTGTGGATTGTGTGCGGCATACAGCCAGGTAATGCGCCCGCCCCAGCAGAAACCGGTAATCGCCATGCGACGTATTTCCCCGCCATTGCGGGAGGCCCAGTTCGCCACATGATCCAAATCGGCCAACACCTGTGCATCGGGGACTTTACTGACCAGTTCCGCAAACAAGGTAGGAATATCGTCATAATCGTTAGGATCGCCCTGACGGAAGTAGAGCTCCGGCGCAACGGCCAGATAACCCTCATTCGCCAGACGACGGCAAATATCACGGATATGTTCGTGGACGCCAAAAATCTCCTGTACCACCAAAACTACTGGCAATGGGCCATCGGCATCTTTCGGTTTGGCATAAAAAGCGGGCATGTTTTCGCCCTGGGTCGGGATCGACGTTTCGCCAGAATGGATGGCGGCACTTTCAGTAACAATCGTGGTTGAGGCGGTAGGTGACACCGCGGGGGCGAACCCGCGATCGCCCGCTTTATGGGCCATATTATCTTCGGTTTTCATCGTCCTCTCCGTGTTAGCAATAGCGCAATCAGGTAACTATAGCCAAGATTAGGCATCGACTCTGTGCAGCGCTGCGATATTTTCTTTACCACTGGCGCGATGAAAAGCGCAGGGCAGCTTGTGGCAAAAGGGGGCGGACAAATGTTTTTATGTGAAATAAATCACAATTATTGAATGATAAAATGTAACTTTCATTTTTATGAGTGATTGCTCTCACATAATTTTATCCGCTTTTCCCGTAGAGTAGCCGGTATTAGCCAGTTAACTTATTTCAATTCAGGAGCGTGTTATGGCCCAGTCCGATGTTTTTCATTTAGGGATCACCAAAGCTGATTTACAGGGCGCTACGCTTGCTATCGTGCCCGGCGATCCTGAGCGCGTGAAGAAAATCGCGGCGTTGATGGATAACCCGGTTCACCTGGCCTCACACCGAGAGTTCACCACCTGGCGTGCGGAGCTGAACGGCAAAGCCGTCATCGTTTGTTCCACTGGCATTGGTGGCCCTTCTACTTCTATCGCGGTTGAAGAATTGGCGCAACTGGGTGTGCGCACATTCTTACGCGTAGGCACCACCGGCGCTATTCAGCCGCATATTCAGGTTGGCGATGTGCTGGTGACTACCGGCTCGGTACGTCTGGATGGCGCCAGTCTGCACTTCGCGCCGATGGAGTTCCCGGCGGTGGCAGACTTTACCTGCACCACCGCGCTGGTGGAGGCGGCGAAAGCCGTGGGCGCGACTACACATATTGGTATTACCGCATCTTCCGATACCTTCTATCCTGGACAGGAACGTTATGACACCTTCTCCGGGCGGGTGGTTAGCCGTTTCCAGAATTCGATGAAGGAGTGGCAACAGATGGGGGTACTGAATTATGAAATGGAGTCCGCTACGTTACTGACCATGTGCGCCAGCCAAGGGTTGCGTGCCGGTATGGTTGCCGGGGTTATTGTAAACCGCACGCAGAAAGAAATCCCCGATGCGGAAACCATGAAGCAAACCGAAAGCGATGCGGTCAAAATTGTAGTTGAAGCCGCGCGCCGTCTGATCTAGCCCTTTCTCTGCCCACAGGCGCCGTCCGGCGCCTGTTTTCTTCACGCCGATACCTGGCGTCAGGTCATTTTTGTCTGGACATTCATACAGTAGCGCTCTACCTTTTCCCTGTTGAAGGTGCCGGGCGGGGGAACTGTGGATAACCAATTGATTTTAAGCTTATGTCTTGGGCTGGCGGGGTTGCTGGTTGGTTGGGCGTTGGCATGGCTGCGCGCCGCACGGCAACAGGCGGAACGGGAAACCGAATTGCGCCAAATGCACGGCACGCTGGCCGCGGCGCAAGAAAAGCTACATCACTTCGATTACTGGCGTAATGAAAGCGAACAGCTTGGTCGGGAACTACGTAACCAACTGGAGATTAATCGTGCCCAGGAAGTTGAGTTACGCGAAATAACTATTCGTCTGGAAGAGACACGTATCGCCGCTGAAGAGAAACAGCGCATGCTGGCGAACAGCGAGCAGCGTTTGACCACCCAGTTCGAAAATCTCGCCAATCGCATTTTTGAACACAGTGGGCGAAAGGTGGATGAACAGAACCGACAAAGCCTGAATGCGCTTATCACCCCGTTGCGCGAGCAACTTGATGGCTTTCGCCGTCAGGTGCAGGAAAGTTTTGGCCAGGAGGCCCGTGAGCGCCATACGCTTTCCCACGAAATCCGCAACTTACAACAGCTTAATGCGCAAATGGCGCAAGAGGCGATCAACCTGACGAAAGCATTAAAAGGCGATAATAAAACCCAGGGGAACTGGGGCGAAGTGGTGTTAAGCCGCGTTTTGGAGGCTTCGGGGCTACGCGAAGGGCATGAATATGAAACCCAGGTTAGTGTGCAGGTCGATCGCAATAGTCGTATGCAGCCAGATGTGATTGTCAGGTTACCGCAAGGCAAAGACGTAGTGATTGATGCCAAAATGACCTTAATTGCCTATGAGCGTTACTTTAATGGCGACGATGAGGCTACGCGTGAGCAGGCAATCAACGAGCATATTGCGGCAATACGTGGTCACATTCGTTTGCTGAGTCGCAAAGATTATCAACAATTACCGGGTTTACGCTCGTTGGATTATGTGTTGATGTTTATCCCGATTGAGCCTGCTTTTCTGTTAGCTATTGATCGGCAGCCGGAGCTAATTAGCGAGGCGCTGCAGCAGAACATTATGTTAGTTAGCCCCACCACGCTGTTGGTCGCGTTGCGTACCATTAACAATCTTTGGCGCTATGAACATCAAAGTCGTAACGCGCAACGTATCGCCGATCGGGCGGCCAAACTGTACGATAAGATGCGCTTGTTTGTTGATGATATGAGCGGCATCGGCCAAAACCTGGATAAGGCACAGGAGAGTTACCGTCAGGCGATGAAAAAACTGGCTGAGGGTCGCGGAAATCTGATTGCGCAGACTGAAGGGTTTCGCCAACTGGGTGTTGAAGTGAAACGCCCAATTAATCCGCATCTGGCCGAGCAAGCGGCTGCAGACGCGCCGGATACCGCAGCGGAAGAGGAGGCGGATGGTGATGACGAAACGCTACCCCCCGTGGCAAGCGATCTGTTGCGCCGTATCAATGAATAACCGAGGGGTAACGTGCCTGACTACCGTGACTCTGATACACTTCCGGGATACTTGATTGTGGAGCAGGCAAAACACATGGCAGATGAATCGCAGGAAACAACCCATTTCGGTTTTCGTACCGTAGCGAAAAGCGAAAAAGCGGAGATGGTGGCGGGTGTTTTCCATTCCGTCGCGGCGAAATATGACGTGATGAATGATTTGATGTCGTTCGGCATTCACCGTATCTGGAAGCGTTTTACCATTGATTGTAGCGGCGTGCGCCGTGGGCAGCGTGTCCTGGATTTGGCCGGTGGTACCGGCGATCTCACTGCGAAGTTTTCGCGTCTGGTTGGCGATACCGGGCAGGTGGTACTGGCGGATATAAACAGCTCAATGCTGAAAATGGGCCGCGAGAAGCTACGCAATAATGGCGTGGTGGGCAATGTCAGCTATGTGCAGGCGAACGCCGAAGCCTTACCGTTCCCGGATAACTATTTCGATTGCATCACCATCTCGTTCGGGCTGCGTAACGTAACGGAAAAAGAGAAGGCGCTGGCCTCCATGTTTCGGGTGCTGAAACCCGGTGGCCGTTTGCTGGTGCTGGAGTTCTCTAAGCCGCTGCTTGAGCCGCTGAATAAGGCGTATGACGCCTACTCGTTTCATATTTTGCCGCGTATTGGCGAGCTGGTGGCGCAGGATGCGGAGAGCTATCGCTATCTCGCGGAGTCCATTCGTATGCATCCCGATCAGGAAACGCTCAAGTCGATGATGGCCGATGCCGGTTTTGAAAATACCAGCTATTACAATCTGACGGGTGGCATAGTTGCGCTGCATCGTGGATTTAAGTTTTAAGCAGGAATGCGAATGACTTTAACGCCGTTGTTAACTGCCGGTCTGGAGACTGCGCTTAACCATATTTTGTATCGCGACCGTGGCTTAAAGGCAGCGCGTCAACGTCTGAATGGCAAAGTACTGTCCGTTCAACTGCATGAGCTCTCCTCGGTGTTAACCTTGGTTTTTAGTGAAAATCAGGTGGATGTAGTGGGTGACTGGCAGGGTGACGCGGATTGCACGGTGAAAACACGGTTGTCAGTGTTGCCTAAACTGCGTGATCGTCAGCAATTGACCGGGTTAATTCGCCGCGGTGAACTGGAAGTGGAGGGCGATCTTCAGGTCGTTCAGCAATTTTCCGCACTGATGGATTTAGCCGAGTTAGATCCCGCCGAGTATCTCGCTCCCTGGATCGGGGATATTGCCGCGCAAGGTGTGAGCCAGGCGGCCCGGCGTGGTATCGGCTTGGTGCGCGGTAACCTGCGGCATAAACAGCAACACCTCTCTCAAGTGTTAACTGAGGAGTGGCGAGTGGCGCCAGGCGCGCTGGAGTTGGCGTGGTTTGCTGAAGAGGTCGATGCGCTAACGCGTTCTCTTGATGCGTTAAGCGATAGATTAGCCAGGCTGGAGGCGAAATGACGCCGGGAGAAATTCGCCGTCTTTACTTCATTATTAAGATATTTTTGAGCTACGGGCTTGATGAGCTGATTCCTCGCCGGCGTATTACGTTGCCGCTGCGCCTGTGGCGGCGCTGCATATTTTGGATGCCGAACCGCCATCGGGATGAGGCGCTGGGAGCGCGTTTGCGCCTTGCGCTGGAACAACTGGGGCCGGTATGGATTAAGTTCGGTCAGATGATGTCGACGCGGCGCGATCTCTTCCCGCCACACATCGCCGACCAATTAGCCATGCTGCAAGATCGGGTGGCGCCGTTTGATGGCGAGAAAGCCAAACAACAAATTGAACTGTCGCTTGGCGGGCCGGTAGAACACTGGTTTGATGATTTCGACATTCAACCGTTGGCCTCGGCATCGATTGCGCAAGTGCATACCGCAACGCTGAAAGAAAACGGTAAAGCGGTGGTGCTCAAGGTTATTCGCCCGGATATTTTACCGGTGATCAAAGCGGATATGAGGTTGATCTATCGCCTGGCGCGCTGGGTGCCGCGTTTGTTGCCGGATGGCCGTCGTTTGCGGCCGGTCGAAGTGGTGTCTGATTACGAAAAAACGCTGATTGATGAGTTAAATCTGCTGCGCGAAGCGGCGAATGCCATTCAGCTACGGCGTAATTTTGATAACAGTAAGCTGCTCTATATCCCGGAAGTGTATTCCGATTACTGTAGCGAATCGATGTTGGTGATGGAGCGTATCTACGGCATTCCTATTTCGGATGTCGCGGCGCTGGAACAGCACGGCGTTAATATGAAATTGCTGGCGGAGCGCGGCGTTCAGGTTTTCTTTACCCAGGTTTTTCGCGACAGTTTTTTCCATGCCGATATGCATCCTGGCAATATCTTTGTTAGCTATGACCATCCGGAAGACCCTCAATATATTGGGATTGATTGCGGTATTGTCGGGTCGCTAAATAAGGGCGATAAGCGCTACCTGGCGGAAAACTTCATTGCTTTTTTCAATCGCGATTATCGCAAAGTCGCCGAGTTGCATGTGGATTCCGGCTGGGTACCGCCAGATACCAATGTTGAAGATTTTGAGTTTGCGATTCGTACCGTTTGTGAACCGATTTTTGAAAAGCCCTTAGCGGAAATCTCGTTCGGACATGTGTTATTGAACCTGTTCAACACCGCCCGCCGCTTTAATATGGAGGTGCAGCCTCAACTGGTGCTCCTGCAAAAAACGTTATTGTATGTTGAAGGCGTGGGGCGTCAGCTTTATCCGCAGCTTGATTTATGGAAAACCGCCAAGCCATTTCTTGAGGATTGGATCAAAGATCAAATTGGTATCCCGGCGATTGTGCGGGCCTTAAAAGAGAAAGCGCCTTTCTGGGCAGAAAGGTTACCGGAGTTACCTGAACTGTTTTACGACAGTATGCGCCAACATAAACGGTTGCAGCATAGTGTGGATAGGTTGGTTACCGATATGGGTAACCAGCGTTCGAGGCAGCATCAGTCGCGTTATTTGTTCGGTATCGGTGCGACGTTATTAGTTTGTGGTACGGCCATTTTACTCAAACGCCCTGATTGGGATATTTTCCCGGCGTTGTTGATGGCGGGCGGTTTCGTCTGCTGGATTATTGGCTGGAGTCGCTCAAACTGATTGTCAGGAAAGGTAAAAAGACGCTTTATTGATGTTGCCCCGGGTTCACGCGTCGTCAGCGAGGGTTAAGCTGTTATATACTGCGTTTTGACATGTTGGTTATTATTAGAGGCAAAAGACATGGGCGGTATCAGTATTTGGCAGTTATTAATTATTGCGGTGATTGTGGTACTTCTGTTCGGCACCAATAAGTTGCGTAACTTGGGTTCCGACCTTGGCTCTTCGATCAAAGGCTTTAAGAAAGCCATGAGTGATGATGAGCAGAAAGACGCGGCGAAGCAGCAGGATAACGACGCGGAGTTCGAGGTTAAGCCCTTGGCGGATAAACCACCCACCACGGCGAAGAAAGACGACGCCAGGAACGACAAAGAGCAGGTGTAAACCGTGTTCGATATTGGTTTTAGTGAACTGGTTTTGGTTTTTGTTATCGGTCTGATTGTTCTCGGCCCGCAGCGCTTACCTGTTGCAGTAAAAACTGTGGCGGGTTGGATCCGCGCAATGCGCTCGCTGGCGGCGAATGTGCAGAATGAACTGGCGCAAGAACTGAAGTTACAGGAATTGCAGGATAGCCTGAAAAAAGTTGAACAGGCCAGTAAGGATTCATTGTCTCCCGAGCTAAAAGAGTCAATGGAGGAGCTAAAGAAAACGGCGGAATCCATGAAACGCTCTTACCTGGGCGATCATGAAAAAGCGGATGATGAAGCGAACACCATTCACAATCCCTTGATGACAGCATCTCCCGATGCACATGACGGCGTGACGCCTGCTGCGGCTGAAAAGCAGTCCAGTGCGCCCGTACAGTCACCGAACGTTGAGCCGGACGAGGTTATGAACAGTGAGGCAACGCCGGTTGAAAAAACGGTCGTCAACGCTGAATCTGAAACGCCGCCGCACGCGGCTAAATCTTCCGTGCCCACTTCTATAAGCGATGAACGATAACCATGTCAGTTGAAGATACCCAACCGCTGATCAGCCATCTGATCGAGCTGCGTAAACGGCTGCTTAACTGTCTTATCGCCGTTTTGGTGATTTTTCTGGCGTTGGTTTATTTCGCCAACGACATCTATCAGTTGGTTTCCGCGCCATTGATTAAACAGATGCCGGTGGGCGCCAGCATGATCGCTACCGATGTGGCATCACCTTTCTTCACTCCGATCAAACTCACCATTATTGTCTCGGTGTTTCTTGCTGTGCCGGTGATCCTGTATCAAATCTGGGCATTTGTTGCGCCTGCGCTGTATCGCCATGAACGTCGTTTAGTGATGCCGCTGCTGTTTTCCAGCACGTTGCTGTTTTATCTCGGTGTTGCTTTTGCCTACTTCATTGTGTTCCCGCTAGCTTTTGGCTTCTTTGCCAAAACCGCGCCGCAGGGCGTATTGATCGCAACGGATATCAATAATTATCTCGATTTCGTGATGGCGCTGTTTATGGCATTCGGCGTGTCATTTGAAGTGCCTATCGCGATTGTGCTGTTATGTTGGACCGGCGTAACCTCGCCGGATGATTTGAAAAAGAAACGCCCTTATGTGTTGGTTGGCGCTTTCGTGGTGGGAATGTTATTAACGCCGCCAGACGTTTTTTCACAAACTTTGCTCGCTATTCCGATGTACTGCTTGTTTGAAATCGGCGTATTCTTTTCTCGTTTCTATGTGGGAAAAGGGCGTCAGGACAAGGCTCCGGAAGAGGATGCTGAATCCTGACTGTCTGAGCAGCCAGCGGCTGCCCGCGCTTCCCGCTATCGGGGGGCAGAGTTAAATTCAAACCGCCCGCATCAGGGCGGTTATTGTTTGGGAAGTCACAATGTTTGATATCGGTGTAAACCTGACCAGCACGCAATTCGCGAAAGACCGCGATCGCGTGGTTAAACGTGCGCGCGAAGCGGGCGTCACCGGCATGCTGATCACCGGCACTAATGCGCTTGAGAGCCAGCAAGCGCAAAGCCTGGCACAACAACATTCATCTTTTTGCTGGTCGACCGCCGGCGTACATCCACACCATGCCAGCGAGTGGTCGGCGGAAACTGCCGCGACCTTATTACGGCTGGCAACCAGCCCGCAAGTGGCGGCCATCGGCGAGTGTGGCCTGGATTTTAACCGCAATTTTTCGGCGCATGATCAGCAAGAGTATGCTTTTAACGCGCAATTGGCGCTGGCGGCTGAATGCGATATGCCGGTGTTTTTACACTGTCGGGACGCGCACGCGCGTTTTATTGACATACTGAAGCCGTGGATTGAGAAACTGCCGGGCGCGGTGGTGCACTGTTTTACCGGTACGCGTGAAGAGCTGGAAGAGTGCCTGGCGTTAGGCTTATCGATAGGGATTACCGGCTGGGTCTGCGATGAAAGGCGCGGGTTAGGCCTGCGGGAACTGCTGCCGCTGATTCCGGCCGAGAAATTATTATTGGAAACGGATGCCCCTTATTTATTGCCACGCGATATGCGTCCGCGCCCGCCATCAAGGCGCAATGAACCCTGCTTCTTACCGCATATTATCCATCAGGTCGCGCAATGGCGGGGGGAGGACTCTCAGGCGCTAGCGCAGCAAACGGATGCCAACGCGCGGCGGCTGTTTCGGCTGAATTGAACCCGTTTGAGCGTCACGACATGAGGCGGACGATATATATCGTCCTTTCTCGGCAAGGTTACAGTTTCTGGAATAGCTTATTGTCGACACTGCGCATTACTTGCTTATTGAGCAAGGTTAAAAGCAACATTGAGCGCGCCTCGCCGTCAGGCTCGGTAAAAATCGCCTGTAATCCTTCAAAGGTACCGTCGGTAATCAGAACCGCGTCTCCGGGTTGTGGCGTTTCCGGATCGACCATATTACCTGGCGTCTCATGCTGCAGCGCGTGAATAACTGCCTTAGGAACGGTAGCCGGGTGCGCGCCAAAGCGTACAAAGTGACTGACGCCACGCGTTGCGCTGATGGTCGTGGTATGAATCGATTCAGGATCGAACTCAATAAAAAGATAATTGGGAAATAGCGGTTCGCTCACCGTCGTACGTTTACCGCGCACGATTTTTTCCAGAGCAATCATCGGACTAAGACAATGTACCGATTGTCGCTCAAGGTGCTCTTTCGCACGTAATAGCTGGCCACGTTTACAGTAAAGAAGATACCAGGATTCCATAATGTCACTTTTCAATGTTTGAACGCTAAGAATATCAAACCTGCTAGCGGAGTTATAGCGTACAAGCCTGTCTGCAGGGCTGATGAGACAAAATGATATGCGAAATATCCTAAGTCATGTTTATAAATTAGCAGGAATTCGGTTGTTGATCCGTCACATTCAACGTAATTGTAAATTGACGTCTCCTGTCCATCTGTATCAGACTCACTGCGCACTGTTACGCACAACAAAATAAGCATGCCTGATGATTCAGCCCTATAATGGCCGATTCACTGGCCATATTGATGAAATGTCATGAAATACCACGATTTACGCGAGTTCATTGCTTTGCTGGAACAGCGCGGAGAATTAAAACGCATCAGCCTTGAAGTCTCTCCCGAGTTAGAAATGACGGAGATCGCCGATCGAACACTACGTGCGGGCGGTCCGGCGCTGTTATTTGAAAACCCCAAGGGGTATGACATGCCGGTGCTCTGTAATTTGTTCGGCACGCCAAAACGTGTCGCAATGGGCATGGGGCAGGAAGACGTCAGCGCGTTGCGCGAGGTGGGGAAATTGCTGGCGTTTCTGAAAGAGCCAGAGCCGCCGAAAGGCTTTCGCGATCTGTTTGATAAAATGCCGCAGTTCAGGCAAGTGCTGAATATGCCAACCAAACGGCTGCGCAACGCGCCCTGCCAGGAACAAGTTTGGCAAGGCGATGAGGTGGATCTTTCGCGCATTCCGGTCATGACTTGCTGGCCTGAGGATGCCGCGCCGCTGATTACGTGGGGGTTGACGGTGACGCGGGGTCCGCATAAAGAGCGGCAGAACCTTGGTATTTACCGTCAGCAGGTTATTGGTAAAAACCGGGTTATTATGCGTTGGTTATCGCATCGTGGCGGCGCGTTAGATTTTCAGGAGTGGTCGAAAGCCCATCCGGGAGAACGTTTTCCGGTTGCTGTCGCGCTTGGCGCCGATCCGGCGACCATTCTCGGCGCGGTAACGCCGGTGCCTGATACGCTTTCCGAATATGCTTTTGCTGGCTTACTGCGCGGAACGAAAACCGAAGTGGTTAAGTGCCTGTCAAACGATCTTGAAGTGCCTGCCAGCGCGGAAATTGTATTGGAAGGGTATATTGAAGCGGGTGATGTGGCACCCGAAGGGCCGTATGGTGACCATACCGGCTATTACAACGAAGTGGATAGCTTCCCGGTATTTACCGTAACCCATGTTACGCAACGTCATAATGCTATCTATCATTCAACCTACACCGGGCGGCCGCCCGATGAGCCCGCGGTATTAGGCGTAGCGCTGAATGAAGTACTGGTTCCCATTCTGATTAAACAGTTTCCGGAAATTGTCGATTTTTATCTGCCGCCGGAAGGCTGTTCCTATCGCCTGGCTGTAGTGACGATGAAAAAGCAGTACGCTGGTCACGCCAAGCGAGTAATGATGGGTGTCTGGTCGTTTTTACGGCAGTTTATGTATACCAAATTTGTTATCGTATGTGATGACGATGTAAACGCTCGTGATTGGAATGATGTGATCTGGGCGATTACGACGCGCATGGATCCGGCGCGTGATACGGTGTTGGTTGAGAACACCCCAATCGACTATCTTGATTTCGCCTCGCCGGTTTCCGGTCTGGGTTCCAAAATGGGGCTGGATGCTACCAATAAATGGCCGGGTGAAACGCAGCGTGAGTGGGGGCGTCCGATCGTTAAGGATGCCGCCGTGACCGCGCGGGTAGATGCGATATGGGATGAATTAGGCATTTTTAATGCGCCGCCGAATCCTTAATGGCGGCGAACGAATCAAAATAATGACGACCCGCAGAGGGAACGCATGACAACGTTAAGCTGTAAGGTCACCTCCGTAGAGGCGATTACCGATACCGTATACCGGGTGCGCCTGGTGCCGGAAGCGAATTTTAGTTTCCGCGCTGGTCAGTATCTGATGGCGGTAATGGATGAAAATGATAAACGTCCGTTTTCTCTGGCTTCCACGCCGATGGAAAAGGACATTATTGAGTTACATATTGGCGCCTCAGAGCTGAATTTGTACGCCATGGCGGTAATGGAGCGGATTCAGCAGCAGCGCCAATTGTCGGTGGATATTCCACACGGCGATGCCTGGTTACGGGAAGACAGCGATCGTCCGCTGGTGTTGATTGCCGGCGGCACGGGTTTTTCCTATGCGCGCTCAATTTTATTAACCGCGCTAGCACAGCAGCCGGAACGTGATATTGCCATCTACTGGGGCGGTCGTGAGCTTAAGCATTTGTATGATCTCGATGAGTTGAATGCGTTAGCGGTGAAACATCCGAACTTACGGGTGGTGCCGGTGGTTGAACAACCTGAAGAGGGTTGGCAGGGCCGCAGCGGTACGGTGCTGACGGCGGTGATGCAGGATTATGGCTCGTTGAACGAGCATGACATCTACATCGCCGGTCGTTTTGAAATGGCGAAAATCGCCCGCGAACGTTTTTGTGCAGAGCGCGGCGCACAAGAAAGCCGTATGTTTGGCGATGCTTTCGCGTTTATCTAATCTACGGGGCGAGGTCAGCTTGCCCCAAATTCCCAATAAAAAAACCCGCCCCTGACAGGCGGGAAGAATAACAATTACTTCAAGTGTCAACGTATTAGACGCGTTCAAACACGGTAGCGATGCCTTGACCTAAGCCGATACACATGGTCGCCAGGCCGAATTGCACATCTTTACGCTCCATTAAATTGAGCAGTGTGGTGCTAATTCGCGCGCCGGAACAGCCCAGCGGATGACCCAGCGCAATCGCTCCCCCGTTCAGGTTCACTTTTTCGTCCATCTGGTCCAGCAGCCCCAACTCTTTCACGCACGGCAGCGCCTGGGCGGCAAAGGCTTCGTTCAGCTCAAAGACACCAATATCCTCAACGCTCAATCCCGCGCGTTTAAGCGCCAGCCGGGAAGCCGGAACCGGACCGTATCCCATAATGGAGGGATCGCAACCGACCACTGCCATCGCTTTAATGCGCGCACGCGGTGTTACACCCAACTCGCGGGCGTGAGATTCACTCATGACCAGCATCGCCGCAGCGCCATCAGAAAGCGCCGATGAGGTGCCTGCGGTCACTGTCCCGTTAACCGGGTCGAAAGCCGGTTTGAGCGCCGCCAGGCTGGCAAGATGCGTATCTGAGCGGATAACTTCATCAAAGTCATAACGTTTCAGGACACCCTCTGCGTCATGACCGGAAGTTGCAACAATTTCATTTTTGAAATGGCCTGCCTGAGTCGCGGCCCAAGCCCGCTGATGAGAGCGTACGGCGAATTGATCCTGCATTTCACGGCTGATGTGGTGCATACGCGCCAGCATTTCGGCAGTAAGCCCCATCATTCCCGCCGCTTTTGCCACCGTGCGGCTTAAACCCGGATGGAAATCTACCCCGTGGCTCATCGGTACATGCCCCATGTGCTCGACGCCGCCAATCAAACAGGTCTGCGCATCGCCAACCATTATCGCTCGGGCGGCATCGTGTAACGCTTGCATGGATGAGCCACACAGGCGGTTGACGGTGGTGGCCGGAACCCGATGTGGAATTTCCGCCAGCAGCGCCGCGTTACGCGCGATATTAAATCCCTGCTCCAGGGTTTGCTGAACGCAGCCCCAGTAAATATCGTCGAGTGTGGCGGCCTCGACAGATGGGTTACGGCTGATCAGGCTCCGCATCAGATGTGCGGAAAGATCTTCCGCCCGCACATGCCGAAAGGCGCCGCCTTTAGAGCGCCCCATTGGGGTGCGAATAGCATCAATAATAACGACGTTTTCCATTTTCATCTCCTCACGCCGTTTTCAGTGCGGCTTCGCTAATCGGTTCGGCTGGCGGATACCAGCTTTCATTACGCTGTGCTTTCGCCGCCAGCCCGTCGGGGACACGGTACAGTTCGCCGAGCGCAGCATAACGTTGCGCCAGTTCGACAAAGGCGGCGTTACCGAAGGTATCCAGATAGCGGAATGCGCCACCGTGAAACGGTGGGAAGCCTAAGCCATAGACCAACGCCATATCGGCTTCCGCCGGGCTGGCGATAATATGCTCCTCCAGGCAACGGACCACCTCATTGATCATGGGGATCATCATGCGGGCGATGATCTCCTCGTCGCTAAATACGCGTTTAGGCTGACTGACACTTTCTAACAATCCATCTACCGTCTCATCAGGCAATTTTTTCGCCTTGCCTTTTTTGTCTGTTTCCCAACGGTAAAAGCCTTGTTGATTTTTCTGACCGTAGCGTTGCGCGTCGAACAGCACATCAACCGCATCGCGATAGTCCTTTTTCATCCGCGTAGGGAAACCGTCAGCCATTACGCTTTGTGCGTGGTGGGCGGTATCAATGCCGACCACATCCAGCAAATAAGCGGGGCCCATCGGCCAACCGAACTGTTTTTCCATTACTTTATCGATCTGGCGGAAATCAGCGCCATCACGCAATAGCAGGCTAAAACCGGCGAAGTAGGGGAACAACACGCGGTTAACAAAAAAGCCGGGACAATCGTTGACCACGATAGGGGTTTTGCCCATTTTACTGGCCCAAGCGACCACTTTTGCCAGGGTAGCCTCAGTGGTTTTTTCGCCGCGAATCACTTCGACCAGCGGCATGCGGTGCACCGGGTTGAAAAAGTGCATACCGCAAAAGTTTTCCGGACGTTTTAATGCTTTCGCCAGTTGGCTAATCGGGATGGTGGAAGTGTTTGAAGCTAGAATCGTTTGTTCAGTAACCTGGCGCTCGGTTTCCGCTAACACCGCCGCTTTCACGGTGGGATTTTCCACTACCGCTTCCACGACGATATCGGCCCGCTCAAACCCCGCGTACTCCAGCGTTGGTTGAATGGTAGAAATAATATTGGCCAGTTTCACGCCGTCAATTTTGCCGCGCTCTAACTGTTTATTCAGCAGCATGCCCGCTTCTTTCATCCCTAACGCCAATGATTTCTCATTGATGTCTTTCATCAATACCGGTACGCCTTTCCATGCCGATTGATAAGCAATACCGCCACCCATAATTCCTGCACCCAATACCGCCGCCTGCTTTGGCGTTTCCAGATCGCGGGTGAGCTTTTTCGCTTTTCCTTTAACATACTGGTCATTAAGGAAAATGCCGACTAACGCGCGTGCTTCGTTCGAGCGGGCGAGAGGCACAAAGGCCTGGGTTTCCAGTTTTAACGCTTCATCACGTCCTAAACCTGCCGCGGCTTCAATTGTTTTTACGGCAGTAATGGGCGCCGGATAATGTTTCCCTGCGGTTTGCATTACCATACCTTTGGCAATGGTGAAACTCATCGCCGCTTCAATCGGGCTAAGTTTGAGGGGGGCCAGTTTCGGCTGGCGGCGCGCACGCCACTCATCAGGATGAGCAATGGCGTCACGTAGCATCGTTAATGCACCGTTGCGTAGCTGCTCTGGCGCAACCACCGCATCGACCAGACCGAGCGCCAGCGCTCGTTGCGCATCCACATCCTTACCCGCGGCAATAATCTCCAGTGCGCTATCCGCGCCGAGCAAGCGCGGCAAACGCACCGAGCCGCCAAAGCCAGGCATAATGCCGAGTTTAGTTTCCGGTAGGCCAATACGGGTATCTGGCGTGGCGATGCGGTAATCAGTTGCCAGCACACACTCGCAACCGCCGCCGAGCGCATAACCGCTAATTGCGGCAATGGTGGGAACCGGTAAATCTTCCAGACGATTAAAAATACCGTTGGCAAAACTCAGCCAGTCGGCCAGCTTCTCCGCCGGCGCGGTAAACAACGATAAGAATTCGGTAATATCCGCGCCGACAATAAAGGCTGGTTTCGCGGAGCTGAGCAGTACCCCTTTCAACGTGGGTTGTTGCTCAAGAATGGCCATCGCTTCGCCGAGGCTGGCGACGGTTTGCGTATCCAGTTTATTGACTGAGCCTGGCGCATCAAAAACTAGCTCGGCGATGCCATCGTCCAGCCAGTCGAGAGAAAGGGTGTCGCCTTGGTAGAGCATGTCCATCTCCTGAAACAGCGATAAAGGGATCTGGTCGTACCAGATGATCGGAGTGTGAGATCGATGTTAATAATTTGCAAACTTAAGTTTGCTTATTTGCTAACAAGATCACAGGTGCGGCAAAACGCCATCGCGGGTTTGGCTGTGATAAGATGCGGGCAATTTTTCACGACAACGGAGGAAGGAAATGGACTCGTTGGTGACGCTGTTTAAAGATCATATTGCTACGCTCCAGCAGCGGGCGCAGCAAGTATTAGCGCGCGGTAAACTGGACGCGCTATTAATCCATTCCGGGGAGCCGCTAACGGTATTCCTTGACGATCATGATTACCCCTTCAAGGTTAACCCACAGTTTAAGGCTTGGGTGCCGGTTATCCACGTTCCGCATTGTTGGTTGTGGGTCGACGGAGTTAATAAACCTAAGCTGTGGTTTTATTCGCCGGTGGATTACTGGCATAACGTGGAACCGTTGCCGCAAAGTTTTTGGACTGCCGAGATTGAGATTATTGCGCTGAAAAAGGCCGATGATATTGCGGTGCTCTTACCGGCGCAGCGCCAAAATGTGGCGTATATCGGGCCGGTTCCGCAACGAGCCAGCCAACTGGGGATTGACGCCGACCGCATCAATCCCCAGGCCGTTATCGATTTTCTTCACTATCACCGTTCTTACAAAACCGATTATGAACTGGCTTGCATGCGTGAAGCGCAAAAGCTGGCGGTTGCCGGGCATCGTGCGGCGAAAGAGGCATTTTTATCCGGGATGAGCGAGTTCGATATTAATGTCGCTTATCTCAGCGCGACCGGCCATCGCGATACAGATGTGCCTTATGGCAATATTATCGCATTAAATGAGCATGCGGCGGTGTTGCACTACACCCAGCTTGAGAATCAGCCGCCTGAGCAAATGCGAAGTTTCCTGATTGATGCTGGCGCGGAGTATAACGGTTATGCGGCGGATTTAACCCGCACTTATGCCGCACAGCATGACAGCCTGTATGCGCATCTGGTTAGTGATCTTAATGATGAACAATTGGCATTAATTGGTACGTTAAAAGCAGGTGTGCGTTACACCGACTACCATCAACAGATGCATTTGCGTATCGCTAACCTGCTCTTGAAACATCAGTTGGTGAGAGATATTAGCGCTGAAGCGATGGTGCAAGAAAATCTGACCGGGCCGTTTTTGCCGCATGGGTTAGGGCATCCGCTAGGCCTTCAAGTTCACGATGTCGCTGGTTTTATGCAGGATGACAAGGGGACGCATTTGGCTGCGCCGCAGCAGTATCCGTACTTGCGTTGCACGCGCATCCTTGAACCGCGCATGGTATTGACGATAGAACCTGGGCTCTATTTTATTGATTCTCTCTTGGCGCCGTGGCGTGAAGGGCAATATCGCCAGCATTTTGATTGGGAGCGGATTGATGCGTTGAAGCCCTATGGCGGTATTCGTATTGAAGATAACGTGGTTATCTATAATAACCGCGTAGAAAATATGACGCGTGACCTGCACTTGGCCTGATGAACGCTTACGATATTCCCGCTGAGGCGGTGAGCCTCAGTGAGGAAACCATCAAGAAAAGTCGTTTTATTACGCTATTAGCGCATACCGAAGGCGTTGAAGCGGCTCGGGCATTTGTTCAACAGGTTAAGGCGCAACATCCGGCGGCCCGGCATCATTGCTGGGCGTGGGTAGCTGGCGCGCCAACGGATTCTCAGCAACTGGGTTTTTCCGACGATGGTGAGCCTTCCGGTACGGCGGGGAAACCGATGCTGGCGCAACTGATGGGCAGCCATATTGGTGAAATCACCGCGGTGGTGGTGCGCTATTACGGCGGCATCCAGCTGGGTACCGGTGGGCTGGTTAAGGCCTATGGCGGCGGCGTACAGCAAGGGTTGAAACAGCTGGTACGTAAACAAAAAGTACCGATGCAGGCGTTTACCTTATCCTGTGACTACGCACAATTAGCCGATATTGAGCGGCTGATCGCGCGTTTTGATGGGCAACTGCTGAATTGCGAATTTTTGGATGTTGTCTCGATAAATTTAGCGTTACCGCCTGCGCGAATTGAAGGATTCACGCAAAATTTGTCAGACATTAGCCGGGGCGGGTTACATCTGTTGCCGGTAAAACAATAATTTTTTCTTTTTAGGTTAAGGAAACGGCTGAATGCATTTTCGTGCCATTACCCGCATTGTCGGTTTGCTGGTCATTTTGTTCTCCGGAACGATGATCGTACCCGGATTGGTGGCGTTAATTTATCGCGATGGCGCCGGACGGGCGTTCAGCCAAACTTTCTTTATGGCGTTGGTGATTGGCGCACTGCTGTGGTGGCCCAACCGTAAGCAGAAGAAGGAGCTTAAGCCGCGTGAGGGTTTCTTGATCGTGGTGTTGTTTTGGACGGTGTTGGGTAGCGTGGGAGCGATGCCTTTTATCTTTTCCGAGCAGCCTAATCTTTCAGTGACAGATGCCTTTTTTGAGTCATTCTCCGGTTTAACCACCACCGGCGCCACAACGCTAGTGGGGCTTGACTCGTTGCCTAAGGCGATTCTGTTTTATCGCCAAATGCTGCAATGGTTGGGCGGGATGGGGATCATTGTATTAGCGGTGGCGATTTTGCCTATTTTGGGCGTTGGCGGTATGCAGCTCTACCGGGCAGAAATGCCAGGGCCGCTCAAAGATAACAAAATGCGCCCACGTATTGCGGAAACCGCCAAGACGCTGTGGTTGATCTATGTGTTGCTGACGGTGGCGTGTGCGTTGTCGCTTTGGCTGGCCGGGATGTCGCTTTTCGATGCGATTGGACATAGTTTTTCCACTATCGCGATTGGCGGTTTTTCCACGCATGATGCCAGTATTGGTTATTTTAATAGCCCGACCATTAATACGATTATTGCGATATTCTTGCTGATCTCTGGCTGTAATTACGGCCTACATTTTTCGCTTCTGAGCGGGCGCAGTTTACGTGTTTACTGGCGCGATCCTGAGTTTCGGATGTTTATCGGGGTACAGTTTACCTTTGTTATTATCTGTACCGTGGTGTTGTGGTTCCATAATGTCTACTCCAGTGCGTTGCAGACGCTGAATCAGGCTTTCTTTCAGGTGGTGTCGATGGCGACCACCGCCGGCTTCACTACCGACAGTATCGCCCGTTGGCCGCTTTTTCTGCCGGTGTTATTGCTGTGTTCGGCTTTTATAGGCGGGTGCGCGGGGTCAACTGGCGGCGGCCTGAAGGTTATTCGTATTCTATTGCTGTTTAAACAAGGTTCGCGTGAGTTAAAACGTCTGGTGCACCCCAATGCGGTTTATACCATTAAACTCGGCACGCGCGCGCTGCCGGAGCGCATATTGGAGGCTGTGTGGGGGTTTTTCTCGGCCTATGCGTTGGTTTTTCTGCTGAGTATGTTGGCGATTATTGCCACGGGCGTTGATGATTTTTCGGCATTTGCCGCGGTAGCGGCTACGCTTAATAACCTTGGTCCGGGGTTAGGCGTTGTCGCCGATAATTTCACGTCAATGAATGACGTAGCAAAATGGATTTTAATTTCGACGATGTTATTTGGTCGACTTGAAGTCTTCACGCTGTTAGTCCTGTTTACCCCAACGTTCTGGCGTGAGTAAGCCGAAGAGTAGAGAAATATGAAAACGCTAATTCTTTTTTCCAGCCGGGATGGCCAAACACGCGAGATTGCTTCTTTTATCGCGAATCATTTAAAAGAAGAAATGGAGTGCGAGGTTTACAATATCCTACGTGTTGAGAATCTCAATTGGTCGCAGTATGACCGCGTGGTTATTGGCGCCTCAGTGCGTTATGGGCATTTCCATCCAGCGCTGGCGAAATTTGTTAAGCGCTATCAGAGTGAGTTGCAGCAACGTCCCGCCGCTTTCTTTTCGGTAAACCTGACTGCGCGTAAACCGGAGAAGCGAACGCCTCAGACTAACGCTTATACGCGCAAGTTTTTACTTCAATCGCCTTGGCAGCCTGATTGTTGCGCCGTTTTTGCTGGCGCGCTGCGTTATCCTCGTTATGGTTGGTTTGACCGGGTAATGATCCAATTGATTATGCGAATGACCGGTGGAGAAACCGATCCAAGCAAAGAAGTAGAGTATACCGATTGGGAGCAAGTGAAGCGTTTCGCCAGCGAATTCGCTCACTTACCCGGCAAAGCGTCGTAAAAAACGACGCTTTGCCGAAAAATAGCGCGAATGATAATTTTTTTGCAATTAACACTTGTCAGCCAGCAGGAACTCCCTATAATGCGCCTCCACTGACACGGCACAACGGTCGCAGCGACCGGTAAGCGTACCGGGTCAGGCGCAGGAAAACTTCTGAAAAACGGGGTTGACTCTGCGGGAGGAAAGCGTAATATACGCCACCTCGCGACAGGCGGTTAAGCAGCTGTTCGCACTGCTCTTTAACAATTTATCAGACAATCTGTGTGGGCACTCGCAGGATTGATATCGCAAGCATCTCCGGATGCAACAAAATATCAAGTCTTGAAGAGTGACTACTGATTTTATAAACAGTTTTAATTCTTTGAGCATCAGACACTTTTAAATTGAAGAGTTTGATCATGGCTCAGATTGAACGCTGGCGGCAGGCCTAACACATGCAAGTCGAACGGTAGCGGGAAGAAGCTTGCTTCTTTGCCGACGAGTGGCGGACGGGTGAGTAATGTCTGGGGATCTGCCCGATGGAGGGGGATAACCACTGGAAACGGTGGCTAATACCGCATAACGTCGCAAGACCAAAGTGGGGGACCTTCGGGCCTCACACCATCGGATGAACCCAGATGGGATTAGCTAGTAGGTGGGGTAACGGCTCACCTAGGCGACGATCCCTAGCTGGTCTGAGAGGATGACCAGCCACACTGGAACTGAGACACGGTCCAGACTCCTACGGGAGGCAGCAGTGGGGAATATTGCACAATGGGCGCAAGCCTGATGCAGCCATGCCGCGTGTATGAAGAAGGCCTTCGGGTTGTAAAGTACTTTCAGCGGGGAGGAAGGGGTGAAGGTTAATAACCTTTGTCATTGACGTTACCCGCAGAAGAAGCACCGGCTAACTCCGTGCCAGCAGCCGCGGTAATACGGAGGGTGCAAGCGTTAATCGGAATTACTGGGCGTAAAGCGCACGCAGGCGGTCTGTTAAGTCAGATGTGAAATCCCCGGGCTCAACCCGGGAACTGCATTTGAAACTGGCAGGCTTGAGTCTCGTAGAGGGGGGTAGAATTCCAGGTGTAGCGGTGAAATGCGTAGAGATCTGGAGGAATACCGGTGGCGAAGGCGGCCCCCTGGACGAAGACTGACGCTCAGGTGCGAAAGCGTGGGGAGCAAACAGGATTAGATACCCTGGTAGTCCACGCCGTAAACGATGTCGACTTGGAGGCTGTGAGCTTGACTCGTGGCTTCCGGAGCTAACGCGTTAAGTCGACCGCCTGGGGAGTACGGCCGCAAGGTTAAAACTCAAATGAATTGACGGGGGCCCGCACAAGCGGTGGAGCATGTGGTTTAATTCGATGCAACGCGAAGAACCTTACCTGGTCTTGACATCCACGGAAGAACGCAGAGATGTGTTTGTGCCTTCGGGAACCGTGAGACAGGTGCTGCATGGCTGTCGTCAGCTCGTGTTGTGAAATGTTGGGTTAAGTCCCGCAACGAGCGCAACCCTTATCCTTTGTTGCCAGCGATTCGGTCGGGAACTCAAAGGAGACTGCCGGTGATAAACCGGAGGAAGGTGGGGATGACGTCAAGTCATCATGGCCCTTACGACCAGGGCTACACACGTGCTACAATGGCGCATACAAAGAGAAGCGACCTCGCGAGAGCAAGCGGACCTCATAAAGTGCGTCGTAGTCCGGATCGGAGTCTGCAACTCGACTCCGTGAAGTCGGAATCGCTAGTAATCGTGGATCAGAATGCCACGGTGAATACGTTCCCGGGCCTTGTACACACCGCCCGTCACACCATGGGAGTGGGTTGCAAAAGAAGTAGGTAGCTTAACCTTCGGGAGGGCGCTTACCACTTTGTGATTCATGACTGGGGTGAAGTCGTAACAAGGTAACCGTAGGGGAACCTGCGGTTGGATCACCTCCTTACCTGAAGATACTTTCCCGCGAAGTGCTCACACAGATTGTCTGATAGATGCAGAGAAGCAAGGCGTCTTGCGATTGAGACTTCAGTGTCCCCTTCGTCTAGAGGCCCAGGACACCGCCCTTTCACGGCGGTAACAGGGGTTCGAATCCCCTAGGGGACGCCACTTGCTGGTACGTAAGTGAAAGATGCGGAACCAAAAGATAGTTCAGAGTATGCAGCGATGCGTACTGCGAAGTATTTGCTCTTTAACAATCCGGAACAAGCTGAAAATTGAAACGACGTGCTGTTTCTTTTCTCCGTAATAAGAAAAGAAAGCGGCGCGTTCGAGTCTCTCAAATGCTCATAACGCACAGGACGCCTGTGGGTTGTGAGGTTAAGCGACTAAGCGTACACGGTGGATGCCCTGGCAGTCAGAGGCGATGAAGGACGTGCTAATCTGCGAAAAGCGCCGGTAAGGTGATATGAACCGCTATAGCCGGCGATGTCCGAATGGGGAAACCCGGTGCACTTCGGTGCATCATCATGTCATGAATACATAGTGGCATGAGGCGAACCGGGGGAACTGAAACATCTAAGTACCCCGAGGAAAAGAAATCAACCGAGATTCCCCCAGTAGCGGCGAGCGAACGGGGAGCAGCCCAGAGCCTGAATCAGCTTGTGCGTTAGTGGAACGGTCCGGAAAGGCCGGCGATACAGGGTGACAGCCCCGTACACAAAAGCGCACTGGCTGTGAGCTCGATGAGTAGGGCGGGACACGTGGTATCCTGTCTGAATATGGGGGGACCATCCTCCAAGGCTAAATACTCCTGACTGACCGATAGTGAACCAGTACCGTGAGGGAAAGGCGAAAAGAACCCCGGCGAGGGGAGTGAAAAGAACCTGAAACCGTGTACGTACAAGCAGTGGGAGCCTCATTTATGGGGTGACTGCGTACCTTTTGTATAATGGGTCAGCGACTTATATTCTGTAGCAAGGTTAACCGCATAGGGGAGCCGAAGGGAAACCGAGTCTTAACCGGGCGCTAAGTTGCAGGGTATAGACCCGAAACCCGGTGATCTAGCCATGGGCAGGTTGAAGGTTGGGTAACACTAACTGGAGGACCGAACCGACTAATGTTGAAAAATTAGCGGATGACTTGTGGCTGGGGGTGAAAGGCCAATCAAACCGGGAGATAGCTGGTTCTCCCCGAAAGCTATTTAGGTAGCGCCTCGTGAATTCATCTCCGGGGGTAGAGCACTGTTTCGGCTAGGGGGCCATCCCGGCTTACCAACCCGATGCAAACTGCGAATACCGGAGAATGTTATCACGGGAGACACACGGCGGGTGCTAACGTCCGTCGTGAAGAGGGAAACAACCCAGACCGCCAGCTAAGGTCCCAAAGTCATGGTTAAGTGGGAAACGATGTGGGAAGGCCCAGACAGCCAGGATGTTGGCTTAGAAGCAGCCATCATTTAAAGAAAGCGTAATAGCTCACTGGTCGAGTCGGCCTGCGCGGAAGATGTAACGGGGCTAAACCATGCACCGAAGCTGCGGCAGCGACACGTAAGTGTTGTTGGGTAGGGGAGCGTTCTGTAAGCCGTCGAAGGTGGCCTGTGAGGGCTGCTGGAGGTATCAGAAGTGCGAATGCTGACATAAGTAACGATAAAGCGGGTGAAAAGCCCGCTCGCCGGAAGACCAAGGGTTCCTGTCCAACGTTAATCGGGGCAGGGTGAGTCGACCCCTAAGGCGAGGCCGAAAGGCGTAGTCGATGGGAAACGGGTTAATATTCCCGTACTTGGTGTTGCTGCGAAGGGGGGACGGAGAAGGCTATGTTAGCCGGGCGACGGTTGTCCCGGTTTAAGCATGTAGGCGGGCGTTCCAGGTAAATCCGGAAGGCCGTTAACGCTGAGGTGTGACGACGAGGCGCTACGGCGCTGAAGTAACAAATGCCCAGCTTCCAGGAAAAGCCTCTAAGCATCAGGCAACACGAAATCGTACCCCAAACCGACACAGGTGGTCAGGTAGAGAATACCCAGGCGCTTGAGAGAACTCGGGTGAAGGAACTAGGCAAAATGGTGCCGTAACTTCGGGAGAAGGCACGCTGTCGTTAGGTGAAGTGACTTGCTCACGGAGCTGAAGGCAGTCGAAGATACCAGCTGGCTGCAACTGTTTATTAAAAACACAGCACTGTGCAAACACGAAAGTGGACGTATACGGTGTGACGCCTGCCCGGTGCCGGAAGGTTAATTGATGGGGTTAGCGGCAACGCGAAGCTCTTGATCGAAGCCCCGGTAAACGGCGGCCGTAACTATAACGGTCCTAAGGTAGCGAAATTCCTTGTCGGGTAAGTTCCGACCTGCACGAATGGCGTAATGATGGCCAGGCTGTCTCCACCCGAGACTCAGTGAAATTGAACTCGCTGTGAAGATGCAGTGTACCCGCGGCAAGACGGAAAGACCCCGTGAACCTTTACTACAGCTTGACACTGAACACTGGTCCTTGATGTGCAGGATAGGTGGGAGGCTTTGAAGCGGGGACGCCAGTTCCCGTGGAGCCGCCCTTGAAATACCACCCTTTAATGGCTGGTGTTCTAACGTTGGCCCGTAATCCGGGCTGCGGACAGTGTCTGGTGGGTAGTTTGACTGGGGCGGTCTCCTCCCAAAGCGTAACGGAGGAGCACGAAGGTCAGCTAATCACGGTCGGACATCGTGAGGTTAGTGCAAAGGCATAAGCTGGCTTGACTGCGAGCGTGACGGCGCGAGCAGGTGCGAAAGCAGGTCTTAGTGATCCGGTGGTTCTGAATGGAAGGGCCATCGCTCAACGGATAAAAGGTACTCCGGGGATAACAGGCTGATACCGCCCAAGAGTTCATATCGACGGCGGTGTTTGGCACCTCGATGTCGGCTCATCACATCCTGGGGCTGAAGTAGGTCCCAAGGGTATGGCTGTTCGCCATTTAAAGTGGTACGCGAGCTGGGTTTAGAACGTCGTGAGACAGTTCGGTCCCTATCTGCCGTGGGCGCTGGAGAACTGAGGGGGGCTGCTCCTAGTACGAGAGGACCGGAGTGGACGCATCACTGGTGTTCGGGTTGTCATGCCAATGGCACTGCCCGGTAGCTAAATGCGGAAGAGATAAGCGCTGAAAGCATCTAAGCGCGAAACTTGCCCCGAGATGAGTTCTCCCTGACCCCCTGAGGGTCCTGAAGGGACGTTGAAGACGACGACGTTGATAGGCCGGATGTGTAAGCGCAGCGATGCGTTGAGCTAACCGGTACTAATGACCCGTGAGGCTTAACCTTACAACGCCAGAGGCGTTCTTGAGAGACGCGATTTTAGTTTTCAGCGAGTTTACCGGATAAACGAATTTGCGGGAACGAAAGAGAACGTGCTGAAGCAAGGCGACCAGCGCAGGAAAGGAGGGAGCATACATAAGGTATGTGACTGACTTTGCAAGCGCAGGCAACGCAGCAGCAGAGCGTTATATTCGTTCCGTGCAGCAAGAATTTGCCTGGCGGCACTAGCGCGGTGGTCCCACCTGACCCCATGCCGAACTCAGAAGTGAAACGCCGTAGCGCCGATGGTAGTGTGGGGTCTCCCCATGCGAGAGTAGGGAACTGCCAGGCATTATATCAAGAACGAAGCCCCGTACTGACGTACGGGGCTTTTTTCGTTGCGGTAAAATCAGCCAGTCACGATACTGGCTGCGAACGAATCTGCTCCAGCCACGCGACAATAAACTCAGCAATACAAGACGGATGATTTAGATCGAGCACCGGCAAAGCACTCATCAGATGATTATCGCTGGCGACGGCGATAACGCTCGAATCCAGTAACTCATCGACGGAACGAGCAAGCCCCTCACGCCAAAGCACTATTTTTGGTACGGCTTCGCCTTTAAACCCTTCAACCAGCACCAGATCCAACTTGGTTACATCCATCCGACTGGCAAGCCATGCTAAATTCGGCTCTTCACCGAAAGGCGTCTCGGTCATCAACGCCCAGCGTTGCTGGCTGGCAACCAACACCTGATCGGCCCCCGCTTTCCTCAGCTCATAACTATCCTTACCTGGTTTATCAACATCCATATCATGATGCGTATGTTTGATTAAACCTGGCCGAATACCTTTCGCTTTTAACAAAGGGATCAACTGTTTGAGTAAGGTGGTCTTACCCGTGCCACTCCATGCGACGATAGCAAGTAATGGAACCATCTATTTCTCTTCCTGATAGAGCAGTAAATCCTGCGGCGTATTGATATTAATAAATAGGCGCTCATCATCATCGAAAAGCACCGGCCGCCCCCCGACCTGCTGTAAAAATAGCCTTAGCCTACGCTCACCGCGATGCAAAAAATCCTCGAGCCGATCGGCAACATCGCGATGGACCAATGCCAGAGCCGGATGATCGCGTGCGGCAGAACGCACCCACACAGCTTGCGCGTCATGTTTTTCCTGCCATAAACGCTGAACAAAATCATGAGGGATAAACGGTGTATCGCAGGAACTGAACGCCGCCCATTCGGTATCAATGGCCCGTAATGTCGCCAGCATACCCGCTAATGGCCCGGGAAAATCAGGCAATGTATCGCCGATCACCGTTAAACCGCTTTGCCGATAACGCTGCGGGTGACGATTAGCGCTAATAACGACTTGCGCCACCTGCGGTTGTAATCGTTGCAAGACATGCTGCCAAAGAGGTTGAGTACGGAACATCATCAGCCCCTTATCCTCACCACCCATACGCTGGCTACGTCCGCCGGCAAGAATAACGCCGGTGACCTGATTACATTGTTGACGCATTGCCTGATGCCTCGCTTTTCATCGCTGTATAACCCTGTTAACGTAGCGGGTAATAACTCTTTCAAGGATAACCAATATGAAATGCCAACGCCTGAATGAACTGATTGAATTGTTACAGCCCGCATGGCAACAAGATCCCGATCTTAATCTGCTGCAATTTTTACAGAAACTGGCCGATGAGTCAGGCTTTAAAGGCGCTTTGGCTGAAATGACGGATGATACATTGATTTATCATCTAAAAATGCGCGGTACGGACAAGAGCGCTGTGATCCCTGGCCTGAAAAAGGATTACGAAGAGGATTTCAAAACTGCTCTGCTACGCGCTCGCGGCGTGATTAAGGATTAAATCCGCTCCGCCGCCTGGCTTTCTACCATTTAGTGGTATCCTTACACGCTATATCAAGCGAACAGAGCGGCCAGCGAATATGAGCCATGCGGCATTTAATTTTCAGACGTTAAATCCCGACACCATCGTTGATGCATTATGGGATGTTGGGTTACGTGTTGAATCCGGCCTGACCGCGTTAAACAGTTATGAGAACCGGGTTTATCAATTCTCTGATGAAGATAAAAAGCGTTACGTGGTGAAGTTTTATCGTCCACAACGCTGGTCGGCTGAACAAATCGGAGAAGAGCATCAGCTTGCGGCGGAACTGCAGGCGGCGGAAATTCCGCTGGCGGCGCCACTTAGCTTGCAGGGAAATACTCTCAATCAGCACGATGGCTTCTGGTTCGCGGTGTTTCCGAGTTTAGGCGGCCGACAGTACGAAACGGATAATGAGGACCAAATGGAGTGGGTTGCGCGTTTTATTGCTCGTATTCACCAAACCTCAAGCCAGCGCCTATTTAGCCATCGTCCAACCTTCGGTTTAGCTGAATATCTCACCGAGCCTCAACGGCTGCTTGAACAGTGTTCCCTGATCCCTGCCTCACTTAAACCCGCTTTATTGCGCAGCGTGGCACGGCTAGATAAATCTTTACATGAAAGCTGGCATACTAACTGGGTGCCGTTACGGCTACATGGGGATTGCCATCCCGGCAACATTCTCTGGCGTGACGGGCCATTTTTTGTCGATCTTGATGATGCGCGTAATGGCCCGGCAGTTCAGGATCTATGGATGTTAGTGAATGGCGATCGCCGTGAACAACGTATCCAGTGGGATATTCTGTTGGAGGCTTACAGCGAATTCCGGGACTTTGATATTAACGAATTGTCACTGATTGAACCTTTACGCGCGATGCGCATGGTTTATTATCTGGCCTGGATCGTGCGTCGCTGGGAAGACCCTGCTTTTCCACGTAATTTTCCGTGGATGACGGATGAGGATTTTTGGCGCCGACAAATTTCTATTTTTACTGAGCAGGACAAGCTGTTGCAAGAACCGCCGCTACAGTTAATGCCTGAATTTTGATCTTGCATTAAGGAGAGAGTTTCACGATGAAAAAGTTATGGTTTGCGCTGGTTGGATTGGCTCTGGCCTTTAGCGCCTCCGCTGCGCAATTTTCTGAAGGCCAGCAATATGTTGCTGTTAAACCTGCCGTTGCGGGAGCGTCTCAGGTAACAGAGTTCTTCTCATTTTTCTGCCCGCACTGCTATCAGTTTGAACGTGTTTACCACGTCAGCGATACCGTGAAGAAAAGCCTGCCTGAAGGCGTAAAGGTTACCAAATACCATGTTGACTTCTTGGGCGGTGATTTTGGCCCGGTGGTAACGCACGCTTGGGCGGTCGCAATGGCGCTTGGTGTTGAAGATAAAGTTACTCCGGCTATCTTTGACGGTATTCAGAAAACGCAAACCATCACTGATGCTGCAAGCCTGAAAGACGCGTTTGTAAAAGCGTCAGGTATTACGCCTGAACAATATGACGCGGCCTGGAATAGCTTCGCGGTAAAAGCGTTAGTTTCGCAGCAAGAAAAAGCCGCGGTTGACTTCAACTTGCAGGGTGTTCCCGCCATGTTTGTAAACGGCAAATATATGGTGAATAACGGCGGTCTGGATACCAGTTCGATGGATAACTATGTTCAGCAATACGCCAGCGTAGTGAAATTCCTGGTTGCGCAGAAGTAAGTTTCCCGCAATAACGCCGGTAAAACCGGCGTTATATCTCTTTGTCCCTACGGTAATTGGCACTTTATAAGCCCGCTTTCAACCAGGATAAATATCGTAAATTAATGCGATCTTTAGCCAGAGATGTTGTCTCTCTAACGGATCCCTAATATTTATATCCACATCGATGTGTTTCATTTTAAATGCTACAAATAATTGAAATATTACAATAACCTATTGAATTATATGTTTTTTATTTCTTAATTAACTGTCAGGTTATGCAAATAACCTTGCGCCAGTAAATTTACACACAAAGTTATCCACAGGAAGGATCTCGGGAGAGAGCCCGCAACCAGGCAATCTTTATCGCGTTATTTGCCCTGGTAATTTCATCTTTAGACCTAAGCTGTGGCATGCTTAACCCCATTCAAATGACTAACGAAGAATGTGACGACTTATGGCTCAAATCGCAGAAAATCCGCTGATTCTGGTAGACGGCTCCTCTTATTTATATCGTGCTTACCATGCGTTTCCGCCGCTGACAAATAGCGCGGGCGAACCAACAGGCGCAATGTACGGTGTGCTTAATATGTTGCGTAGCCTGTTATTGCAATATAAGCCGAGCCATGTCGCGGTGGTGTTTGACGCCAAAGGAAAAACATTTCGCGATGAGTTATTTGAACACTACAAATCTCATCGTCCCCCGATGCCGGATGATTTGCGTGCGCAGATAGAACCACTACACCAAATGGTAAAAGCCATGGGGTTACCTCTACTGGCAGTTTCAGGCGTGGAGGCGGATGACGTTATTGGCACACTGGCGCTTCAGGCGGAACAACAGGGGCGCGCGGTGCTGATCAGTACTGGCGATAAAGATATGGCGCAGTTAGTGACGCCGAATATCACGCTGATCAACACCATGAATAACACCGTGCTCGGTCCGGAAGAGGTCACGGAAAAGTATGGTGTCCCGCCGGAGTTGATCATTGATTTCCTGGCATTGATGGGAGACTCGTCGGACAACATTCCCGGAGTGCCCGGCGTGGGTGAGAAAACTGCGCAGGCCTTGTTGCAAGGGTTAGGCGGAATGAGCGCGATTTATGACCAGCTAGATAAAGTGGTCGGGCTTTCCTTCCGTGGCGCCAAAACCATGGCGGCGAAGCTTGCGGAAAATGAAGAGGTCGCTTTCCTCTCCTATCAATTGGCCACCATCAAAACGGATGTGGAATTAGAGGTCACCTGCGAAGAGCTGACGGTCAGTGAACCAAGCGTAGAAGCGCTATTAGAGCTATTTAAACACTACGAATTTAAGCGTTGGCTAAGCGATCTGGAAGAGGGCAAATGGCTACAGGGCAAGAAAAGTAACCTTACTGCGCAAAAAAAACGGGTGGAAAAAACCACCGTACAGCCGGAAGCGGTGAGCGTGCTCTCCGCCGATGGTTATGTCACCATTTTGGATGACAAAACATTTGATGAGTGGCTTGCGCGGCTACAAAATAGCGGTCTTTTTGCCTTTGATCTGGAAACCAACTCGCTCGATACCATCAGCGCTGAAATTATTGGGCTGTCTTTTGCCGTTGCACCGGGTGAGGCCGCTTATTTGCCCGTTGCGCATGATTATCTTGATGCGCCAGACCAGTTAGATCGCAAGCAGGTATTGGCGAAGCTGAAACCATTATTGGAAGATAACCGGTTGCTGAAGGTAGGCCAGAACCTGAAATACGATCGAGGTGTACTGAAGAACTACGATATTGAGCTTGGCGGCATTAAATTTGACACCATGCTTGAGTCATACATGCTTAACAGCGTGGCGGGTAGACATGATATGGACAGCCTCGCATCGCGGTGGTTGAACCATAAAACCGTTACCTTTGAAGAGATTGCCGGTAAGGGTAAAAATCAACTGACCTTCAATCAGATCGCATTAGAGCAGGCGGCGCATTATGCCGCAGAAGATGCTGATGTGACGCTCCAGTTGCATTTGAAGATGTGGCCTGAGCTGGAAAATCAGGCGGGGCCAAAAGCGGTGTTTGAACAGATTGAAATGCCGCTACTCACGGTCATCTCCCGGATTGAACGTAACGGCGTTTTAATCGACCAGAATATCCTGGCCGCGCACTCGAAAGAGTTAACCAGCCGTCTATCGGAGCTGGAACTGAAGGCGCATGAGTTGGCGGGAGAACCTTTCAACCTCTCTTCCACCAAGCAACTACAAACTATACTGTTTGAAAAACAGGGCATTAAGCCCACCAAAAAAACACCGGGCGGCGCGCCTTCAACCAGTGAAGAAGTATTGGCCGAGCTAGCGCTGGATTATCCGCTGCCAAAAGTCATCCTTGAGCATCGTGGTTTGTCCAAACTGAAATCGACCTATACCGATAAACTGCCATTGATGATTAATCCGCACACCGGGCGCGTTCATACTTCTTATCATCAAGCGGTTACCGCGACCGGACGTTTGTCTTCGACCGATCCTAACTTGCAGAACATCCCGGTACGAAATGAAGAAGGGCGTCGTATTCGCCAGGCCTTCATTGCGCCAAAAGGGCACCGCATTGTGGCGGCGGACTATTCACAGATAGAGCTGCGGATCATGGCGCACTTGTCGCAAGATAAGGGGTTGCTGGGTGCGTTTGCCGAAGGTCAGGATATCCATCGGGCGACGGCGGCAGAGGTGTTTGGCGTCGCGCTGGAGAAAGTGAGCGGTGAGCAACGACGTAGCGCGAAGGCGATTAACTTCGGGTTGATTTACGGGATGAGCGCATTTGGTTTATCGCGGCAACTGAATATTGGCGCCGGCGAAGCGAAGAAATATATGGATCTTTACTTCGAGCGTTATCCTGGCGTGCTGCAATATATGGAGAACACGCGGCAGCTAGCGGCGGAGAAGGGGTATGTTTCCACGCTGGACGGGCGCCGTCTGTACCTGCCAGATATTCAGTCTGGTAATGCGATTCGGCGCAAAGCGGCCGAGCGTGCGGCAATCAATGCGCCGATGCAGGGCACGGCGGCAGATATTATTAAACGTGCCATGATTGCGGTAGACGAATGGCTGTTAACGCCAGAGGCCGTCGGTGTAAAAATGATTATGCAAGTTCACGATGAGCTGGTGTTTGAGGTGGAACAAAGCGTGGTGGAAAGCGCTAATCAGAAAATTCGTCAATTAATGGAAAGCAGCATGACACTGGATGTACCGTTGCGCGTTGATGTGGGCGTTGGCGATAACTGGGATCAGGCGCACTAAACGTCAGGTGGTGATTAGCCGGCGCTGCGCAGAATAAAAGGCAGCGCCGTCAGCCATAAGAAAAAAATCTACTTAATCGCTTCAGCTTCCCGTTTCATCAGGGTTTCGGTTACAGGATGCGCTAACCTTTTCTCTCTAAAGCACTTTTTTTGTAATTAAGCCACAGGATGAATCATTTTCTGTGACAGATGTCGGTAAAATGCTGCCATTTTATGAAAATTAACTACAAAAAACGCTTTTTCGCTCAGAAAAAATCAGGTAAAGTTCAAGGCGTAGGGTACAGAGGTAAGATGTTCTATCTTTCAGACCTTTTACTTCACGTAATCGGATTTGGCTGAATATTAGCCGCCCCAGTCGTTATGACTGGGGCGTTTTTTATTGGGCGTTTGCCAGATAATGAACCGCGATGGCAAGACATTGCTCGCCAACCACTCACTCTGCCGGTGTTTCTACTGACGGGGGGATTTCGCTAAACCAACGGTCCAGTTTTAGCCGCAGTTTGTCCACGCCAATTTTCTTCAGGGAAGAGAACATCTCTACCTGAACGTCGCCCATAAAACCCAGCGCGGCTTCCCGTACCATATTTAACTGGCTTTTACGCGCGCCGGAGGCCAGCTTATCGGCTTTGGTTAACAACACCAGTACCGGTATGCCGCTTTCCACCGCCCATTGAATCATCTGCTGATCGAGATCTTTTAGCGGATGGCGAATATCCATCAGTACCACCAGACCTTTCAGGCAGTCACGCATTTGTAGGTATTCCCCTAGCGCGCGCTGCCATTTACGTTTTAACTCTTCCGGGACTTCGGCATAACCATAGCCGGGTAAATCGACCAGGCGGATGCCTTCTGCCACCTGAAAGAGGTTAATTAATTGCGTACGACCGGGCGTCTTACTGGTGCGAGCCAGGCTTTTCTGGTTCGTCAGAGTGTTCAATGCGCTGGATTTACCGGCGTTTGAACGACCCGCGAACGCGACTTCAATACCCGTATCCGCAGGAAGATGGCGAATATCGGGTGCGCTGGTGACAAAATGGGTTACGTGATAATTCCAGCCAGACAAAATAGGAACTCCAGATCAGGTCGATGAGACGAATGGCGTCATTATACCCGTAAAGAGGGCGGCGCGCCCGGTGGCTTACTATCCAACAATTTTGTGAGATATTTGCCATTGTTACTGCCAGTTTTTAGCGCTTTTAAACAAAAGTTTCTGTAAATTTAATTATATTAATCAATAAATTGCTTATTTTTCTGTAAAACACAGCGTTTATAACCTTTTTTATATATTGTTAGTTTAACCAGTTAAGCTAAAGTAATTCTCAGAGCTTGATGCTCTCTTCTTAAACGAAGCGCTCACGGATAGCCATGATGGCGAAGAGTGGGGGGAATAGGATTGAGGTCTGATGGAGCGGGCCAGAAGGGAAATGGATACGCTCTGGAAGAGTGGACGGCAAAGGGAAAAACCGGGACGTTGTATGCTTGAAAGGATGTAAAGGAAGACTGTCCTTCTACGGAAGGTGCGAAAAAAGGCGACAGGGTGACCTGTCGCCTTTTTTCTTTGCCTGGTTTCTGATAGATTCCGCCGCAATTCCATACTCATCATATTTCAAGCTTCATGTGCGTTGGTCGCCTTTCTGCAGCTCGAATTATTTAGAGTATATACTGAGTAAAAACCCTGAGAGTCGACATCATGAAGCAACCTGCACGAGCGCCCCAAAACCGAACATCCGCGCCAAAAGCAAAACGTAAAACGCGCGAAGAACTCAATCAGGAAGCGCGCAATCAAAAGCGTGATAAAAAACATCGCGGCAATGCATCCGGCAGCCGTGCGAATCCAGTGGTCGCCGGGCAAAATAAAGGTCGCGGCGCCGCCACGAAAGATCCACGTATCGGTAGCAAGAAACCCATTGCATTAATCGCTGAAGATAAAGCGCCGGTAGTTAAGCCGCAGCCAAAAGCGAAAGCCGCGCCTAAGCCCACGCTCAATCCACAAGAAGAGCTGGCGGCGCTGGAAAACGATGAGCGTCTGGATACGCTGTTGGACCGCCTGGAAAATGGCGAGACGCTGCCTGCCAGCGACCAGGCCTGGCTCGATCAAACACTCGATCGTATTGATGCGTTGATGGAACAGTTGGGTATCGATTTGGATGACGATATTGAAGATGATGAAGGTGAAGAGGATATGTATCGTCTGCTTAAAGGTGGTAATTAAGCGCCTTTAGGCATTATTTGATGGACGTTCTGATAAACGCTCTGTCTCTCTATTAAGGTTTTCCGATATGTTTTGGCCTGGATCAATTTTGGCCCTTTTTCTGGCGTATTTTCTGATCCGGTTATTGGTTAAACTACGGCGTCTGGCGCGGCTGAAATCTCGGTTGCGCCGAGCGACCGTTAGCCGGCAACGACATCCGCCAGCGCCCTTGCCACGGTCGGTAATACGCCGTAAACGGAAGGAGTGATCATGTCATTGCCACAGATTGAATGGGATCCGGGCCTGATTCAGAAATATAACTATTCCGGGCCGCGTTATACCTCTTACCCCACCGCGCTAGAGTTTAGTCAGGCGTTCACCGAGAAAGATTTTACTCACGCCGCGCAGCGTTATCCGCAGCGCCCGCTTTCGCTCTATATTCACATTCCGTTTTGTCATCGTCTTTGTTACTTCTGCGGTTGCAATAAGCAGGTAACGCGCCAGCAGCATAAAGCCGATCGATATCTGGATGTGTTGGCGCAGGAAATTCGTCATCGTGCGCCGCTGTTTAACCAGCGTACCGTCACGCAGATGCACTGGGGCGGCGGTACGCCGACCTATCTGAACAAATCGCAAATTACTCGCCTGATCACCTTATTACGTGAAAACTTCTGTTTTAGCGACGAAGCGGAATTGTCGATTGAGGTTGATCCACGTGAAATTGAGCTGGATGTGCTGGATCACCTACGCGCCGCGGGCTTTAACCGTCTTAGCATGGGTGTGCAGGACTTTAATAAAGAGGTACAGGAGAGGGTTAATCGGGTACAGGATGAAGCCTTCATCTTCGCCTTGATTGAGCGCGCCCGTCGGCTTGGCTTTACTTCCAGCAATATCGATCTGATTTACGGTTTACCGAAACAGACGCCGGAAAGTTTTGCCTTTACCTTAAAAAAAGTGGCTGAACTGAATCCCGACCGCCTTAGCGTGTTTAATTATGCACACCTCCCGGCACTGTTTGCCGCTCAGCGTAAAATTAAAGAAGAAGAGTTGCCGAACGCCAGTCAGAAACTCGATATTCTGCAGCAAACTATCGCCACGCTCACCGCTGAGGGATATCAATTTATCGGGATGGATCATTTCGCCCGTCCGGATGATGAATTGGCTGTTGCGCAGCGTGAAGGGAAATTGCATCGTAACTTTCAGGGGTATACCACGCAGGGCGATTCAGATTTACTGGGAATGGGCGTGTCAGCAATCAGTATGTTGGGTGACTGCTACGCGCAGAACCAGAAAGAGCTGAATGCCTGGTATGCCAGCGTTGAAAAATGCCAGCATGGTCTCTGGCGTGGCCTGGCGTTGACGGAAGATGATTGTTTGCGCCGCGATGTGATTAAGACGCTGATTTGTAATTTCTCGCTGCGCTTTGCCGAGATTGAGCAGCAGTGGAAAATTGATTTCACTGACTATTTTGCTGAAGACTTGGCGTTACTGCGCCCATTTATCGCTGATGGGCTGGTGGATTGCGATGAGAAAGGGCTGCAGGTCACCGCAAAAGGGCGGTTACTGATCCGGAATATCTGTATGTGTTTTGATGTCTACCTGCGCCAGAAGGCGCGCATGCAGCAGTTTTCGCGCGTGATATAAGCGGCAATCGCCAGAAAGCAAAAGGCCGGGTCATAACCCGGCCTTTTCATGCTCAACTGAACAAATTAATCATCACTGCGCAAAGCACGGCGGCTAACGCCGTTTGTGGAGAATGGCTTACTGCCGTCCCCGCCTCGGCGCTTTGCGACACAAAGTTAATGAGTGATTCGAACATGATATTCCTCCCGATAGCCGCTGAGAATAATACTTAACGACACCGGTCTGTAAAGACTAATTACCGCATCAAATTGTGCAATAAGTAGCCTTTTTACAATTTCCTTGCGCTTACTCCATTCCCAGCTCTTTTAATTTCCGCGTCAGGGTATTTCTTCCCCAACCTAGCAGGCGAGCCGCTTCTTGCTTATGCCCTTGGGTATGGCGTAACGCGGTGGTCAGCAGAGTGCGCTCCATTTCAGGTTGCGCTTCTGACAGCAGGTTTTGATGACCGGAGCGTAAGGCGCGATCGGCCCATTGCGCCAGCAGCGTGGCCCAACTGTCAGGCAGCGATTGTACCGTGCTATTATCGGGCGTCGTCGTTTCAAACAACTCTGCGGGTAAGTCCTGGATCAATACCTCTTGCCCGGCGGCCATAACCGTCAGCCAGCGACAGGTGTTTTCCAGTTGGCGTACGTTGCCTGACCAGTGCAGCCGCGTTAGCGCGGTTTCAGTTTCCGGATGCAGAATTTTGGCCTCAACCCCCAACTCACGCGCGGCCACCTGCAGGAAATAACGCGCCAGGCGAGGAATATCTTCTCGACGTTCACGTAGTGGCGGCAGGTGCACACGAATGACGTTTAAACGGTGGAACAGATCTTCGCGGAATTTACCTTCTTGCACGCGTAGCTCAAGGTTCTGGTGTGTCGCGGCAATAATACGCACATCAACTTTTACCGGTGCGTAGCCACCCACGCGATAGAACTGACCATCGGCCAATACGCGTAACAGACGTGTTTGCACATCCAGCGGCATATCGCCAATTTCATCCAAAAACAGCGTACCGCCATCCGCCTGTTCAAAGCGCCCTTGGCGAATTTGATTGGCGCCGGTAAACGCGCCTTTCTCATGGCCAAATAATTCAGACTCAATTAAGTCTTTTGGTATCGCCGCCATATTCAGCGCAATGAAGGGCGCTTTGGCTCGCGGGCTATGACGGTGTAAAGCATGAGCGACCAATTCTTTACCGGTGCCGGATTCACCATTAATTAATACGCTAATGGAGGAGCGCGATAGCCGTCCAATAATCCGGAACACATCCTGCATGGCGGGCGCTTCGCCAATAATATCGGTTGTGGGCCCATTGACCGGTTGATTACGCGGTTGCTGCTGCTCCTGATAGTGGCTGATTGCACGCTCGACCAACGCCACCGCTTCATCAATATCAAACGGCTTCGGCAGGTAGTCAAACGCGCCTTGCTGATAGGCGCTCACCGCGGCATCCAGATCGGAATGCGCGGTCATGATGATCACCGGCAACATCGGATGGCGTTGCTTAATTTGTTTGAGGAGCGCCAATCCATCCATACCCGGCATACGAATATCTGACAATAAAACGTCTGGGGTTTTGGTTGCCAGCGCTTCCAGCACTTCGTTACCACTATCAAAGGTGGCGCAGCTTAAACCGGCTCCCGTGAGCGCACGTTCAAGCACCCAGCGGATGGAGCTATCGTCATCGACGATCCAAACTATCCCTCGTTGCATAGAAACCTCTACTTACGAATAGGCAGATAAACCGAAAATTCGGTATGTCCAGGCCAACTGTTAAACTCAATCTTGCCAGAGTGCTGATCGATTAAGCTGCGGGCGATAGAGAGCCCCAAACCGGTGCCGCCTTCGCGCCCGCTCACCATCGGATAAAACAACGTATCCTGTAACTGAGCCGGAATGCCCGGACCATCATCTTCGACATCAATACGTGCGACCAGCCGATAACGTACGCCATGCAGCGTGAGTTGAAATGCCGTCCGGGTGCGCAAGGTAATGGTGCCGCCGGTTTCACCCAGCGCCTGTAGCGCGTTACGCACTACATTAAGTAACACTTGCTCAATCTGATCCGGGTCATGCGGGAGTTCCGGTAAGCTAGGGTCATAATCACGCACCAGCGACACATTATCCGGTAGCTCCATCGAAACCAGGTTTACCACGCGTTCCGCAACCTGATGAATGCTCTGCGTAACATGCATCCCCGGCTGCTGAGGCCCTAACAGCCGATCAACTAAATTTCGCAGACGGTCGGCCTGCTCAATGATAACTTTGGTGTATTCGGTTAATGCCGGATCTGGCAGCGCTCTGGCGAGCAACTGCGCCGCGCCGCGTAACCCGCCGAGCGGATTCTTTATTTCATGCGCCAGCCCACGCACTAAATCACGTGCTGCAACCTGTTGAGCATGTTGAATTTGCTCCTGACTAAGGCGGCGTTGATTATCCATCGGCGCCATCTCCAGCAGGATAAAACCATCCGGCAGGCGTTGAGCCGTCAGGGACATAATGTGTGCCCGACTATCCACGACCAGCGTGACTTCGCTATCGGTAAACCCCTGCCCGGCATCAAGATTTTCGCGCATCACGTCGACATTGAGCGAAAAATAGCCCATCAGTTCCGGCAACGGGGTACCGAACAGTTTACGTGAGCTTTGCGCCAGCAATTGTTGCGCCGCGGGATTGGCGTAGTGGATCACTAATTCGCTATCAATCAGTAAGATACTATTAATTAGCGAGTTGAGAATCTGCCCAGCATCGGGCAGCGTGCCGGTTGCCATACAGCGTTCTCCTGGGCCCGGAGGCATAAGCACCATTTTGGTGCATTATAGTGGTTGCGCGGCGTGAAGCACGCCCGGATGGAGAAAAAAGCCCATCACGAGGATGGGCTAAAGTTTCCACGGCAACAAAAACAACTTAATTAAACGCTGTAGTACAACTCAAACTCTACCGGGTGCGGCGTCATACGCACGCGGTCCATTTCAGACTTACGCAGTTCGATGTAAGCATCAATCGTTTCATCAGTGAACACGCCGCCACGAGTCAAGAACTCACGGTCTTCGCTCAGTGCATTCAGCGCTTCTTCTAATGAACCTGCTACTTTTGGAATTTCAGCTTCTTCTTCCGGCGGCAGGTCATACAGGTTTTTATCCATCGCATCGCCAGGATGGATTTTGTTGATGATACCGTCAAGACCCGCCATCAGCAGGGCGGAGAACGCCAGGTATGGGTTAGCCGCCGGATCCGGGAAGCGCGCTTCGATACGACGCGCTTTCGGGCTGGCAACCACCGGAATACGGATTGAGGCGGAACGGTTACGCGCAGAGTAAGCCAACATAACCGGTGCTTCGTAACCCGGGACCAGACGCTTGTAAGAGTTAGTCGTCGGGTTTGACAGGGCGTTGATCGCTTTTGCGTGCTTGATAATACCGCCGATGTAGAACAGCGCGGTTTCAGACAGGCCGCCGTATTTATCACCCGCAAACAGGTTGGTGCCGCCTTTAGACAAAGACATATGGCAGTGCATACCTGAACCGTTATCACCGAAAATAGGTTTCGGCATAAAGGTTGCGGTTTTACCGTAGGCATGCGCAACGTTGTGCACGACATATTTATAGATCTGAATTTCGTCGGCTTTCTTGGTCATGGTATTGAAGCGGGTAGCCACTTCGTTTTGACCTGCAGTGGCCACTTCATGGTGATGAGCTTCAACAACCAGACCCATCTGCTCCATGGTCAAACACATGGCAGAACGAATGTCTTGTGAAGAATCGACCGGCGGAACCGGGAAGTAACCGCCTTTGATACCCGGACGGTGGCCTTTGTTGCCGCCTTCATATTCTTTACCGGTGTTCCATGCTGCTTCGATATCATCGATCGCCACATGTGAACCCGAGGTGCTGCTGCCAAAACGAATATCATCAAACAGGAAGAACTCTGGCTCAGGCCCAAACAGGACGGTATCGGCGATACCGGAAGAGCGCAGGAAATCTTCCGCGCGTTTCGCGATGGAACGCGGATCGCGGTCATAACCTTGCATGGTGCCAGGCTCGAGAATGTCACAACGGATGATCAGCGTCGGATCTTCGTAGAACGGGTCGATAACGGCGGTGCTTGCATCCGGCATCAGAACCATATCGGACTCATTAATGCCTTTCCAGCCGCCAATAGACGAGCCATCAAACATTTTACCTTCTTCGAAGAAGTCGGCATTAACCTGGTGCGCGGGAATAGTAACGTGCTGTTCTTTACCTTTAGTATCGGTAAAGCGCAGGTCAACGAACTTTACTTCGTGCTCGTTCATCATCGACAGAACGTGTTCAGCGGACATACTCAACTCTCCTGGATATTGTCATTGTCGTCGTGGTTCGAGAACTTTTATGTAGCTGTTAGGCGTAAAGCGTTGCGTACAACTACGATGCCGGGTTCTCAGACAAGCTATTAACCGTTATGGAAACTGCCGTTTTCGCTTAATCTGTTTAAAGCGAATTCTATGCCAACTTTTTTATTTACCCGAAAAGGCGCTATTATGCGCCCTCTCGTGAATCGGGAACTGCACCATAATGGATGTCGCGCACCATGATGGTGCATTGGGGTGATTTAAGGGCACTATTTTGGTGCAAAACGCCGCCTGAGTGCATTTTTTGCACTCGAAACGGCGTTAAAAGCAATCCTGACGACAATCTTTCTGTGAAAAGTGTGATCCTGTTCAGTCCTTCGATTAATCCGTGTACAATAGCGCGCTATTTCTAATGCCTGAGGCAAAGCTGTGATCGAAAATTTGCGTAACATCGCCATTATTGCGCACGTTGACCATGGGAAAACCACGCTGGTCGACAAACTGTTGCAACAATCCGGTACCTTTGATGAGCGTACTGAAGCAACCGAGCGCGTAATGGACTCCAACGATCTGGAGAAAGAACGCGGGATTACTATCCTCGCGAAAAACACCGCTATTAAATGGAACGACTACCGCATCAACATCGTTGATACTCCAGGACACGCCGACTTCGGTGGCGAGGTAGAGCGCGTAATGTCTATGGTTGACTCAGTGCTGTTGGTTGTTGATGCGATGGACGGCCCGATGCCGCAAACGCGTTTCGTGACCAAAAAGGCCTTTGCTAACGGCCTGAAGCCAATCGTGGTTATCAACAAAGTTGACCGTCCTGGCGCGCGTCCTGATTGGGTTGTCGACCAGGTTTTTGACCTGTTCGTAAACCTTGACGCGACCGATGAGCAGCTTGATTTCCCTATCATCTATGCGTCCGCGCTGAATGGTATTGCCGGTACTGACCATTCCGAGATGGCCGATGATATGACGCCGCTGTATCAGGCGATTGTCGACCATGTATCTCCACCGAAAGTGGAGTTGGAAGCGCCGTTCCAAATGCAGATTTCGCAGTTGGACTACAACAACTATGTGGGTGTTATCGGCATTGGTCGCATCAAACGCGGTAAAGTAAAACCGAACCAACAAGTGACTATCATTGATAGCGAAGGCAAAACCCGTAACGGTAAAGTCGGCAAAGTGCTGACCCATCTGGGGCTGGAGCGTATTGATGCGACTGAAGCGGAAGCGGGCGATATTATTGCCATCACCGGTTTGGGCGAACTGAACATTTCCGACACTATTTGCGATCCGCAAAACGTTGAAGCGCTGCCAGCGCTGAGCGTGGATGAGCCAACGGTAACCATGTTCTTCAACGTTAATACCTCGCCGTTCTGCGGTAAAGAGGGCAAATACGTTACCTCTCGTCAGATTCTTGAGCGTCTGAACAAAGAGTTAGTGCACAACGTTGCGCTGCGTGTAGAAGAAACCGATGACGCTGATGCGTTCCGTGTTTCCGGCCGTGGCGAGCTTCACCTGTCGGTGTTGATTGAAAACATGCGTCGTGAAGGGTTTGAGCTGGCGGTATCACGTCCGAAAGTTATCAACCGTATGATTGATGGCCGCATGCAAGAACCTTTTGAAAACGTGACGCTGGATATCGAAGAGCAGCACCAGGGTTCGGTGATGCAGGCGATGGGTGAGCGTAAAGGCGATGTGAAGGACATGATTCCGGACGGCAAAGGTCGTATTCGTCTGGATTACCTGATTCCGGCTCGTGGCTTGATCGGTTTCCGTACCGAGTTTATGACCATGACATCCGGTACTGGTCTGCTGTACTCCACCTTCAGCCACTACGATGATGTTCGTCCGGGTGAAATTGGCCAGCGTCAGAATGGCGTACTGATTTCTAACGGTCAGGGTAAAGCGGTCGCGTTCGCCCTGTTCAGCTTGCAGGATCGCGGTAAATTGTTCCTTGGTCACGGTGCAGAAGTCTATGAAGGCCAAATCATCGGTATTCATAGCCGTTCTAATGACCTGACGGTTAACTGCCTGACCGGTAAGAAACTGACTAACATGCGTGCTTCCGGTACTGATGAAGCGACGACCTTGGTTCCGCCGGTGAAAATGTCACTGGAGCAGGCGCTGGAGTTCATTGATGATGATGAACTGGTCGAAGTTACGCCGATATCGGTACGTATTCGTAAGCGTCATCTGACCGAAAACGATCGTAAACGCGCCGCTCGCGGTAGCAAAGACGTTTAATTTTTTGGTTAGTAGATTGATTGAAAGGCCCCGTTAACGGGGCTTTTTTTTGCCTGTTAATCCCTGCCCGCCATAAAAAATCATCGTTTGCATCCTATTCTCTGCGCACTGTTCCGATTTCTGATTTCCTTTGCGGTCTGACCTGTTCAGCCAGACATTTTACCGCTAGAGTGAATAGTAAAACGGAGCAAAAGGAGATGACCATGCTGTATATCTTTGATTTAGGTAACGTCATTGTTGATATTGATTTCAATCGGGTGCTCGGTGTCTGGAGCGATCTGGGTCGTGTTCCGTTAGCGTTATTACAAAGCCGTTTTCAGATGGGCAAAAATTTCGAACAACATGAACGGGGCGAAATCAGCGATGAGCAATTCGCTGCTAACCTGTGCGCGGAATTAGATATTGCACTCGGATTTGAGCAATTTACCGCTGGCTGGCAGGCGGTTTTTGTCGGGGTGCGTCCGGAGGTCATCAATATTATGACTCGCCTGCGTGAACAGGGCGAACGCGTCGTCATTCTCTCCAATACCAACCGTTTACACTGCAAATATTGGCCCTCGCAATACCCTGAAGTTCAACAAGCGGCAGATAAACTTTATCTCTCGCAGGATATGGGGGTGCGTAAACCGGAGCCGCAAATCTACCAAAAAGTCTTGGCGGAAGAGGGCGTTACCGCCGGGCAAGCGGTGTTTTTTGACGATAATCTGGCAAACATTGAAGCGGCGCGGGCATTGGGTATTACCAGTGTTCACGTGACGGATGCGGGTGTGGTGCCAGGTTACTTCGCCAGCCGCCTGGCATGATGGCCGGGGGAAACGCAGAGCGCGGCAGAGTGCGTGCGGCGGTCGCGTGGGGGAAACTATTATGGCATCGGATTGATAGCGATGGGATGACGACGTTAGCCGGGCACTTGGCGTTTGTTTCCTTGCTGGCGCTGGTTCCCTTAATTGCGGTAGTTTTCGCTCTCTTCGCAGCCTTCCCGGTCTTTTCAGAGATCAGCGTTCAGCTTAAAAACTTTATTTTTGCTAATTTTATGCCAGCGGCCGGTAGCACTATCCAGCACTATCTGGAGCAGTTTGTCGCTAACGTCAATAAAATGACCGTGTTCGGCGCCATTGGGTTAATTGTCACCGCATTACTGCTGATGCATTCGGTCGACAGCGCTTTAAACGTGATTTGGCGCAGTAGTAAAAAGCGCCCGCTGGTTTACTCCTTCGCCGTTTACTGGATGATTTTAACGTTAGGCCCGCTATTGGCGGGGGCCAGCTTAGCCATTAGCTCCTATCTGTTGTCGCTACGTTGGGTGGCGGTGACCGGGGTGACCGGCTTGGTTGATTCTGTGCTGCGGATCTTTCCGTTATTGCTCTCTTGTCTGGCGTTTTGGCTGCTTTACAGCATTGTTCCTACTGCACGTGTTCCGCCGCGTGATGCATTAATCGGCGCGCTGGTGGCTGGCCTACTGTTTGAGTTGGGCAAAAAAGGCTTTGCGCTCTATGTTACGATGTTTCCTTCATACCAGTTAATTTATGGTGTACTGGCCGTCGTACCTATACTCTTCTTATGGGTTTACTGGACGTGGTGCATCGTGTTGCTGGGCGCGGAGGTCACCGCCACATTGTCGGACTACCGTCAACAGCGAAGAGAAGAGCAAGAAATCAAACACGAGGAAGTATGATTGCGTTAATTCAACGCGTACTAAATGCCAGCGTTACCGTTGCAGGGGAAACCGTGGGTGAAATTGGCGCCGGGTTACTGGTTTTACTGGGCGTAGAAAAGGGCGATACCGAACAAAAAGCGCAGCGCTTAACTGAGCGTGTGCTTGGGTATCGCATCTTTGGCGATGAAAATGGCAAGATGAATCTAAACGTTCAGCAGGCCGGAGGTAGCGTGCTGGTGGTTTCACAGTTTACGTTGGCGGCGGATACGCAAAAAGGAATGCGGCCGGGTTTTTCCGGCGGAGCGGAGCCTGTGGAAGCGGAGCGCTTGTACCATTATTTTACCGCGTGTTGCCAGGCGCATGGCATTGCCACGGAAACCGGGCGTTTCGCCGCTGATATGCAAGTGGCGCTGGTGAATGACGGCCCAGTCACCTTCTGGTTGCAAGTGTGAGGCATTTAGCTGAACGGCAAGGGTTAGGCCATACGGGCTCAGAAAGAGAGAATCATTTTATGTATCACCTTCGCGTTCCTGAAACAGCCGAAGAATTGGCTATCTATTATCAATTTCGCTGGGAAATGCTGCGGAAACCGTTACATCAGCCGCAGGGATCGGAGCGCGATGCCTGGGACGCGATGGCGCATCATCAAATGGTGGTGGACGAACAGGGCGAGCCGGTTGCCATTGGGCGGTTATATATCAATGCCGATAATGAAGCCGCGATCCGTTTTCTGGCGGTGCATCCTTCCGTTCAGGGAAAAGGGCTGGGAACGCTGGTAGCGATGACGCTGGAGTCGGTGGCGCGGCAGGAAGGCGCAAAGCGTGTGGTGTGTAGCGCGCGCGAAGACGCAGTGGATTTCTTTGCCAAGTTGGGTTACTTCAACGAAGGGGAAATTACCGCGCCGCAAACCACGCCAGTGCGCCATTTTTTGATGATCAAGCCAGTGATTACGCTGGATGATATTTTGCACCGCGCTGACTGGTGCGGGCAGTTGCAGCAGGCATGGTATGACCATATCCCCCTCAGTGAAAAGATGGGGGTGCGTATCACGCAATATACCGGCCAGAAATTTATTACCACCATGCCGGAAACCGGCAACCAGAATCCACACCATACCCTTTTCGCCGGCAGCCTGTTTTCACTCGCTACACTGACCGGCTGGGGATTGATTTGGCTGTTGCTACGCGAACGCCACTTAGGCGGCACGATTATTTTGGCCGACGCGCATATCCGCTATAGCCATCCGATTATGGGCAGGCCGGGGGCGGTGGCGGATTTAGGGTCGCTCAGTGGCGATCTTGATCGTTTAGCGCGCGGGCGCAAAGCGCGCGTTCAGCTAGAGGTTGAATTGTTTGGCAATGATGAGTGTGGCGCGGTATTCGAAGGTGTTTATATCGTGTTGCCAGCCGATCCGGATGGCCCGCTGGAAGCCGGTGGTTCTGGCGGCTAATTGGCCAGCGAACGGGCGGTTGAATGCCGCCCGTTGCGGTTTGGCTAGGGTTGTAGCGCGCCGTTATGCAGCGTTTGTTGTACTGACTGCTGATCCTTATTAATGGTCAGCGTACCATTTGCCGTGGATTTCAGCGGCGTCCCGGCGGCGAGGCTGGCATTAAGTTTTAACTGCATCGTCGCATCCCCTTCCAGCGAGACGGCTGGCCAACCCCAGTTATGCAGGAGGTTAGCCGGAACCGAACGCCCGTTAAGCGTTAGCGCCAGGTTACGGGTTGGCGCTTGATCAAGCGTCGCCAGGCTTTCCACCATACCGGTACCGGTAAACGCGCTCAGCTCGGTCACCTTAATTTGATTATCATCAGCGGTGAGTGCAATTGAGGGATGACGTAAATCGGTGCGATTGAACGTCGCTTCCGCCGCATTGAAGTTCAGCGAGCCCGACCAAATGCCCCACTGGTGATTACGCGCCATCAGCAAATTGCTGCCGTTACCGTCCAGCGCGGTCATCTGGAAAGGAAAATCCGGATTAATATCAATAACCAGGTTGCGGTTACCGCTAAATTTGGTGACTGCCACACTGTCGAGCCAGCCCGGTAGCGGCTGCATCCAGCGGTCACGCCAGTTATCCGGCAAGGTATATTCCAGCCCCGCCAGCATCAACTCATCCAGCGTTAAGCGTTTATTCTGACGCGCCCAGTTACCCTCGGCGCGTACCAGCCCATTGACCCAGCGTGAACTGAACTGCGTAATCTGTATGCCCTGCGGAGAGAAACTGAGGTTGAGAATCGGATCATTCAGCTCAAGGCGCCCATTGATAAAGTTACTGGCGTTCATCGAGAGAGAGCCGCCGTCGCTTTGCCAGTCCTCGCCGCGCAACGTGAAATCCTTCAGCGCCAGATCAAGATCGGTCACTGCCCAATCTGGCCCTTGCAGCCGGGCATCGGTCATATCCATGCGATCGATATGAATGGAGGGCAGCGCCATGAGCGGTTTCAGAAAATCCTGTAACGTCCGATCGGTTTGCAGGCGGATATCGGTCAGACGCAACCTGGCGATGTTCCAGTTACCCTGCGCGTCACGCTGCGCGCTACCGGTCATTGAACCCCGCGCTAAATCAGCGCCCACGTTACTAAACACCCATTGATTGTTGGCGATACGCCCCTGAATCAGCACATTATTTCCCACTACACCATCGAGCTTCATGGTTGTGGCGCTCATTTGGAAACTGGCGTTATTTCCCAGCAAATCGCCGACTTCGGGTTTCCACGGTATCACGCCGCCAGTCACTTGCCCGGCGCTGAACGGCAGTGCGCTTTGCGGGCTATTAATCGCCATCTCATTAAGTTGTAGGCGGTTAGCGCGCATTGGCCAGGCGATGCGGTTGGCCATATTAGCGGCGTTCAGCACACCCTCATGTAGGGTGATAGTATCGAAATGCAGCGGATCGCTAAACTGAGTCAACGCCAGCCCAAGATCGACTCGCTTCGCCACCACAATAGCGGGCTGCCCATCGTGACCGAAGCTAAAATCATCCAGGATAAAGTGGGAAGGATTAGAGAAGTTATGCTCAATTTTGGTTACGGAAAGATGATAGTCCGTATTATCCGTGATCCAACGGCTTACCCAGCCTGCGCCCCAGCGCGTTTGCAGTAAAACGTATACCACCACGATCAGGAGTAGCAGCAGTAGCAGTAGCGTAAAGAGAAATTTTCCGATGAACTTCATTGCATCCTTCCCTATGAATTTCCGGTCACTGGATGTTATGCCTGAATTACCGCCCGGTCTCAACCGCCCGGTTGTAAAGTCGGATAAAACGCGAGATGGATTCCAAAATCGGGGCGGATAAGCGCCGCCCCGGGAAGACTATTTTTCTTGCGGGAATACCAAGTTCAGAATAATAGCGGTAATACCGCCCGCTGCAATACCGGAAGAGAGCAAGGTTTTCAGCCAATCGGGCGCAAACTGCAAAATTAAGGGTTGCTGCGAGACGCCCAACCCGGCAGCCAGCGATAGCGCAATAATCATAATCGCACGGCGATTCAATGGTTCGCGGGAAACAATGCGCACACCGGAGGCGGCAATAGTACCGAACATGACAATAGTGGCACCGCCTAACACAGGCTCAGGAATATGTTGTACGAACCCACTCACTGCCGGGAACAGCCCTAAAATAATCAGCATTAGCGCTACGACAAACCCGACATAGCGGCTAGCAACGCCAGTGAGTTGTATTACGCCGTTATTTTGCCCGAAGCAGGAGTTAGGAAACGTATTGAAAAGCGCGGATACAAAAGAGTTAAGGCCATTAGCCAGAACGCCACCCTTCAAACGCTTCATATATAACGGGCCGCTAACCGGTTGCTCCGAAACGTCTGAAGTGGCGGTAATATCGCCGATAGTTTCCAGTGAGGTCACCATAAAGACCAGCACCAGCGGGATGATAAGGTTCCAGTCAAACCCGAGGCCATAGTAGAGAGGCGTTGGCACGGCAATCAAGGCGGTATTGGTTGCCTCAATGGTCTCCGGCAACATGCCCAGCGCCCATGCCAACAGGTAACCTACTGCCATGGCAATCACCAATGAGGCAACGCGCAGGTACGGATTGCGTTGGCGATTGAGTAAAATAATCACTACCAGCACTGCACCTGCCAGTAGCAAATTTTTAGGCGCGCCGAAAGTGTGATCGTTCATCGCGCTAAAGCCGCCGCCAATCGAGGTCAAGCCGACCTGAATCAACGAGAGGCCAATAATCATCACCACAATGCCAGAAACCAATGGCGTGATTATCCGCCTTGCCAGGTGCAATACGCGTGACAAAACCATCTCCGTGCAGGAGGCAACCATCAGCGTGCCAAACAGTGCCGCCATCATGGTGGGTACATCCGCGCCGCCACTTTTGAGCGCCATTCCACCCATAATTAATGGCGTCACGAAGTTAAAACTGGTGCCCTGAATCGAGAGTAAACCCGAGCCGACCGGCCCCCAGGTTTTAATCTGTAGTAAAGAGGCGACGCCAGAAGCGAACAGCGACATGCTGATAATGTGCTGTGTGTCCTGTGCCGGCAGGCTTAAGGCCTGACAAATCAATAACCCAGGTGTGATAACCGCAACAAACATCGCCAACAGATGTTGGCAGGCGGCAAACAAGGTTTGTGGCAATGGCGGGCGGTCTTCCAGACGATAAATCAATTCGCTCTGTGCTTTGCCTTTTTCGGCAGATGCGGCGATTTCACTGGGGCTTGCGGACATAGTTTCTGATCCCTCGGAAAGAAAGTGGCGATTTTAATCTTCTGTCGGGCAAAAGCAATCGTTTGCTATACGGGCGCGTAAAACACAAGGGATATAAAACGAACGGAGCGGAAAAAGAGGAGCACGGCGCCCCTCTTAACGTAAGACAATTTCCTCCGGCGGTGAAATTATGCCAGGGGTTTATTGTCGGTAAGCTTCGCGTAGGCGGTCATTAAATTGCGATAATCCGGGATGTGGTTTGAGAATAGCGTACCCAGCCCCTCAATATCATTACGCCAGTCGCGATGCAGTTCACCCGCCGCGCCAAACCACGTCATTAACTGCGCGCCTGCCTGTGACATGCGCTGCCATGCGGCATTGCGCGTCATTTCGTTAAACGTACCGGAGGCATCGGTAATGACAAATACGTCAAAGCCTTCTGCCAGCGCGGAGAGCGTAGGGAAAGCCACGCAAACCTCGGTAACTACCCCGGCAATAATCAGTTGCTTTTTACCGGTGGCTTTGACGGCTTTCACGAAATCTTCGTTATCCCAGGCATTAATGTTGCCGGGCCGTGCAATATAGGGCGCAGTAGGGAATTTTTCTTTTAGCTCTGGCACCAAAGGTCCATTCGGACCGGTTTCAAAGCTGGTGGTCAAAATGGTTGGCAGCTTAAAGTATTCGGCCATATCGGCCAGCGCCAACACATTATTTTTGAATTTATCAGGATCGATATCGCGCACCAGAGATAGCAAGCCTGTTTGGTGATCGACCAATAGTACCGCGGCGTCATCTTTATTAAGGCGAATGTAAGGTTTACTCATTGTCGTTCTCCTTTAGTTAAATACTGCCCGGCGAATCGGCATAAGCGGTGGTTCACCGGACAATGGCGTTACCTTGGTTGTTGTAAGAAAATACCGAGCGAACCGGAAAACCATCACCGACCCAGTGAGGACGCGGAGCGCTATAAACACCCAGAATTTTTTTCATGCCTCTTCTCCTGAAAACAACGTGTTCGTCTGGGTGAAAGCATAATTATAGAACGACGAACGGTAAAGATGGCAAAAATAGAAATCATAGTTCCTTTGTTAGGACAGTGGAGGGGATGTGTTTGACCTGAACGAACTCTATTATTTTGTCCAGTCGGTCGATCATGGCGGATTCGCGCCGGCAGGGCGGGCGCTGGGGATGCCCAAGTCGAAGCTCAGCCGACGTATCGCAATGCTGGAAGAGCGCCTCGGCGTACGTTTAATCCAGCGTTCGACGCGTAACTTCGCAATGACCGATATCGGGCGGACATACTACGAGCATTGCAAAGCGATGCTGGTTGAGGCGGAAGCGGCGCAAGAGTCGGTGGATATGCAGTGGGCGGAACCTCGGGGCACATTGCGAGTCACTTGTCCGGTGGCGCTGTTGCATTTACACGTTGGCGAAATGTTGACGGCGTTTATGCTGCGTTATCCGCATATCAATCTGCACCTTGAAGCCACCAATCGACGTGTAGATGTCGTCGGCGAATCGGTCGATGTCGCCATCCGTGTACGGCCAGCGCCGCTGGAAGACAGCAATTTGGTGATGCGTGTGCTCTCCGATCGGGGACAATGTCTGGTTGCCAGCCCCGATTTACTTCAATCGCATGGCTTTCCGGTTTCACCGGCTGATTTAAACGGCTTACCCAGCCTGGGATTAGGCGCGCCACAAAATAATTTTTACTGGGATCTCTATGGACCTGATGAGGCGCATGCCCTGGTGCCCCATACGCCGCGTTTTGTGACTACCGATATGGTGGCATTACGCCATGCGGCGATTGCCGGTATTGGCGTGCTACAACTGCCGCAGATTATGTTGAGTGAACCGCTCGGAGAGGGGAAACTGATACGCATTGTGCCTGAGTGGGCGCCACGGCGAGAAATTATCCACGCGGTTTTCCCTTCGCGACGCGGCTTGTTGCCCTCCGTACGCCTGTTTATTGATCATCTGGCCGATAGCTACGCAAAGATAGTGGAAAATTAAGCTTGCCGGATCAGGCGTTGGTATAGCGCTCGGTTTCCGGAAGCCAGCGCTCAATTAACGCCTGTGCTTGCTCAGGGTAATGCTGGTGGATGTGGCGGGCAACACGCTGCACCTCGGGGATCATCTCTCGGTCACGCAGCAGGTCGGCCACTTTGAATTCGGCATTACCGGTTTGGCGCGTGCCGAGTAGCTCGCCCGGACCGCGAATCTCCAAATCACACTGCGCGATGACAAAGCCATCATTGCTGTCGCGCAGTACCTGCAGCCGTTTCTGCGCAGTTTTGCTCAGCGGCGCTTTATACAGTAGCACGCAGTGTGAGGCCACCGCGCCACGCCCGACACGTCCACGCAATTGGTGCAACTGCGCGAGGCCAAGACGTTCCGGGTTTTCAATGATCATTAGGCTGGCGTTAGGAACATCCACGCCTACCTCAATCACCGTGGTCGCGACCAGTAATTGTAATTCGCCCTGTTTAAAGGCCTGCATGACGGCCTGTTTTTCCTGGGGTTTCATGCGGCCATGCACCAGGCCGACCTGTAGTTCCGGCAGCGCGACTTTGAGCTCTTCCCACGTGGCTTCAGCCGCTTGCGCTTCCAAAACGTCCGATTCTTCAATCAGCGTACAAACCCAATATGCCTGGCGGCCTTCCTCGCCACAGGCGCTTTTAACCCGGGCAATAATTTCCGCCCGGCGCGTATCGGGGATCGCGACAGTCGTAACCGGCGTACGCCCCGGCGGCAATTCATCAATGGTTGAGGTATCCAGATCGGCGTAGGCGGTCATCGCCAGAGTGCGCGGAATCGGCGTAGCGGTCATAATCAGTTGATGGGGATGGAAACCTTGCTCTTCGCCTTTCTCCCACAGCGCTAAGCGTTGATGAACACCGAAACGGTGTTGTTCATCAATAATGACCAACGCCAGGCCATTAAACTGTACCTGCTCCTGAAAGATGGCATGCGTCCCGACCACCATTGACACCTGCCCGCTGGCGATCGCCTCTTGCTGCGCCTGACGCGCTTTGCCTTTTTGTTTCCCCGCCAGCCAGCCGACTTCAATCCCTAGCGGCTCAAACCATTGGCGAAAGTTATTGGCATGCTGTTCCGCCAGTAGCTCGGTCGGCGCCATCAGCGCCACCTGTTTACCCCACGCGATAACATTCAGCGCAGCCAGCGCGGCGACCAGGGTTTTACCAGACCCGACGTCACCCTGTACCAAACGCATCATCGGGTAATCCTGCGCCAGATCCCGTTCAATTTCCTGCCCTACGCGCTGCTGCGCGCCGGTCGGTTTGAAGGGCAACGCCGCTAAGAGTTTATCGCTTAACGTATGCCGCGCCGCCATTGGCAGCGCATGATAGCGCTGTGCGCCGGCACGTACTGCCAGCATGCTCAGGTTATGCGCCAATAATTCCTCAAGGATCAGACGGCGTTGAGCAGGATGCTTTCCGCTATCCAGATCGGTCAACATCATGTCTGGCGGCGGACGATGTAAAGTGCGTAACGCATCAGGCAGGCTTATCATGCCACGGCTCAGATCGGGCGGCAGTAATTCGGCAATGGCGCAGGTTTCTAACAGCTTCAACGCCTGCTCAGTTAAATTCCGTAATGTCGCCTGACGGACCCCTTCGGTGGTGGAATAGACCGGCGTGAGGGTTTCTTGTAATTCGGTTACGCCATGTTCACCCTGTACGCGATACTCTGGATGAATAATTTCCGCGCCGCGCTGCCCGCGTTTTATTTCACCGTATGCGGTGACGCGTTGGCCCGGCGCCAGGCTGTTTTTCATACCGGCGTTGAAATTAAAAAAGCGCAGGGTGATAACACCGCTGCCATCGCTGATTTGGCAAACCAGCATTCGGCGCCGACCAAAAGTGATATCGGTATGTAACACTTCGCCTTCAACGGTGGCCCAAATTCCGGGTAATAAGTCGTTAATGGCATATAACTGGGTGCGATCTTCGTAACGCAGAGGGAGGTGTAACAGCAGGTCTTGTACGGTATGTAAACCAAGCTTTGCCAGCTTCGTTGCCTGGCTGGCGCCGACGCCTGACAGTGAATTCAGCGGGATGGCATCCAACAGGCGGCCTTTCACTTTTTATTCACCGAAGCTTGCATCGCCGCCCACCATTCGGCATCGGCGATGACTTGGCCGTTTTCATCAATATGTGGCCGGGGCAGTCTTTTTTGTTTTGCTACCCGCGCCAGCACCGGATAACCCCCTTCAAATAGCAACCGCTGCTGTTCTTGTTCATCAAGCAAGCTGTGCTGGCGCTGATACATACCGGCATTCTGCCGCTGGCGCTGCGCTTCATACAGGATGAGCGCGGAAGCCACCGACACGTTGAGTGACTGAACCATACCGACCATCGGGATAATGATGTCACAATCGGCCAGCTCCAGCGCCTCTTGTGTGATACCGGTTTTTTCCTGACCCATGAGTATGCAGGTAGGTTTGGTGTAATCGATATCGCGGAAATCAACAGCATTATCAGAGAGATGTGTCGCCAGTATTTGCATCTGCTGGCTCTTGAGATGGCCCACCGCCTCAGCAATGGTGCGATGGGTTTTCACTTGAACCCAACTGTTGCTACCGGCAGCAGCGGAGGCCATGGTACGCATGCGGCTGCCGGGCCAGACAGCGTGCACTTCATGGACGCCAACCGCATCCGCTGTCCGGATCACGGCAGACACATTGTGCGGTTTGTGAACCTGCTCCATACAAACGGTCAGGTCGTGCTGGCGCGCGGCCAGCATTTCACGGATGCGGGCAAAGCGTTGAGCATTCATGCATTAATTTCGGTTACGGTGAACTTTAATCACGTCCGGCATGACGCGAATTTTTCGCATAATATTCGCTAAGTGCACGCGATCGTGCGCGGTTAAACGGATAAATGCACTGTAAACGCGGCCATCTTTCTCTTCGGTGTTTAGGCTCTGAATGTTCGAACCTGCGGTGTTGATTGCCGCAGTTAGATTCGCCAGTGCGCCTTGGTGATTAAACATATCCACCTTAATTTCGGCGACGAACTCCTGATCGATTACTTTATCCCACTCCACCGCCATGAATTTCTCTGGCTCTTTTTGGTAGCCACGGATGTTTCGGCAGGATTCATGATGTACCACCAGCCCTTTACCCGGACTCACATGCGCAACAATCGGGTCGCCCGGAATAGGACGGCAGCATTTAGCGAAAGTAATCAGTACGCCATCAGCGCCTTTAATCGGCAATTTACTCCGCGAACCGGCGGCTGGCGGTTGTGACGCGGCAGCGGTTTCGTTGTGTACCAGATTTTTCGCCACCACCACGCTCATCGCATTGCCGAGGCCAATTTCTGCCAGCAAATCGTCCAGCGTGGCAAGCTTCATCCGCTCAAGCTCATGCTGAATATTTTCTGGTGGAATTTCTGCCAGCTTGCGGCTGCCGCCTAAAGCATGATTTAGCAAACGGCGGCCAAGACTCACCGAATCATCACGCTTCAGGTTTTTCAGCAACTGACGAATTTTGGCGCGTGCTTTGGAACTGACGACAAAGTTTAGCCAGGCAGCGTTAGGACGCGCGCCCGGCGCGGTAATAATCTCCACCGTCTGGCCGCTATTCAGCGGTTGTGACAGCGGGTAAGGCTGACGGTCAACGCGCGCGCCAACGCAGGCGTGACCAATATCGGTATGCACCGCGTAGGCAAAATCAACCGGCGTAGCGCCTGCCGGAAGTTCGACAATTCGTCCTTCCGGGGTGAAAACGTAAATCTCATCCGGGAACAGATCGGATTTTACGCTCTCAATAAATTCAAACGAGCTCCCTGCGCTTTGCTGTAACTCCAGCAGGCTTTGCAGCCAGCGCTGCGCGCGGATTTGCGCGGTGGTGCTGCTTTCGCCCTGTTCTTTATACGCCCAGTGCGCAGCAACCCCCATCTCCGCCATTTGATCCATATCTTCAGTACGAATCTGTACCTCAACCGGCACGCCGTGCGGGCCGATCATGGAGGTATGCAGTGACTGATAGCCGTTGGCTTTTGGAATGGCGATATAATCTTTTACCCGGCCCGGACGCGGTTTATATAGGCTGTGCATCTGGCCTAACACCCGGTAACAGGTATCCACATCACGCACGATGACGCGGAAAGCGTAGATGTCCATAATTGAGTGAAAGCGCTGCTCTTTCAGGTGCATTTTGCAGTAGATCGAGTACAAATGCTTTTCACGCCCGCTAACGCGGCAGGGGATACCGGCTTCTTGTAGGCGACCGTCAATCTCCGAGAGGATCTTTTGAATCATCTCTTTGCGGTTGCCACGAGCGGCTTTAACCACTTCTTTAATTACGCGGTAGCGATTGGGATATAGCGCCTCAAAACCCAGTTCTTCCAGCTCGGTTTTCAGATGATGAATACCAAGACGGTGGGCCAGCGGGCTATAAATCTCCAACGTTTCCAGCGCGATGCGGCGACGTTTATCCGGGCGCAGAGAGCCCAGCGTGCGCATATTATGGGTACGGTCGGCCAGCTTAATGAGAATGACGCGGATATCTTGCACCATCGCCATAATCATTTTGCGGAAGTTCTCGGCCTGCGCCTCTTTCTTATCGCGAAACTTCAGTTTATCAAGCTTCGAGACGCCCTCAACCAGTTCGGCAACACTTTTGCCGAACAGTTGTTCCATATCCTGATAAGTGGCGGGTGTGTCTTCAATGACATCATGCAGCAGCGCGGCCATGAGCGTTTCATAGTCGAGCTTCATTTCCGCCAAAATACAGGCAACGGCGACGGGGTGAGTAATGTAGGGCTCCCCGCTTGAGCGTGTCTGTCCCTCGTGAGCATCACGTGCGACAAGATAAGCTTGCTTGAGGCGTTTAACCTGATCCTCAGGCAAGTATTTTTCAATCAGTTGATTGAGGCTTTCAAACAGATACAAGGGCGAGCCTTCCGGCAGCTAATTAACGACGACCTTCAGCGATAGCGGTGACTGCCTGTAATTCAGCGGCTTCCTGCTCTTGCTGCTCTTGACGATCACGAACATCCAGAATCTGGTTAGTGATCAAACCCTCTTCGATTTCGCGAAGTGCGATCACGGTCGATTTATCGTTTTCTTCCGGAACCAGCGGGTCTTTACCGCCAACCTGCATCTGACGTGCGCGACGTGCGGCGACCAGAACCAAGTCAAAACGGTTACCAATTTTCTCTACTGCGTCCTGAACGGTTACGCGTGCCATAAGTGTGATACTCCACAGGTGAAGAAATGACTCGGCATCATACTGAAAGTGACTTCAGTCTGCCAACAGTTTGCTGATTAAAGCATCATGCCGGGCTTTTTGACGGCTCATACGCAGTCGCTCGGCGCGAATAATGGTTTTCAAATCCGACAAAGCCAGATCGAAATCATCATTCACAATTAAATAATCGTACTCCGCATAATGGCTCATTTCCGCAACGGCCTGCGCCATACGTTTCGCGATAACGATTTCGCTATCTTGCCCACGCCCGCGTAGGCGGCGGTCTAACTCTTCCTTCGAGGGCGGCAAGACAAAAATACTCCGCGCATGCGGCATTTTATGGCGGATTTGCTGTGCGCCCTGCCAGTCAATATCCAAAAACACGTCCACCCCAGTAGAAAGCACCTGCTCGATCGCCTCGCGTGAGGTGCCGTAGTGGTTACCAAACACCTCCGCATGTTCAAGAAACGCGTCTTCCTGAATCATCGAAGCAAACTCCGTTTTTGAAACGAAGTAATAATGTTCGCCGTGTTTCTCGCCGGGGCGCATATCGCGCGTGGTGTGAGAAATCGAAACCTGTGTGTCATACAGCGGCTGCGTTTTTAACAGCGCCTGAATCAGACTGGACTTACCCGCGCCGCTGGGGGCGGAAACAATATAAAGTGTGCCTTGAGCCATGATTGTTCTTGAAGTGATTTAAAGTGCGGAGTCTGTTTCCTGCACAGTATACACGGCTTGGGCTCGCCATGCAGCGTTTGCGCTTTCATACCGTGTTTTTTCTTCTTTTTACGCGTTATCTCATGACCTTTAGCCGGTTTTACCGCCTTGCAAAGAGAGTTTGCGAGAGGGTTTCCTGTTTTAGCCATTCACACTCGCGTCGATGCGGTAAAAACGCTTTACTGCCGGAACATTCTGAAGAGGGCGGCATGATGGCAGGGAAATGCTGGATGATGGTTTTTCTTTTGATCGCAACATTACCGGCGTACGCCATGTGTCCGGTATGGTCTCCCGCTCAGGCAAAGGAGGAGATTGCGCGGCTACAGCAGCAGTTACGTCAGTGGGATGAAAGCTATTATCGTGATGGGCAGAGCCTAATTGATGACACTTTATATGATGGTTTGTTAAGCCGTTTGCAGCAGTGGCAACGCTGTTTTCAACCGGCGTTACCGCCCTGGCGAGCGCACCTGCCGGATAACGGGAAAATTGCGCATCCGGTCGCGCATACTGGGGTAAGGAAGCTGCCGGATAAACGCGCGGTGCGCGCCTGGATGCGGGATAAAAACGCTCTCTGGCTACAGCCAAAGGTTGATGGTGTTGCGGTTACGCTGGTTTATCGGCAGGGGTTGCTGGTTAGCATGATCAGTCGTGGCAACGGGGTGCATGGCGAAAACTGGTTAGATAAGGCCAGGAAAATTAAGGCGATTCCGCAACGTATTCCGGCATCGTCAGAAGAAATCGTGCTTCAGGGCGAACTGTTCCTGTTGATGTCCGGTCATCAACAGGCTGTGCAGGGGGGCCTTAATGCCCGCGCACAGGTGGCCGGCGTGTTGATGCGTAAGGCGGATTCACCGTTGCTGGAGAAAATCGGGGTTTTCATTTGGGCGTGGCCAGATGGGCCGCTGACGATGCCGGAGCGTTTAGCGGCATTGAAAGCATTAGGGTTTGGTTTAACTGCCGCATGGACACGGTCTGTTCATTCGGTGGAGGAGGTGGCTGAATGGCGTGAACGTTGGTTCCGGCAGCCGCTGCCTTTTGTTACCGATGGCGTGGTGCTGCATCAGGGAACGCGCTCAGCAGGGAAACGCTGGATTGCCGGACAGAATGATCAACTGGCGGCGTGGAAATATCGGCCGCCGGCAGTTACCGCCGAAGTGCAATCCGTTGATTTTCCGGTTGGGCGTAGCGGGAGGATCAGCGCTGTGCTGAATTTGGCGCCGATACGGCTGGATGATAAAACGGTACGCCGGGTAAGCCTCGGGTCATTAGCGCGTTGGCAGGCGCTGGATATCGTGCCGGGCGACCAGGTTGCGATCAGTCTCGCCGGGCAGGGTATTCCTCGCTTTGAACAGGTAATCTGGCGTGTGGCCGAACGTCGCTACCCCAGTGTGCCGGATGTTGAGCAATATCATTCCCTCAGTTGTTTCCAACAGACGGCGTCATGCCGCACGCAGTTTCTATCGCGTTTAGGTTGGCTGAGTCACAAGGAGGCGCTGGATATGCCGGGCGTACAGCAAAGCACCTGGCAGCGCTTAATGCAGTTGGAGCAGTTTACCCATCTGTTTTCATGGCTGGGTTTAACCACAGAACAGTTAAACAGGTTGACCGGGATTGGGGAGGAACGGGCGCAGCGGCTGATACATCATTTTAACCTTAGCCGCCAGCAACCCTTTCGGCGTTGGGTGAAGGCGTTAGGTGTGCCGATACCAAAAGTTGCGTTGCAAGCGTTGCCGGATGATGACTGGTCAACGCTATTAGCCAGGGATGTTACGCAGTGGCGGCAGCTACCGGGTATTGGTCAAAGACTGGCTGAGCGCATTGTCGCTTGGTTGAGCAATGCGCAAGTGCGAGAACTGATTCAGTTTTTACAGCACCACCTTACACCGTCATAGCGCCTTCTATTTTCCGGTTTAGGGGCATTAATGTTCCGGATGCGGATAGTTGAAAATGGGCAGGCCCAACTTAAAACGCAGCGCCAGCAGACGAGAAAGGAAGCCAAACAATAACGTAATAATGATGACAAATTCGTGCGACAGCGGGGTTTTCAGCAACAGGATATAGATCCACCCGGCGGCGAAAGCGATACCGGCATACAACTCCTTCTGAAACACCAGCGGGATTCGGTTGCAAAACATATCGCGTAACACGCCGCCAAACACCCCGGTAATCACGGCGCTGATAGCGGCGATAATCGGCGCATGGCCCATATCCAGCGCGACTTGTGTGCCAATAATTGAAAACACCACCAGCCCCAGCGCATCCAGCACCAGAAAGACCTTACGCAAATGTGTCATCAGCGGGGCGAGCCAGGTAGTAATCACCGCCGCAGCGGCGACGATCATGATGTACTCAGGATGTTTAACCCATCCTAAAGGGTAGTGGCCCAGTAACATGTCCCGTACCGAACCACCGCCAATCGCTGTGACGGAGGCGATAATAATCACGCCAAACATATCCATTTTGCGGCGTCCGGCGGCTAATGCGCCGGTCATGGCTTCCGCGGTGATACCAAGAATGTAGAGAACGGTAAGTAACATAGCCAGCTCCTGAAATTTCGCGGCAAGCCTAAGCGCTTCTCACAGTGTAGACGACTGAAATTTTCTAAGGAATGCCCTCTGTGTTTAGTTTTTTTCATGCGAAATCGCCATGTCACGCCGCTATGAATAGATAAAAAAGCCTGTGTGGGGCGAGGTAAGATAAAAAAAATTGCAGGCGAAGTGCCCTAAGTCGGCCTGGCTTGATGATTAATGGTCAGACGTTCGGACCGGAACATTAGCGGCGGGTGCACTACGCTTAACAGATTCGCAAGAGGCACTGTCACCTCTTTGCCACTGGCGGCCGTGTGGCGCGTCAGATTGTAGAGCTTGAAGGAGCAGACACGATGGACAAGCAATTTATTGAGACGCTTCGCGACCCGGCGCTGTTTCGCGAAGCAAACTACATTGATGGAAAATGGATCGAAGCGGCTGAAGGGAAAACCATTGCGGTGGAAAATCCCGCAACTGGCGCAGTACTTGGTCATGTTCCTTCACTGGGAAAAGATGACACCGCCCGGGCGATCGCGGCGGCGAAAGCAGCTCAACCTGCATGGCGGGCATTAACGGCAAAGGAACGGGCCAACAAACTGCGTCGGTTGTTTGAACTGATGATGGAAAATCAGGAGGATTTGGCACGTATTATGTCCGCCGAACAGGGAAAACCGTTGGCAGAAAGCCGTGGGGAAATTGCCTATGCTGCCTCGTTTATTGAATGGTTTGCTGAAGAGGGAAAAAGGGTTTACGGCGATACCATCCCCGCCCCGCTTGGTGGGCAACGGATTATTGTTCAGAAAGAGCCGATTGGCGTGTTTGCCGCTATCACACCGTGGAATTTCCCGGCAGCGATGATCACGCGTAAAGCGGGTCCCGGTTGGGCTGCAGGCTGCACCGGCGTTATTCGTCCGGCAAGCCAAACGCCGTTTTCCGCCATTGCGCTGGCGGTATTGGCTGAGCGAGCGGGTCTTCCGGCTGGCGTCTGCAACGTAATTACCGGATCAAGTCGCGAAATTGGCCAGGAGTTGACCGAAAACCCGGATGTTCGCAAGCTTTCGTTTACCGGCAGTACCGAGGTTGGAGCGAAGTTGCTGGCACAGTGCGCGCCAACGATTAAGAAAACCAGCATGGAGCTGGGCGGCAATGCGCCCTTTATTGTGTTTGAAGATGCCGATCTGGATGAGGCGGTTAAAGGGGCGGTGGCTTCCAAGTTCCGTAATGCCGGGCAGACGTGTGTTTGTACCAACCGCTTTTTGGTTCATGAGCATGTTTATGACGCCTTCGCCAGTAAATTAAAAGCGGCGGTTGAGGAGCTTAAAGTGGGAGATGGCTTCAGCGAAGGGGTGACGATTGGGCCGCTTATCAACGCAGAGGCGGTGGATAAGGTTAAGGCACATATCGACGATGCCCAACAGCAGGGAGCCAGTATTCTGACCGGGGGGAAAGCCGCACCGCAAGGCGGAAACTTCTTCTTGCCCACCATTTTGACTGATGTGCCGGAAAAAGCGCGTATTTTCCATGAAGAAACCTTCGGCCCGGTTGCGCCACTGATTCGTTTTACCAGCGAGAAAGAAGCAATTCGTATGGCGAACAATACACCATTCGGCTTGGCTGCCTATTTCTATAGTCGTGATATTGGTCGCGTGATGCGGGTAGCTGATGCTTTGGAATACGGCATTGTCGGCATCAACGAAGGGTTAATTTCAACCGAGGTGGCGCCCTTTGGCGGCGTGAAAGCTTCCGGTATGGGACGTGAAGGCTCGAAGTACGGTATTGAAGATTACCTTGAGGTGAAATACCTCTGCCTTGGCGGCATTGAGAAGTAACTCACCGCGGGTTTTTCCATGCTGTTGGCGGCCCTTATACGGGCCGCCAACTTTTACACCAGGCCGGTGGTGTAATAGATACCAATAATCAAAAACACGGCCAGTACCTTAAATAACGTCATGCACAGAATATCTTTATAAGCCTGGCGGTGCGTCAAACCCGTTACCGCCAGCAGCGTAATAATTGCGCCATTATGGGGTAAGGTATCCATACCGCCTGCCGCCATTGAGGAAACCCGGTGCAGCAGCTCCATGGGGATATGGGCCTGTTTAGCCGCATCAATAAACTGATCTTTCATTGCCGCGAGGGCGATGCTCATACCGCCGGAAGAAGAACCGGTGATACCCGCCAAAATATTGATGCTAATTGCTTGGTTTAGCAATGGATTAGGGATGGCCTTTAACGCCTCGGTGACCGTAATAAAGCCCGGTAATGCAGCGATAACGGTACCGAACCCATATTCAGAGGCGGTATTCATGGTTGCTAACAAGGCACCGCTAACCGCAGTACGGCTCCCTTCGGCGAGTCGGCTTTTGACGGTTTTGTAACTGAAGATAAGAACAGTGGCAATACCGATGAGTAGCGCCGCTTCAATTGACCAAACCGATACAAGCGGCGCCACCTCGGTCGAAATCGGTTGCTTTAAGCCCGGTAATGAAAGGGTATACACGTCGGGATACCAGTGCGGTAACGCGTAGGTAAAAAGCAGGTTCATTACCCCAACTATGACCAGCGGTAACAGTGCGATAAGGGGGTGCGGTAATACCTGGTCGTCCGGTGTTTCTGGCTCATTACGTAAGTTATCACCATAACCCTCCCCACGCCGATGCGCCCGGCGACGTTGGTGTTCGAGATACAGCATACCGCCACCAAAAATAAACAGTGATCCTATCAGCCCGAGCCAGGGGGCAGCCCAGGCATTGGTACCAAACCAGGTAGTCGGGATAATGTTTTGAATTTGCGGCGAACCAGGCATGGCATCCATGGTGAAGGTAAACGCGCCCAGGGCGATGGTGGCGGGCATTAAACGTTTGGGGATTTGGCTTTGCCGAAACATTTCGGCGGCAAACGGATAAACTGCGAACACCACAACAAACAGCGAGACTCCGCCATAGGTTAATAAGGCACACACCAGCACAATCACCAGCATTGCCTGACGGCTACCCATGGCCCGAATAATGGTTTGCACAATGGCGCGGGAAAAACCGGAAAGCTCAACCAACTTGCCAAAGACTGCGCCGAGCAAAAATACCGGGAAATAGGTTTTAATAAACCCGGCCATGCCTTGCATATAGATATTGCTGAATACCGGTGCGACGGCATCAGGCGCGGTCAGAAGGACAGCGCCGAGACAAGCTAGTGGCGCAAAGATGATGACGCTGTATCCACGATAAGCCGCCAGCATCAAAACGACCAATGCTAATAAAGCGATAACAACACTCATTAAACTTCCTTTCTGAAGTACAGCAGATTTTTTCGCGGAGAAAGGGAGGGGGAAAATAGGGGACGGTTGCCCGTCCCGGACGGATTACTCGACGACGCCAGCGTAAGGAACGTCTTGGTGACCGTAGCGGCGTACACGAATATTCGCTTGCTCGCCATGGCCGGTAAAACCTTCCAGCGCACAAAGACGTGAGCAGTACTCACCGACTAACGCCGAGGCCTCATCGGTGAGGACTTTTTGATAGGTGCAGGTTTTCAGGAACTTACCGACCCATAAACCGCCAGTATAGCGCGCCGCCTTTTTGGTTGGCAGCGTGTGGTTAGTCCCTATCGCTTTATCGCCGTAGGCGACATTGGTTCGTGGGCCGAGGAATAGCGCGCCGAAGTTACGCATATTATCGAGGAAATAATCCGGATTGTGCGTCATCACCTGCACATGCTCAAAAGCCAGCTCATTGGCGATATCCAGCATTTCCGCTTCATCTTCCGCAACGATAACTTCGCCGAATTTATCCCACGACTGACGCGCAATCGCCGCCGTTGGCAGAATAGTGAGCAGGCGCTCAATCTCTTTTAGCGTGTCTTTCGCCAGCTTTTCCGAGGTGGTTAACAGCACCGCCGGGGAATCGGGGCCATGTTCCGCCTGGCCTAACAGGTCGGTGGCACATAATTCACCGTCAACGCTTTCGTCGGCGATCACTAATGTTTCGGTAGGGCCGGCGAATAAATCAATACCGACGCGGCCAAATAACTGCCTTTTTGCTTCGGCGACAAACGCGTTGCCGGGGCCAACCAACATATCCACCGGACGGATGGAGTCGGTACCAATCGCCATAGCGCCCACCGCCTGAATACCGCCGAGGCAATAAATTTCATCAGCACCCGCCATATGTTGTGCAGCGACAATGGCCGGAGCCGGTTTGCCCTGGAAAGGAGGCGCGCAAGTAATAATGCGTTCTACGCCAGCCACTTTAGCGGTAATCACCGACATATGCGCCGATGCCAGCAGAGGATATTTTCCGCCTGGTACATAGCAGCCCGCCGCACTCACCGGAATATTTTTATGGCCGAGGATCACACCCGGCAGTGTTTCAACTTCAATATCCTGTAGAGCATTGCGTTGATGCTGGGCAAAGCGACGTACCTGCTCTTGTGCGAACTCAATATCTTTAATATCACGGCGGCTAAGTTGCGCCAGACAATCATTAATCTCTTTGGGCGTAAGTTGATAACTGGCGCGATCCAGTTTATCAAAGCGGATGGATAGCTCACGGATTGCTTCATCGCCTTTCTGCTCAATAAAGGCCAGCGTTTTTTCCACAGACTCGCGTACTTCCTGTGCCATACTTTTGACGGTTTCTGCATTTGCGCCGCGTTTTAACCAAGTTGCCATCGTATTCTCTCTCGCTTGTTTGCATTCGAATGCAATCGAGGTTATTCAAGGTAGGTCACCTCTTTCAAGCGGCTAAGTATGTCTAATTGTAACCATGTTGATGCGGATCACATTTTTATTTCACTTATTTTTAACATAAGCCTGGGGGCGGCAGGGGAAAGTCGGCTGTGATACAGTGCTGGCTGCGTATGGGCGGAAAATCTCAGGTTGAGGCATGGAAAAAGGAAAAAAAACAACGCGCCGAATGGTAACGGCCTATGATGTTGCCCGTGTAGCGGGGGTCTCGCAGTCGGCGGTTTCTCGTACTTTTACGCCGGGCGCCAGCGTGTCGAAGGCGACACGACAAAAGGTGATGGACGCCGCGGCTTCACTCGGTTATCGCCCCAATTTCCTTGCCCGATCGTTGATTAGCCAACGTTCAAATTTGATTGGTGTCGTGGTGCCCGGTATGGCCAATCCATTTTATGCTCAGGTACTGGAACAGTTGGCTGCGGCGTTTGAAGCGCAGGGATACCGGGTTCTCTTATTCTCAACCGCCAGTAATGAAGATTCCGATCCGGTGTTGGAGGAGATGCTGCATTATCAACTGGCGGCGGTGATTTTGTTATCCGCCAGTCTCTCTTCGCGCTTTGCCGACGAGTGCCGACAAATTGGCATGCCAGTGTTGTTGGTTAATCGTAAAAGCCATAGTGATGCGGTCTCCAGTGTCACCACTGATAACCGCGTTGGTGGGGCAAAAATCGCCGAGTTCTTGATTGCGGGCGGACACCAGCGGTTCGCCTTTTTGGCCGGACGTGAAAGTTCTTCTACCAGCGCCGAGCGTGAACAGAGTTTTCGCAATGCGCTACTCCAGCACGATATTACCGCCATTCAACGTGAAGTAGGCGGCTATGACTTTGAGGCCGCCGCTGCGGCAACTCGCCGCTTGTTGGCTGGCGCTGAACGCCCGGACGCGCTGTTCTGTGCCAACGATTTGATGGCGTTGGCGGCGCTGAATGTCAGCCGTTATGAATTTGATTTACAGCCTGGCCGCGATATTTCTATTGTTGGATTTGATAGTTTGCCAATCAGCGCGTGGCCGGTTTTCGATCTGACGACCTATGTCCAACCGGTCGCCGAAATGGTCATGCAAGCGGTGGCGATCATTAACGCACAATTACTGGATAGCGAAGCGCCAGCAATTCAGTGCGAGATAGAAGGCCAGTTGATTGTTCGCGGCAGCGCACGGCAACCACCGGGATGGAAATAGGCTAACCACCTGTCATACTTAACGTTGCTTGTACGCTGGCTTTGCCCACGCTCGCCAGTCACTTACCGCGATACGCTTGCGGGATCCCCTGCGTTGCCGCCTTCCTGAATCGCGAATTATTTTATTTCCGGCTCGCGCAGAATAAGTGTCTGCGTGATATTTGATATAAAATATCTTTTCTTTCCTGCTGATTTCTCTGTCTTTTTTCTTAAGCTGCGCTAAAGAATGCGGTGTTTTTAACATAATTTCAGGCGCGAAACTATTAGCTTGACTAATCTTATCTCGGTTAGGTCATACGGTGTCCCATTGCTGCAAGACCGGTCATCATCTTTTTTTGATAAAGGAATCTCTTCATGACGCCTACTGGTACTGCTCGTCGTCATTCCGGTTTGGCCCTGGCTCTATATGGGTTGTTAAACCCCATTCCACCGGGATTTTTCATTGCTGCCTGGATTTTCGACATTATCTACGTCTACAGCTACAACTCCCTCTGGACGTTAGCTGCAACCTGGTTAATCACTTTTGGTCTGATTATTTCTATCATTCCTCGCCTGATCAATTTGGTGCACGTATGGGTGGGGGCTAATCTCTCCCAAACTTCAGCGCCCAGAGTGGATTTTTGGCTTAATGTATTGGTGATTATTTTGTCGATTTTCAACGCCTTTATTCATAGCCGGGATGCTTATGCCGTGGTGCCGCAAGGGGTGATTATTTCCACTCTGGTGGTGTTACTGCTGTGTGTGACCAACATCCAGCTAGCGCTGCGCGTTCGCCAAACTTATGAGGGATAATTGATGAAAACACGAGCATTTTTCCCCCTGATGGCTCTCTCTGCAGCAGTGATCCTGGCCGGATGTGATGATACGTCATCCATCGATCAGGATCAGCAAATTGGCGCTAATCCCAAGTTGCCCGCCGCGCAAAACTTTCTGCTGCCGCCAATGAAAGTACCGAAAGGTATCGGCTGGAAAGAGGGAGAAAAACCCAAAGTGGCCGCCGGATTGAAGATTGAAAAAGTCGCCGACGGATTTGAGCATCCGCGTCAGTTGTATGTGTTACCGAATGGTGATGTGTTGGTTGTAGAGTCCAATGGTCCTGGCGATCCGATTACGCAACCGAAGCAGAAAGTTATGGGATGGGTACAGAATTTCTCCGGTTCCGGCGGGAAGGGCGGTAACCGTATTACATTGCTGCGTAACCCTAGTGGGGATGGCGTGACCTGGCAAAAAAGCCCTTTCCTTGAAAATTTGCACTCGCCGTTTGGCATTCAACTCATCGGTAGCGATCTGTATGTGGCAAACGCCGACAGTTTGATGAAATATCATTATCAGACCGGGCAGACCAAAATTACCGATCCTGGTACTGAATTAACCGAGTTGCCTGGCGGCCCGATCAACCACCACTGGACCAAATCGCTGTTGGCGAGCCCGGACGGGAAAAAGCTCTACGTTGGCGTGGGTTCGAACAGTAATATCACTGAAAATGGTATCGGCGCTGAATATCGCCGAGCTAACGTGCTGGAGGTGGATGTTGCTACCGGTGCCAGTCGCATCTACGCCAGCGGGTTGCGTAACCCAACCGGTTTACAGTGGGAGCCGCAAACCGGTCAACTCTGGGCGGTGGCTAACGAACGTGACGAAATCGGCGCGGATTTAGTGCCTGATTATCTCACGTCGGTGAAGGAGGGGGCGTTTTACGGCTGGCCTTACAGTTATTACGGTCAGCATGTTGATAAGCGCGTCCAGCCACAACGTCCTGACTTGGTCGCCAAGGCGATTAAACCTGACTATGCCCTGAGCTCACATGTGGCGCCATTGGCTCTGTGGTTCTATACCGGTACCAATCTGCCGCAAGAGTACCGCGGCGGTGCCTTTATCAGCGAGCATGGCAGTTGGGATCGCAAACCGTTAAACGGCTATCGGGTTGCGTATGTCACCTTTAAAGATGGCAAACCGGTTGGGCTACCTAAACCAGTGGTTACCGGTTTCCTTACCGATGATGGTAGTGAGGTTCATGGTTTACCGGTCGGGCTGGCGATGGATAAACAGGGCGCGTTGTTGGTTGCCGATGATGCCGGTAATACTGTCTGGCGCGTGACCGCGGCCAATGCTCCGTAACGTCTAAGTGTTACTTCTCTGCGCTCCGGTCTCGGGGCGCTTCTTTTTAACAATAAAATCAAAAGATTAATTATTTTTTCTCTCCGTTTCACCCACCTCGCTGCGAAAGAAATATGCGATCTATGTAACATAAAAGGCATATTTTTGTTAACAACAAGATCGCATCATGGAATATTGTCGACAATATTCAATAATCAGGGCGGCATGGTTTTATGGAACAGACTCTCTCTTCACGTCACTCTTCTTCAACTGACGATCCGGCCAGCGCGGTAACCCGCACATTGGCGCGTTATCTGGTTAATGCACAGCCGACCGATCTGCCTGCGGAGGTACGTGCGCATACTATCTCTTCTTTCGTCAACTGGCTGGGATGCGCGGTAGGCAGTACGCATCACCCGGCGGTGGAGATCGCACTTGCCGCGCTCAACCCATTTAGCGGCGCTCCCCAGGCGACGCTATTGGGACGAGAAACGCGTACCGATGTGTTAACCGCCGCACTATTGAATGGTATTAGCTCCCATGTTTTTGATTTTGATGATACGCACTTGAAAACGGTGATCCATCCGGCCGGCCCGGTGGCATCGGCGATTATGGCGCTGGCGGAATATCAGCATATCGATGGCGAGGCATTTATTCATGCGCTAACGCTAGGTATTGAGACGGAATGCCGCATCGGGAATGCGGTATTTCCCGATCACTACGATATTGGCTGGCATATTACCGGCACTGCCGGGGTATTTGGCGCTGCTGCCGCGGTGGGTAAGCTATTGGGGCTTGACGAGCAGCAAATGGTAAATGCGCTGGGGCTAGCCGCTTCGCAGCCGGTGGGGCTACGGGAAATGTTTGGCACTATGACAAAAAGTTTTCATCCCGGGCGCGCGGCGCAAAACGGCCTCACCGCCGCCTTGCTGGCTTCAAAAGGCTATACCAGTTCGCCACAATCGATAGAAGCGAAACGCGGTTGGGCGAATGTGGTAAGTACCCGCCAACGTTATCACGAAATTACCGGGGAGCTGGGCGAGCGACATGAAAGTTTGCTTAACACCTTCAAACCGTTTGCCTGTGGCATTGTGATCCATCCCGTCATTGATGGCTGTATTCAGCTACGTAATCAATATTCATTGTCTGGCGGTGATATTGATGCAGTCCAGTTACGCGTCCACCCATTAGTGCTGGAGCTTACCGGCAAACGTACACCGCAAACCGGGTTAGATGGAAAGTTTAGCGTTTATCATTCTGCGGCGGTTGCGTTACTGCAGGGGCGTGCCGGCGAGCATCAGTACAGTGACGAGGCGGTACGTGATGCGCAAACCGTTCAACTGCGTCAACGGGTAACGGCTGAGATCGAGCCCTCACTGGCGCCCGATGCCGCACAAATTACGCTGTTACTGAAAAATGGTCAGCGGCTGGAAAAAACGGTTGAACATGCCATCGGTAGCGTAGCGAAACCGATGGAACGAGCCGATTTGGCGGCGAAATTTACCGATTTGGTGACGCCTATATTAGGAGAAAGCCAGGCCGCTGCGCTACTTCAGGCGGGCTGGGATATTTTATCGTGCTCCGATATGAGCGACATCGCCCGTTTAACCCAGCCGAAGGCGTAATTTTATTCGTCATTATTGTCGACAATATTCAATAGGGCTAATTAATTTAGCAAGGTTCCGACAGCGCGCCTGGCGCTCCCTGTGCGCGAAGGGGGAATATTTTTACGGTTTAACGTTGTCATTTTCCGGTTGTTCTCGCCAGGGCCGGGACGGTGAATGGCATGTCAGCGGGACCGCTTTCCGACAGTGATGTGGGCGGCGGACCAGCGCGCTAAGCGAGGGAGACAATCGCGATAGCGCGACTACATGCGGGCCGATGAAGCGCCATTCAGCTTTATCGGCAATCACCCACGGTGAGGCAAAAGGCAGCAAGTACGCTGCTGGTTGGCTACCTGTTTGACGGAGAGTGTGACAATGAAAACGGGCATGTTCCGGGGCGCGAGAGGCAAAGTCTTTATGCTGATTTGCCTGATGTATTTTATTGAATATATCGATCGCGTAAATATTTCCATCGCCGCGCCTTTGCTTAAGTCGGAAATGCACATGAGTAATACGCAACTGGGGTTGGCGCTGTCAGCTTTCGGCTATTGCTATGCAATTTTCCAAATCATCAATGGCTATTTGGGCGATAAGATTGGTCCGCGGCGCATGCTGGCGATCTCCGGTCTGTTTTGGGCGGCCGGTACGATTGCGACCGGTTTTGTCGGCGGCCTGGTCTCGCTGATCTTTAGCCGCATGTTAGTTGGGCTTGGCGAAGCGGGGAGTATTCCTAACGCCACACGGGCCATGGGGAACTGGGTGCCGGTTGAGAAACGGGGTTTCGCTCAGGGCTTTACCCATTCCGCCGCGCGTGCGGCTGCGGCAATCACTCCACCGATTATGGTGGCCTTAATCCCCTTCCTGGGCTGGCGCGGCGCCTTTATTGCGCTGGGCGTCGTCAGCTTGGTATGGGTCGTGACGTGGGCGATCTATTTTCGCAATGACCCGCGCACGCATCGGGGCGTTACGCCAGAAGAGATCGCTGAATTACCGGCTTATTCCGGCCCGGCGCACCGTACTCCGGTTCCCTGGTTGGCGCTGACGCGCCGTATTTTACCGGTCACGCTGGTCTTTTTCTGTCATGCCTGGGCGCTGTGGCTCTATTTAAGCTGGTTACCTAGTTTCTTCGTGGGTGAATATGGCATTAACCTGAAAACCTCCGCCCTGTTTACTTCTGGCGTTTTTATCGCGGGCGTAGTGGGGAATACCGCCGGCGGTATGCTGACGGATGCCTGGTATAAACGGACTAAAAATCTCAATGCGGCGCGGCGTAACATCATTATTTTAGGATTTCTGGGTTCGCTCGGGTTTATGTCGTGCGTGTTGTTTATTCATCAACAAACCATTATCGCGCTGTGTCTTGCGGCTTCACTGTTTTTCCTTGAACTGACAGAAGGGCCGGTCTGGGCTGTACCGTTGGATATCGCCCCCTCTTATGCAGGCGTTGCCAGTGGGTTTGTCAGTACCGCAGCCGGGGGCGCTGGAGTCGTTTCTCCGCTGGCGTTTGGTTATATCAGCGATGTCACCGGCAGTTATCGCTTGCCGTTTATCATGTCGATTGCGTTGTTGTTGTGTGGCGTGGTGTTGGCGTTTTGGATTCGCCCCGACCATCCGTTACAAGCCGGGAAGCGTTATCCTTCATCAATGAAATCAGCGGGAGTCAATCCATGAAGTTGGAACTAAACGGACGCGTCGCGGTGGTTACCGGTGCGGCACGTAATATTGGGCGTGCCATTGCGCTTGAGCTGGCGTCTGCCGGTGCGGCGGTGGTAGTGAATGCGCAACACTCTGCGGCGGCGGCGGCAGAGGTGGTTGACACTATTGAACAACGCGGCGGACGGGCATTACTTCATCTTGCTGATATTAGTACCCCAGACGGTGCGCAGGGGCTGTTTGACGCGGCGGCGGCGCACTTTGGCGGCGTCAATATTTTGGTCAATAACGCCGCATTACGTCGCGAAGTGCCCTTCGAACAACTCGATTGGTTGCAATGGCGCGAAGTACTCTCAGTGATCCTTGATGGCGCTTATCTCTGCTGCCATGCCGCGCTACCGGCGTTACAGGCGGCGCAAGATGCCGCGATTATCAATATCGGCGGTATGTCGGCCCACACCGGCTCGGCTGGACGGGCGCACGTCATCGCCGCGAAGGCCGGGCTGGTGGGCTTGACGCGGGCGTTGTCGCACGATTTGGGTGAGCAAGGAATTACGGTGAATTGTGTGGTGCCAGGCATGATTGATACCGTGCGCGGCGCGGCAACCGGGCATAGTGCGCCAGCGCATCATGTTAAAAGCCAGCCATTGGTGGGACGGCGCGGTTCGCCGGAAGATGTCGCGCAAATGGTGGCATTTTTGGTCGGCCCGCGCGCACGTTACCTGACGGGGCAAGTACTGCACTGTAATGGCGGCGCATTTTTACCTTAACCATGTCCTCTTAGCGATCGCCAGGAAAGACGTTTGATCCGTGATTGTACTATGGAATACTGTCGACAATATTGACGCGTTAAACGCCATCTTTTCACAGTCAACGGGTAATGCTATGACGCAATCAACGGATTCAATCGCGGTACTGCGTACGGCAACGCTTTCGGGTTTGGTGCAGGAAGAAATATTACGTCGCATCAAAACCCGGCAGTTAGTGGCCGGTATGAAATTAAATGAAATGGATCTGGCTGAGCATCTGCAAATTAGCCGCAGTCCGGTGCGCGAGGCTTTTCGCGCATTAGAAGAGGCGGGGCTGGTGTCGCTTGAGAAAAACCGTGGAGCCTGGATCCGTAACATTTCGGATGAAGAAGCGGCGGAGTTGTATGAGGTGCGCGCCGGGTTGGATGAAATGGCGGGGCGGCGCCTGGCTTCAAGGATTACCGATGAAGAATTGCGTGAGCTGGAGTCAATGTTGGTACAGCTAGAGTCCAGTTCGGCGCACGATGATATTAACAACTATTTTTCCCTGAACATCGCCTTCCACGATCGGTTGGTTGAAATGGCGGGTAATGAAACCTTGTTGGATTTGTATCGCCAGGTGATTAATCGCATGCATTTGCTGCGGCGGCGCGGCTTCTCACTGGCTGGAAGTTCTCAGGCGTCGCATACCGAACACCGCATGATTTTAACCGCGCTCGCTGCGCGCGATGCGGATTCCGTTGCCCGTATGATGCGCCAGCATGTGCAACAGGGCTATCAACGCGCGTGTAGCGCCCATGAAGTTGAAGCGTTATCTGAAACGGATATCCCGGCAGCGAATTGATCGCGGCATAAGGGATATCACTACCATGTCACAGGAGTGAAACACCTTATGAGCTCGCGTTTCTCTGACTCTCGCAGTATGGCCACCCAGATCGCTGCGTGGATTGTCGATCAAAATACCTCCGCCTATCCGGCTAGCACTATCGCAAGTGCCCGCAGGTTGCTGCTTGATGTCGTTGGGCTGTGTATTGCCGCCCGTCATCAGCCCTATATCCAGGCAACGGTACAGAGTTTGGATGGCGTAGGAAAATGCACCATTCTCGGCAGGGAGGGCGGCTTCACGTTGTATGACGCGGCGTTAGTCAATGGCACGGCGGCGCACGGCGAAGATTACGATGATACTTTCGAAGGGGGGCCGGTGCATTCCGGCGCGGTGGTGGTGCCCGCAGTGCTGGCAATATGCGAGCATGAGGCGCTATCGGGTGAGGCGTTGCTGCGCGGTATTGCCGTCGGCGCCGAGATCCTGTGCCGCCTGAGTCTGGTTGCGCCAAGGGCGATTCATCGGGCGGGTTTCCATCCGACGGCGGTTATTGGCGCCATCGCGGCGGCGGGCGCAGTCGCGGCAGCGTTAGGTTTGAATTTATCACAAACCACTTCCGCGCTGGGTATTGCGGGCAGTATGGCTTCCGGCATCATTGAATATCTGGCAGAAGGGACGTCGACTAAACGTATGCATGCAGGCTGGGCTGCTCAGTCAGGCATTCGTGCGGCATTAATGGCACGGGGCGGATTTGACGGGCCGCGTACGGTCCTGGAAGGGCGACATGGTTTTTTCAAGGCGTTTGCTCCTTCGCTCGAACCCGATTTCTCCCCGGTGAGTAACGGCCTGCCCGGCGATAACTGGCTGATGTCGGATATTGCATTTAAACCCTATGCCTGCGGCACGATGACCCAACCCTATATCGATTGTGCAATAGCGTTAGCGGCGAAAGATATCGATCCGCAACAGATTCGCGAGATAGTGTGTAAGGTTGGTGAAGGAACCGTGCATCGTCTATGGGAAGAGTTGGCAGTGAAGCATCGGCCGCCAACGGCCTATGCTGCCAAATTCAGTACGCCATTTTGTATGGCGGTGGGTTTTTTTGATGGGAAAGCGGGGCTGGCACAGTTCACCGCGGAACGCATTCAGGATCCTCAATTGCTATCGCTGGCGGCAAAAATCCGCTATGAAATTGATCCGGCGAATCCTTATCCCACGCGCTTTACCGGCCATTTACGTGCGGTCATGCAAGACGGTACGGTATACGAAGAAGAGCAACCGTGGATGCGCGGCGGCGTTCAGGCACCGCTGACTGCCGATGAGTTAACCACCAAGTTCCGTGATAACGCGCGTTATGGCGGCTGGAACGATGGGGTAACTGCTCAGGGGCTGGCGCTCTGCGAGTCGCTGTTCGAATCGACCGGGATGACGCAGTTACACACGCTGCGTCAGTAAACCCGGCTTCACCGGCGTCTGTCAGGACGCCGTTTAATCGTATTCGAAATTGACCACTGCGGTAGTACTCACTCGCCCCGCCGAGAGCGATGCCGGGTCAGTCCACTATATAAAACAAATGATTTACAATGGCCTTTTTATCCTGACGAGACTTAGTGAGACTACGCGAGATCGCGTGAAACGTTACTCGATATTCTGAATCTGCTCACGCATTTGCTCGATCAATACCTTCAGCTCAATCGCGGAAGTCGTAATATCGGCGTTAATGGATTTAGAAGCCAGCGTGTTTGATTCGCGATTAAATTCTTGCATCATGAAGTCAAGGCGGCGTCCAACGGCTTCCTTCTTCTTCAGAATGTTATACGTTTCTTTAACGTGCGCATCCAAACGGTCCAACTCTTCGGCAACGTCGACACGCTGCGCCATCATCACCAGCTCTTGTTCCAGGCGATTATTTTCTAGCTGAACTTCCGCTTCCTCGAGTTTGGTGACCAGACGTTCCCGCTGCCACTTCAATACCTCTGGCATTTGCGCACGTACTTTCGCCACTTCCTGGCTCACGCCTTCCAGCCGTTGCTCAATCAGCGTTTTCAACGCCGCGCCTTCGCTTTCGCGCGCGGTAATGAAATCATCTAATGCGTTATCCAGCGTGGAAAGCAGCTCAGCGGTAATGGCATCAAGATCTTGCTCCTGCGCTGACATAACGCCTGGCCAACGTAAAATATCGACCGGATTGATTTCTCCTTCATCACTCTGCATTTTTACCCAGTTCGCCGCTTTTACCAACTGTTTGGCCAACGTTTCGTTGAGGATCAGCTCGCTCTGCGCGCCAGGATCGGCATCAAAACGCAGGTTACATTCAATCTTCCCACGCGTTAGGCGCTGACGAATGCGTTCACGAATGACGGGTTCCAAACTGCGGAATTGTTCCGGGAGGCGGATATAAGTTTCCAAATAACGTTGGTTAACGGAACGTAGCTCCCAAGCTGCGCTGCCCCAAGTTCCTTTGGTTTCACGTCGAGCGTAGGCGGTCATGCTGCGGATCATATTGCGTACCCGTTTTAAGAAGTGATGGAGGGAATTATAGCGAGCCTGGCTCTTCGACGATAGGCATAAGTCTTTGATGCGACAAATGCGCCGTTTTTAATACGGGTGATTACGCGGTTGAAGCACTGTTTTTAGCAAGAAAGTGAACGCATCCTTTGATAGCGTGAGTAGGCAGCAGCATCGGAAGCCCGTATAATGCGCAGCCACTATTAGCAAGCCGGAGAGAAACCATGCGTCCAGCAGGCCGTAGCGCACAACAGGTGCGTCCCGTCACACTGACCCGTCACTATACCAAACATGCAGAAGGTTCCGTGTTGGTTGAATTCGGCGATACCAAAGTGTTGTGCACTGCCACGATTGAAGAGGGTGTGCCGCGTTTTCTGAAAGGGCAAGGGCAGGGGTGGGTAACCGCCGAATACGGTATGTTGCCGCGCGCTACCCATAGCCGTAACGCGCGCGAAGCGGCGAAAGGCAAGCAGGGTGGGCGCACGCTAGAGATCCAGCGCTTGATTGCACGTTCATTACGTGCGGCCATTGATTTGAAAACGCTTGGTGAATATACCATCACACTGGATTGCGATGTACTCCAAGCCGATGGCGGCACGCGTACTGCTTCGATCACCGGCGCCTGTGTCGCGTTGGCAGATGCGCTTAATCACTTAGTCGCCACGGGTAAGCTGAAAGCTAATCCGATGAAGGGCATGGTGGCGGCGATCTCGGTTGGCATCGTGCAGGGTGAAGCGGTGTGTGACCTGGAGTATGTGGAAGATTCCGCGGCTGAAACGGATATGAACGTCGTGATGACTGAAGATGGGCGGATGATTGAAGTGCAGGGAACGGCAGAAGGAGAACCGTTTAGTCATGACGAGTTACTTGAACTGCTGGCGCTGGCGCGAGGCGGTATTGAAACCCTGATTCAGGCGCAAAAAGCGGCGCTGACAAACTGATGATAACAGGCGACCATAGGGTCGCCTTTTTTTGACCTATTTTAGAGGAGAGTGGAATGAAACCCTGGCAGCGCCAATTTATCGAGTTCGCCCTGAATAAACAGGTACTAAAATTTGGTGAATTCACGCTGAAATCGGGTCGTAAAAGTCCCTATTTCTTTAATGCCGGTCTGTTTAATACCGGACGCGATCTGGCATTGCTGGGGCGTTTCTACGCTCAGGCGTTGGTTGATTCGCATATTGAGTTTGATCTGCTGTTTGGGCCTGCCTATAAAGGTATTCCGATTGCAACTACCACGGCTGTGGCGCTGGCTGACCATCATGATCGCGATGTGCCTTATTGCTTTAATCGTAAAGAGGCGAAGGATCACGGCGAAGGCGGAACGCTGGTTGGTAGCCCGCTACAGGGGCGCATTATGTTGGTCGATGATGTGATTACCGCCGGTACCGCGATACGCGAATCAATGGAGATTATTGCCGCGCACGAGGCGACGTTGGCTGGGGTGTTAATTTCTCTGGACCGTCAGGAACGTGGCCGGGCAGACATTTCTGCTATCCAGGAAGTCGAGCGCGATTATCACTGCAAAGTAACGGCGATCATTACGTTGAAAGAGTTAATTTCGTATCTGGAAGAGAAGCCGGAAATGGCTGACCATCTGGCAGCGGTACGGGCTTATCAGCGCGAGTATGGTATCTAATCTTCGCCGGTGATAGGCGGGAAAGTTGGGCGGCGCTGCTAACGTGGTTAACGTATCAGATAACGTATTTCGTTAGCGGCGCCGTGGCAATGGCTTATACCAACTGGGCGGCCAGCAGCGGCCAACGTACTTCAAATTCAACCGTGGGGCGGTAGCGAAACTCGGAACGCACAAAGCGCGATAACATGCCTTCACAAAATGCCAGTAACTGGCTGGCAAGTAGCGTTTCATCGGTAGCGAACCCTTCACCTTCGCGCATTTTTCGTTCACGCATCACTTGGCGTAGCTGCACCTCAATGCGTTCAAACAACTGATTGATGCGGTCTTGTAGGCGATCCTGCTCAAACATGAGCGCGTGACCGGTCAGAATACGCGTTAGACCAGGGTTACGTTCGCCAAAGCCGAGAATCAACTGCACAATCAGCCGAAGACGCGGTAACGTCTCTTTTTCCTCTTTCAAAATCGCGTTAATGCGAGTGATCAAGCTGTCTTCAATAAATTCAATCAGGCTATCGAACATCCGCGTTTTGCTGGGAAAATGGCGATAAAGCGCCGCCTCGGAAACGCCAACATTCGCCGCAAGTTTCGCGGTGGTAATACGCTGGCTACCATCGCCTGATTCCAACATCTGCGCCAGCGCCTGTAATATTTCTTCGCGACGATTCCTTTTCGCGCTTTTTTTTTCTGCCATGACTTAAAAGACCCCTGAAATTCTCCATAAACGGGCAAATACCCACGCAACATCCGTGAGAGAAAGTCTCACGGCATTGAAAATGAAACGGTTATGTGGCGGGGCTGTACGTTATGCGTTATTGACGGCCAGAGTGACCGAAGCCACCTTCACCGCGCGTGCTGGCATCAAAATCTTCCACCAAATTAAATTCGGCCTGAACAACAGGAACGAAGACTAACTGTGCGACACGCTCGCCCGGTTGAATGGTAAAACTATCCTGACCGCGGTTCCAGACCGAGACCATCAGTTGCCCCTGATAGTCAGAATCAATCAAACCCACGAGGTTGCCCAAGACGATGCCATGCTTATGGCCCAGCCCGGAGCGCGGCAGAATGACTGCGGCCAAGGTGGGATCGGCGATATGAATCGCCAAACCGGTCGGCAACAGGGTCGTAGCGCCCGGCGACAGTTCAATGGGCGCATCCAGGCAAGCGCGTAGATCCAACCCGGCTGAACCTGAGGTGGCGTAAGTTGGCAATGGAAACTCCGTGCCGACGCGCGCATCAATAATTTTAACGTCGATTTTTTTCATCATAACGGCTGACAATCTCGTCTAATAATTGTTGGCCAAGGAGCGTCTTATCGCTGAGCGGTAAGCATTTTTCTCCGTCCTGCCAAAAAAGGTGAAGAGCATTGGTGTCGCTATTGAAACCCTGCCCGGTTTTTGAAACATCATTGGCGCAGATTAAGTCCAGATTCTTCCGCACGCGTTTTTGTTGGGCGTATTCTTCCACATTCTGGGTTTCAGCGGCAAATCCTACAACATAAGGCCTGCCCTCTGCCATAGCGCCGACCCCGGCGACAATGTCAGGGTTTTTTACCATCTTGAGGCTAACTTCTTCACCCTGTTTTTTTATTTTTTCAGCAGAAATATCCGCCGCGCGGTAGTCTGCCACGGCGGCGCTACCAATGAAAATATGCTGATCGGTTATGTGCGCCATCACGGCTTTCTGCATTTCCAGCGCGGTAACTACGTCAATACGTTTTACCTGCGGAGGGGTTGGCTGGTTTACCGGCCCGGCGATTAACGTCACCTTGGCTCCGCGTGCGGCGGCGGCGGCGGCCACTGCGAACCCCATTTTCCCCGAACTATGATTGCTGATAAAACGAACCGGGTCGAGTGCTTCACGCGTTGGGCCGGCGGTAATCATAATATTGAGATGTTGCAAGTCGTTGACGGAAGTGAATGCGTCCACCGCCCGCTCAACAATTTCCAGCGGATCTATCATGCGCCCCGGGCCAATATCACCGCACGCTTGGTTACCGCTATCCGGCCCCCATATCCTCACGCCTCGCTGCGCTAACACCTGTAAGTTATGCTGGGTGGGTAATGCCCGGTACATTTGTTGGTTCATGGCCGGGACGACGGCAATAGGCGCCTCGGTAGCAAGACAGAGCGTGGTAACCAGATCGTTGGCCATGCCTGCGGCGACGCGTGCGATAAGATCTGCCGTGGCGGGCGCTAAAATCACCAGATCGGCCCATTTACCTAATTCGATATGACCCATAGCGGCTTCTGCCGCTGGGTCGAGTAAATCATCGGATACCGGAAAGCCGGAAACGGCTTGTAGGCTAAGAGGGGTAATAAACGCTTTCGCTGCATCAGTCATGACTACGCGAACCTCCGCCCCGCGTTCACGTAACCGCCGCACCAGTTCAGGCGTTTTATAGGCTGCGATGCCGCCGCTGATGCCGAGGACAATGTGTTTGCCGGTTAATCCCATCATATCTTCCCGCCATTACGCTATTCGTTATGACGCACCCCTGCGCGCCAGAATGAACCTATTTTACCATATTCCGGCCTACGCACTTGTTAGCAGACCGCCACCTTTGCGAGGAGTCTCGAAGAAAGCCGCTTTCCTGCTGGCTTAAACGCTATTACTACAGGCAAAGTAGCGGCGATGACGGAAAGGGAGGATGGGGTGATGCAGGCGATGGAAAAGCAATTGCTGCCGCGTGAAAAATTGCAAAAACTGGGTGCCAGCGCGTTAAGCGATGCGGAGCTGTTAGCGCTGTTTTTGCGTACCGGCGTGGCGGGAAAGCATGTTTTAGTGTTAGCGGCGGAATTGTTGGAAACGTTTGGGTCGTTGTACCAAGTGATGACGGCGGACAAAACCGCGTTTGAAGATGTTAAAGGGGTTGGTACTGCTAAATTAACCCAGTTATACGCGGTTGCCGAATTAGCTCGCCGCTATTTCAATACGCAGATGATGCGTGAAAGTGTGTTGACCAACCCACAGATGACGCAAGATTTTCTGCAAAGCATGTTGGCGCATCAGGAGAGGGAGATTTTTATGGTGCTGTTTTTGGATAATCAGCACCGGCTAATTAGCGCGCAATCCATGTTTAGCGGTAGCATCAATAGCGTTGAGGTGCATCCGCGCGAGATTGTGCGTGAGGCGCTTAAACTGAATGCGGCGGCGGTGATCCTGGCGCATAATCATCCTTCAGGCTGTGCTGAGCCCAGCGGTGCTGACCGGGCTATCACGGCTCGGGTACATAAAGCTTGTCTGTTGATGGAGGTTCGCGTGCTGGATCATGTGGTGGTTGGTAAAGGTGAATTTGTCTCCTTTGCACAACGCGGCTGGATTTAGCGATGCTAAACGCGGAAGGCCGTGATTCGTGGCGTGATCTGACTCCGTTGCGTCTTTTTCACGCCTCCCGCCGTTATTTTGCGCGATCCGCAGGGATCTTTATCTGTTCGGGACTTGAGCACAGGCGCTGACCGGCGTATACTACGCCACCTTTGAGAATCTCGGGTTTGGCGTTTGGGCCTGCTCAGCGGGTTCGCATAGAACTCGCCTGGATGGGCTAATAGCCTGACGAGGCGGCCAAGACCTTATTTTTAAAGCTCGAGCTGATTTGATTTTTGGAGAATTGACATGTCACGAGTCTGCCAAGTAACTGGCAAGCGTCCGGTGACGGGTAACAACCGTTCCCACGCAATGAACGCGACGAAACGCCGTTTCCTGCCGAACCTGCACTCACACCGTTTTTGGGTTGAGAGCGAAAAGCGCTTTGTTACTCTGCGTGTATCTGCGAAAGGTATGCGTGTAATTGATAAAAAGGGTATTGATACGGTGTTAGCCGATATTCGTGCCCGCGGTGAGAAGTACTAAGGAACTGAATCATGGCTAAAGGTATTCGTGAGAAGATCAAGCTGGTTTCTTCTGCTGGTACAGGTCACTTCTATACCACCACGAAGAACAAACGTACTAAGCCGGAAAAACTGGAACTGAAGAAATTCGATCCGGTTGTCCGTCAGCACGTGATCTATAAAGAAGCTAAAATTAAGTAATTCTGGCTTCTTAGAAAAACCCGGCTTTGGCCGGGTTTTTTCGTTTTATGAGGTTGGGAAATGTAATATGAGGAGTTGGCATGCCTGAACTACCTGAGGTGGAAACCAGTCGCCGTGGTATTGAACCACATCTGGTTGGTGCAACTATTTTACATGCAATTGTACGCAATGGGCGTTTACGCTGGCCGGTCTCGCAAGAGATCCACGCCCTTAGCGACCAACCCGTGCTCAGCGTGCAGCGTCGGGCTAAGTATTTATTACTGGAATTGCCCGCCGGTTGGATCATCATCCATTTAGGGATGTCAGGGAGTTTGCGTGTTTTGCCGGAGGAGATACCGGCGGCAAAGCATGATCATGTCGATTTAGTGATGAGTAATGGCAAAGTGCTGCGTTATACCGATCCTCGCCGCTTTGGCGCATGGCTGTGGACGCCAGAGCTTGAAGGGAGCAGTGTGCTGGCGCACCTGGGGCCAGAACCCTTGAGTGAGGACTTTAGCGGCGATTATCTGTTTGCAAAATCGCGTGGTAAACGCACCGCCATCAAACCGTGGTTGATGGAGAACAAATTGGTGGTTGGCGTAGGAAATATTTATGCCAGCGAGTCGTTATTTGCCGCCGGGATTTCACCCGATCGCCAGGCAATGGATTTAACCATCGAAGAAACAGAACTGTTGGTAACCACCATTAAAGCGGTGTTGTTGCGCTCCATTGAACAGGGTGGTACCACGCTAAAAGATTTTCTCCAGTCTGATGGTAAACCCGGTTATTTTGCTCAGGAGCTGCAGGTTTATGGGCGAGCAGGGGAGCCTTGTCGGGTATGCGGTACGCCGATTGAGAGCGCCAGGCATGGGCAGCGCAGCACATTCTTTTGCCGGCGTTGCCAGCGTTAACATATCACCACAATAAAATGGAGGCCGTGAGGCCTCATTTCATAATTTTGCTAACAGAGCCTGATAGATAGGTTCCGGCAGGAAGGCTTTGACATCGCCACCGTGGCGAGCAACCTCTTTCATCAATGAAGATGACACAAACGAAAACTCTTCCGACGGCATGAGGAATACGCTTTCCAGCGTCGGGAGTAGGTGGCGGTTCATGTGCGCCAACTGAAGTTCATATTCGAAATCTGATACGGCGCGTAACCCGCGCACGAGCACATTCGCGTTCTGCGCTTTGGCGAAGTTAGCCATTAAATCACTAAAACCAACGACTTCGACATTGGTTAAATGGGCGGTGACTTGTTGTGCCAATTTCACGCGTTCCTCAAGCGTAAATAAGGGCTTCTTGCTTGGGCTAGCGGCGATAGCCAATACCACCTTATCGAACATCAGGGCGGCACGGCTAAGAATATCCAGATGGCCATTGGTCAACGGATCGAACGTGCCTGGATAGATAGCTTTGGTGCTCATAAGCTGCCTTCTTCCGGTTGTGATTCGGTATCCGGCAAAGCTTAGTGGCTTTGCGGAGGCAAGTAAGGTTCCAGAAGTTGTAGCAGACGCTGTAACGCCCCTTGGTTCTGGTGCAAGACGTCAACGGCATGTCGACCATAGTAAAGGCGATAGTCTTCGTCAGTTAACAGACTGCTAATTTCTTTTTCCAGTGAGGTGACATCCGTAATAGTAATCAGACCTTCGGCTTCCTGCAATTTACGGCAAATATCGGTGAAGTTGTGGGTATAGGGGCCCATTAATACCGGTATGGCATGCGCCGCAGGTTCCAAAGGATTGTGCCCCCCGCGTTCGATCAGACTACCGCCAACGAAAGCCAGATCGGCAATCCCGTAAAGCAGCATCAGCTCCCCCATACTGTCGCCAATCACCACTTGAGTGCTACCTGACGGGATTTCGCCGCTGCTACGCATAATGAAATTCAACTTCTTCTTTTGTACCAGTTCACGCACCGGCACAAAGCGCTCCGGATGGCGGGGTACCAGAATCAGCAAAAGGTCGGGAAAACGTTCTAGCAGACGGGCGTGGGCATCAAGAATAATGGACTCTTCACCCTCATGGGTACTGGCCGCGATCCAAACCTGGCGGCGTGGAGCCCACTGGCGCCTAAGTGTTACCGCGCGTGCAGCAAGCTGTGGAGTGACGGAAATATCAAATTTGAGGCTCCCCGTAACGGCAATTTGCGCCGGACGTGCGCCAAGCTTGATAAAATGTTCTTTATCCGTTTGATGTTGTGCGGCGATTAAGGTAATTCGTCGCAAGATGTCGCTAATAAATACGCCCAGTTTTTGGTAACGTGCCGTTGAACGTTCCGAAAGGCGAGCGTTTGCGATCGCGAGCGGAATATGGCGGCGATGGAGTTCAGTAATAATGTTTGGCCACAGTTCCGTTTCCATAATGATGAACAGTTTTGGATTCACTTCATCAAGGAAACGATTAATCGGGCCGGGCAGATCGTAAGGGATATAGACGTGGGAAACGTGTTTGCCAAACGCAGACTGTACCCGTTCAGAACCGGTCGGCGTCATTGTCGTAACCGTAATCGGCAACGTCGGGTAGCGGTGCAACAAAGCACGGACTAATGGAATAGCTGCCAGCGTCTCTCCAACGGAGACCGAGTGGAGTACAATACCGCCAGGGGTAACTTTTCCGTGGCAATAGCCATACCGTTCCGCCCAGCGTTTACGGTATGCAGGCGCTTTACGACCACGAATCCATAGCCTTATCCAGATTAGCGGTTGTATAAGGTACAGAAGTGTAGTGTAGAGCGTTTGCAGCATAGCCATAGGGTTATCTTAGAAAGTTGCATGGGATTCTATGTATTTAACTGGGGCTTTGCCATTACTTTTCCCCCGAGGCGAGTGTTTTTTCAGGAATTTGATTATTATCTTTTTGAATTTAAAGAGTTTTAATGTAGATATATTGCTGATTGATCTTTTAATCATGAGGGCCAACATTCGAATTCGGATGTTTAGTACATTATAGTTGTTTGTCATATTTTGCCTTTGATTTATAAGATATTAAAGGGTTTTTGTCTAAAAAACATTCATATCGGATTGCTATCAAGGCCGTGCTACACTACTCGGCTATAAATGTAAGACGTATCGGTCAGTGATCGGGTTGCTGGAGAGCCTGGGGCGGTAGCGTGCCCGGATAGGTTCTCAACATCGCGTTAACAACAACGAAGAGCGGCTTGTGGAAAAGCGATTTAACAAAATTTTAGTCATTAAAATGCGATTTCATGGGGATATGTTGCTGACGACGCCGGTTATCAGCACTCTGAAACAGAGTTACCCTAATGCGAAAATCGACGTGCTTTTGTATCAGGATACTATTCCAATTTTATCGGAAAATCCGGATATCAATGCGCTGTATGGCGTCAGTAATAAAGGCGCAGGAACAAGAGCGAAAATTTCCAACTTTTGTTCTTTGGTGAAGGTATTGCGGCAAAATCACTATGATTTGATCGTAAACCTGACGGATCAATGGATCGTTGCGATGTTGGTCCGCATGATAAGGGCAAAAGTCAAAATATCCCAAGATTATACCCATAGACAGGCATCGTTCTGGCGTAACAGCTTTACTCATTTAGCTCCTCTGAAAGGGGAGAATGTGGTTGAAAGTAATCTGTCAGTATTAGACGTGCTTCAGCTCAAATCACGCTGTACTGAAACGACCATGAGCTATAAAGCTGAGCATTGGCAACGTATTCAACATGAACTCGCTAAGTTTGGAGTCGGCGAGCATTACGTGGTGATACAGCCCACGGCACGCCAGATTTTTAAGTGCTGGGATGATGAGAAATTTTCGCAGCTTATTGACGCTTTGCACGCGCGCGGATACGACGTTGTTCTGACATCTGGCCCAGGAGAAAGCGACTTGGCGTGTGTTCATGCCATTGCTACTGGATGTAAAACCGCTCCGGTAACTGCTTTAGCGGGAAAAACGAGTTTTCCTGAGTTGGGCGCACTGATTGATCATGCTGATCTCTTTATTGGTGTGGATTCCGCACCGGGTCATATTGCTGCTGCTGTAAACACCCCGATTATTTGCTTATTTGGTGCGACGGACCATGTGTTTTGGCGTCCGTGGTCAAAAAATATGATCCAGTTCTGGGCGGGGGATTATCAGCCAATGCCGCCTCGTGAACAGCGGGATCGCAATAAACGGTATCTCTCGGTTATTCCAGCTACTGATGTTATCTCCGCAGCGGAACGCCTTTTGCCGCCACATCGTGCATCTTTATCGATGGATCAGGAATCATGATTGTTGCCTTTTGCTTGTACAAATATTTCCCGTTTGGTGGATTACAACGCGATTTTATGCGCATTGCGCAGACGGTGGCTGCACGTGGCCATCAGGTTCGTGTATATGTTCAATCCTGGCAGGGAGAGTGTCCAGCTGAATTCAAATTGATACAGGTGGCTGTTAAATCCAGAACCAATCATGGTCGTAATGCTGAGTATTACCAATGGGTACAGGCAGATCTCAAACAACACCCAGTTGATCGAGTTGTCGGGTTTAACAAAATGCCTGGACTTGATGTGTATTACGCCGCGGATGTTTGCTATGCAGAGAAAGTTGCACGCGAAAAAGGATGTTTATATCGGCTGACCGGGCGTTACCGACATTATGCGGCTTTTGAGCGAGCGACTTTTGAGCGGGGCGCCAAGACAACGTTATTGATGTTGACGGAAAAACAAATCGCTGATTTCCGAAACTACTATGATACCGAGCCAGAGCGATTTCTTATTCTGCCACCGGGAATTTATCCCGACCGTAAATACAGTAATCAGATCCCCGAAGCTCGCAAAATATATAGAGAAAAGAATGGGATAACAGAGCATCAGAATCTGTTGTTGCAGGTGGGTTCCGATTTCACCCGTAAAGGTGTTGATCGCTCAATTCAGGCTGTGGCAGCTTTGCCTGAAACCATTAGACAAAACACCTTGTTGTACGTTGTTGGCCAAGATAAACCTACCCGCTTTGCTGCGATCGCGGAAAAACGAGGCGTGGGGAAAAATGTACGCTTTTTCTCTGGTCGTAACGATGTTGCAGAATTAATGGCTGCGGCAGACCTCTTAATGCACCCTGCATATCAGGAAGCCGCAGGTATTGTGTTACTTGAAGCGATAGCTGCAGGTTTACCGGTACTTGCAACTGAGGTTTGTGGTTACGCACATCACCTTACTAAGGCTAATTGTGGCGAGGTTATTACCGAACCATATCGGCAGGAACGCCTGAATAATGTGCTCTGCAACGCGTTAAGTAAGCCGGCATTGCGTCAGGCATGGGCGGATAACGCGCGTTCTTACGCCGATACGCAAGATTTATACAGTTTGCCAGAGCGTGCCGCAGATATAATTACGGATAATCAACATGGTTGAACTCAACGAGCCGCTGGCGACCCTGTGGCGAGGTAAAGATCCTTTTTCTGAAGCAGAAAAACTGCAGGGGGACGTTTTCCGTGCCCTGGAAACCCGCAAAACATTGCGTTTTGAGATCGCCGGAAAAGGGTATTTTATTAAACTCCATTACGGTACGACTCTCAAAGAGGTGGTGAAAAACCTTCTTTCATTGCGCTTGCCAGTCTTGGGCGCTGATCGTGAGTGGAAAGCCATTCATCGTCTTGCCGAACAGGGCGTAGATACAATGAAGGGGATTGGCTTTGGTCAGAAAGGGCTTAACCCGTTGCGTCGAACCTCTTTTATCATCACCGAGGATTTAGCGCCGACCATTAGCCTGGAAGACTATTGCGCGGATTGGGTCAAAAACCCTCCGGAACTACATGTTAAACGCGCAATTATAAAACGTGTTGCAGAGATGGTCAGAGAAATGCACCGAAGTGGTATTAATCATCGCGACTGTTATATCTGTCATTTTTTATTGCATTTACCCTTTGATGGTACTGAAAATACATTAAAACTATCGGTTATTGATTTGCATCGCTCACAAATTCGAACAAAAGTACCACGTCGTTGGCGAGACAAAGATTTAATTGGCCTATATTTTTCGTCTCTGGATATCGGGTTGACAAGGCGTGATTACATCCGCTTTATGATGACTTATTTTCCTTGTGATAGTCTCCGTGAAAATTTAAAGATAGAAAATGAATTGCTTCGGCACATCGACATGAAAGCTGAGAAGATAAAAGAAAGGACTATCAGAAAGTCTCTATGATATGGATAAAAATACTATGTATTTTAATGCAGATGAAATAGTAATTGAAAGCATCGAATTTATCTCTGATAATTATTTTTATGATGAGGTTAACGTAAGCCATATTACTTACGGTACGGATCGTGCCTTTCTCATGGGATGTGCAGTATCAATTGTTTCAGTACTGAGAGAGAGTAGAGGGAAAAATCTGCATTTCCATGTATTCACTGATGAGTTAAATGAGGATGAAAAGAACAAGTTTAAAGAAATTTCGAGTCAATATAAAACAAAAGTTACAATACATTTCATTGACAAGTTAAAACTTACCCTTCTTCCCGTTAATAAATTATGGTCAGCAGCTATCTACTATCGATTTATTATTGCTGATTTTTTTGCTCATAAAATAGATAAGGTAATCTATCTCGACTCTGATGTGTTGTGCATAGGGAGTATTAATCCACTTTTTGATATTGCTTTGCAGAATAATGTCTTAGCTGCAGCTACCGAAAGAAATGATGTTTGGTGGAAAAATAGGGCAGAGAGGTTGGGGGAACCTATTCTAGCCGATGGTTATTTTAACAGTGGCGTTCTGATCATTAATATTGTTGAATGGCAAAAACAGCAGATAACTGAAAAAGCGATGGCTGCGCTTTCGGATAAGAATCTCATAAATAAAATAACTTATTTTGATCAAGACGTTTTAAATTTAGTTGCATGCAAAAAAGTTATGTTTCTGGATAAAAAATACAATACACAATATAGTATCAACTATGAGTTAAAAAAAGACCCCATCCGACCATTATATACAGATGTAAGGCTCATCCACTATATTGGGCCTACAAAACCATGGCATGCTTGGGCAAACGAATATTTGGTGACAGATTTTTTTCTTACAGTAAGAAACGCATCCCCATGGAAAAGTTCACCATTGCTGGAGCCGGTAAGTAGTAGTCAATTACGCTATGCTGCAAAACACGAAATAAATAAAAAGAATTACTTCAGAGGGTTTGTTTTTTACTTTAAATATTTTTTGTCAAAGATTATAAAAAGTGAATGAAATTTATGGATTATAGACTCGCTGACTCAGTAAGTGCTGCTGACGAAATAGACTACTCTAGCCCTTTACAAGATAATGTGCTTAACGTTACCTATGGTGTGGATGAGAACTATCAATTTGGTGTTGCTATATCTATTGTTTCACTACTGACTAATAATAAAGATAAGCAATTCTGTTTTCATTTATTTTTAAATGAATGTCAAATAGATTACCGTAATAAATTAAACTCTATTGCAAAATATTTTAATACAAAGATAGTTGTTTATATTGTCTCCGTCGATTTTTTTTCAAAGCTACCAAGTACTAAAATTTGGTCTTATGCTATGTATTTCAGACTTCTTGCATTCGAGTATTTGGGCCAAAGCTTAAAAAGAGTTTTATACTTAGATGCTGATGTTTTTTGCAAAGGTAGCGTTGATCAATTAGTTACATTAGATTTAGAAGATAATATTGCTGCAGTCGTTAAAGACTTATCATCAACGCTGACTAAAAGTACATCTAAGTTAGGACAGGAACTATTATCTGGAGTAGAGTACTTTAACTCTGGCGTCATGTTAGTTAATTTGTCCATTTGGCGTGCGTGTGGTCTAACTAATATTGCCATTGATATGCTGTTAGATCCTGAGATTGGTGGTAAAGTTAAATATCCTGATCAAGATATTTTGAACATTATTTTGAATGAAAAAGTTATTTATTTACCAAAAAAATTCAATTGTATCTACTCGATTAAAAATGAATTGAATGATAGAACGCATTTACGTTATAGAGATATTATAAAAGAAGACACTATATTAATTCACTATACGGGAATTACTAAACCTTGGCATGAATGGGCTGACTATCCATCAACAAAATATTTTTATGATGCTTTTAAATTATCGCCATGGGATAAAAGTGGTTTAAAAAAAGCAATTTCTGTTACTGAAAAGCAAAAAGAATATAAACATAGATTAGCAAAAAAAGAATATGTGTTAGGCCTATATAAGGCTATATCTTATAATCTTTCTAAGTTAAAAAATAAATGGTTTTGAAATGATAAGTTCCTATCGATATAAAGGTCTTTTTGTTTATCTAAAAGATAATGATTCAAAGTATAAAAGCATTTTGGATGATGTACTAAAATATAAAGTAAAAACCTTAAAGGTACTTAGAAATATTGATGATACTAAGGTCTCATTAATAGAAACATCGTATGGAAAATTTGTATATAAGGTATTTGCTCCCAAGAGTAAAAAAGTTGAAAGGTTTTTAAAGTCATTTGTTAAAGGTGATTATTATAAAAATTTAATTTTTGAAACTGACCGGGTGAGAAGTACAGGATTGCTTTTCCCGAATGACTTTTATTTCTTAGCCGAGCGAAAGATATTTAATTATGCAAGTGTCTTTATTATGCTAATCGAGTATGTCGAGGGAGTAGAGCTAAGCGATTTAGAGATTATTGAAGATAATATTAAATCAGAAATAAAACTTTCTATGCAGAAACTGCATCAAGTAGGTATGTTATCAGGGGATCCGCATAAAGGGAATTTTATTATTAGTAATAGCGGAGTTAGAATTATTGATTTATCAGGGAAAAGTTGTAATTCTGAGAGAAGAGCAAAGGATCGCATGGCAATGGAACGGCATTTAGGAATAAAAAACGAAATAAAAGATCTAGGATACTATAAAGTTATCTATAAGTTGCGGTTCCGTAATTTTATGAAAAAAATAAAAGGGAAGAAATAGTTTTTAATTCTAGTTTTATCATTAGTTTTTAATTTCACGATACTGTTTGGATAATTTATGGATATAGTTAAAGAGGGAATCAGTAATATATATACATTAGGTAAAGTAGATAAACATTGTGGCAAGCCAATCCTTGATATTGCATATGGCGTAGACAATGATTTCCTACTTGGTGCCGCGATATCGATGCAATCGATAGCGTTGCACAATAGTGATATTTTACTCAGATTCCATATATTTACTGACTCTATAAATGACGATTACTTAAAACGGGTAAAAGATTTTACTAATTCGAGGAAAAATACATTAGTAAGAATATATAAGATTTCTGATGGTTTTAATAAAATATTTCCTAGTGCCAGGCAATGGTCTTATGCAACTTTTTTTCGTTTTATTGCTTTCGAGTATTTAAGTGGCGAATGCGATAAAGTGCTCTATCTTGATGCTGATGTCATATGCAAAGGAAATTTATATGAACTATTTGAAATTAAGTTTGATCGGAACCATTTCGTAGCAGTAGTTAGGGATATTCCTTATATGCAAGGAAAGCCTGCAATTCGTTTAAATATAGATAATTTAGCGGGTAACTATTTTAATGCTGGTGTTATATTTATAATGCTGTCTGAATGGAAAAGCCGTAAATTATCTGAAAAAGCAATAAATATGCTTGCTGATGATCCAATGCATGTTAAATATAAATGTCTTGATCAAGATATACTAAATATATTATTTTTTAGCCATTGTCTATTTATGAGCGGCAATTACAATTGCTTTTATGGTTTAGACTATGAGCTTAAGAACAAAGACGCAAATGAATATAAAAAAACCATTCATGAAGACACAAAGTTGATTCATTATGTCGGCGTGACGAAACCTTGGCATAATTGGACTGACTATCCCTGCCAGAAATTTTTTAATGATGCTTTTTTGGGTTCGGCATGGTGTGATATACCTCTATCTAATGCTAAAGGTGAAAAGCAACTTAAGTTAAAATATAGACATTATAGAAAAAGTGGATGTTATATTTCTGCAACCTTTTCTTATTCAAGATATATTTTTGAAAAACTAAAAAGAATAATGAGATAATTTAATTTTAATAAAAATTGCTATACTTTTTATTAAACTTTAAGGTCCTCTAAATGACTATACCCGTATATATTATATCACTCGCTCGCGATAAAAAAAGAAGAAATAAAATTGAAAAAGACCTTCGTGAGATGGACATTGATTTCGTTTTTTTTGATGCAATCGATGCAAAAAATGATGACAATAAAGAAATTATATCGTCTTTTAAATCAAAAGGCGACGGCCCTGTCATGACAAATAGTGAAATAGCATGTACGATAAGCCATCAAAAAATTTATCATGACATCCTGGAAAAGAAACATAAATGGAGTATTATTCTGGAGGATGATGTTAAGGTTGATGAAAGATTAAAACACTTATTAAATCATTTAAATTATGGGCAATATAAAAAGCTTGATTGCAAGAACTTATATTTATTAGGCGGGCAAAAAGGGCTTCATGAATATCCTGTTTTAAGTGTAAGTTTTTTTAATTTTGCTTCCATAGGAAGGATTCGCCTACGAAGGGTGACCTATAATAAAAAAAAGGTTCGAAGAGCTTGTTGTTATCTTATTAGTTATCAAATGTGTCAAGAGTTCGTTGCCTTATTAGATAGTTTTGGAACTTATCGTGCAGACAACTGGAACTTGATGTATAAGAAAGGGATTATTACAGATTTTTATTTGTCTGAAATAATTTCTCACCCAATAGTAACTCCGCTAAACAGTAACCTCGAGTCAGAGAGACTAATGCTGTCTGGTTACAAGACCAAAAGAAGTAAGTTCCGAATGGGCTTAAAGAAAATTAGATCATGGATTAGAGTTTTGTTTTTTTCTTTGCAACGATAACAGTCTTAATTGGGGATAACTTTGCAACACCTTTCATTTTCTCTGTATTATGTCAAAAATACGCTTAAAATATTATCCATCCGCATGCTATCGATAACTCAGATATGAAACTAACATTGAAAAATTGTCCAGTTGTATTTTTTATGAGTAGCGCAATATTATTTTTATATTACATTGGTTTTGTTTTTATTCCCATAGACCCTAATGTAAGCAATAAGATTATTAATGTTTCTGGTTTCGCTTCTATATTTATTTTTTTTATTAAGCCCAAAGAATATCTCAATAGTGATGGAAAAATAATATTTTATGCCCTGTTGGTACTAGGGATTTTAGACTTAAGTTGGTATGCGTTCTATAAGTCACCAGAAGTTGTGTATAAAAATGCTTATCGAGGCTATCTTGAAATGGGCAAGATGGCTGTCTTCAGCGCTTTTTCCTTTTTAATTTTAGTTAATTCCAGAAAAAAGATTAAAATATCCTGTCATTTGTTTTTTGTTTTCATCGGACAGCTGCTCATTTGGGCTCGTGCATTCTATCAATTTATCTATTTGGGCGTTCCAAGAATTCCTTTGTCTGCAATGAGTGGAACTGCTGGCCAGCGTGGGGCAGCAACAATAGCTGCTTACATGATTACGTTCTCAGCTATTTACGCTTCATTCGTTATTTTAAAATCAAACCTAAAATATAAATGGCCGATTTTTTTCGCTAACTTTATTCTGAGCTTCTCAGCCATTGTTATGACTGGCACGCGTTCTGCAATCTTTACATATCCATTAGTAACCGTGTTGACTCTTCTTATTAATTATAGAAAGGAAAAAAAATTACTTCTTAATCTTTTATTATTATTAGGGATAGGGTTTGTATTGTGTGGTTTTATTTTTAAGAATACAATAACTTCTCGTGTTGATTATTTAAATAAAGACTTGGATTTATATTACAGCAATAATAGTAATTCATCCGTTGGTGCCAGAATTGCTATGTTCGATGTAGGCTCGGCTACTGCAGACAAGAATTTCTCATGGCAATCGCTCGAGGAACGGGGGACGAAAATCAAGAAACTGGTAACGGCAGATAAGCAATATCGTGGAGCAATACCCTATCTTGGCGTTCATATGCACAATGAAACGATTGAGGCACTATCGACTAAAGGAATCTCGGGAGTTATTGTCCTTGTATTGTTCTATTTTTCATTGTTCTACTATGCAATTAAGTCAAAAAAAGCGTTATTAGTTATTTTCCCCATAGCCATGATGCTTTTTGGTATAAGCGATGTCATCATGCATGCCAAGCCGATTCCTGCTTCATGGATAATAACCTTATTCTTATCTAGCCTATTGCTGTCAAATAATAAGGAAAGTGATACTTCGGCTGAGGAGATATCCCGATAAAGGTTTATCTCCTTTAGTTAAGAAAAAAATCCTTTTCAATAAATAATTGGAGCCAGAGCGAGGAATACTTTTTCTGGCTCCAAATCATTGAGACTTTTGGTCTCTGAACAGCACGCAGTTTGGTTTTTCCCATAACCACCAATTAAACCTGGATCGGTTGGGCCATACAGGGTGATATTGGGACGATCTAACGCGGCGGCCAGATGGCTCAGGCCGGTATCTACCGAAACTACAGCACGGGCCCCTACCAATTGTGTGGCAACCTCTTCCAGCGTCAGCTTGGGAAGCACCTCAACGTAATCCACTCCCTCCGCTAAACGCAGCGCACGCTGGCGTTCTGCTTCCGATCCCCACGGTAGCTTTATCCCTAATCCTGAGTCACGCAATTGTATAATTAGATCGCGCCAATGGCTTTCCGGCCAGTGTTTATCCGCACGCGTGGTGGAATGCAAGAAAACCAAATATTGATTCGCATCGGCGGGAGGATGGGCAAGAAAGTGGTTGGCTATGGCATAGTCACCCGTTGTGGCAGGTTTTTCATAGCCCAGACTTTTAGCAAACAGTTCACGCGTTCTTTCTACGGCATGCTGCTTTTTATCAATTTCATGGCGCTTATCAAACCACCAACTGGCGAACGGCTCACGTGCGCTACGACTATCCTGCCCGTGTTTGACCCCTTTAGCCAAGCGGGTAACCAGCGCGGCACTTTTAATTAATCCCTGTGCATCAATGACAATATCGTATTGGCAGGATTGCAATTCTCGTTTGAACTTGACGCGCTCTTCACGCTGTTGGCTGCCAAACCAGTGTTTACGCCAGCGCCGAATGGCAACCGGCAGGACACGATCAACCGCGGGATGCCAGCCCGGAATTTGCGCAAAGCCTTCTTCAACTACCCAATCAAAACGAATGCCGGGGATGGCCTCCATAGCATCGGTCAAGGCCGGCAGAGTATGCAACACGTCGCCCATTGATGAGGTTTTTACAATCAGTACCCGCATTGACTCTCCTGATTATCGGCCAGCAACTGGGTGAGTTCTTCCATTACGCGCGCGGGTTGAATGTCGATCAAACTTTGATGGTATCCCTGCTCCGCGTCCCCTTTGCGGACTTTGTGGTAGCCGGAAATTAGGCGAATGACGCGCGCCTGTTTCGATAACGGCGGAGTAAAGTCGGGACTGCTAGGGCCATATAACGCTACGAGCGGGCGATTGAGCGCGGCGGCAATGTGCATTAGCCCTGAATCATTGGTTACCACTGCCTGGCAATGCGCTAACAAAATCACGGCCTGTTCTAACTGGGTTTTTCCCGCCAGGTTACAACCATGTTCGCGCGTTTCTGCCGTTAAGGATTGCAGAATCTGCTCACCGGATTCGTGATCTTTCGCTGAACCAAACAGCACGACTTGGTAGCCTTGATTAATCAGTTGTTGAGCCAGTTCGGCGTAGTGATAATGCGGCCAGCGTTTTGCCGGGCCAAACTCGGCGCCGGGGCAAAAACCAATCACCGGACGTTCGGCGGACAGACCAAATTCGGCCGCGGTTTCAATTTGTTCTTGCTGACTAACCACCAATTGCGGCCACAGTAACGGACGAGGAAGTTCAGCCGCTGAAGTAACACGCCCTTTTTCATAGGCCAGCGCGACATAACGCTCAACCATCAGTGGGAAGGCAGGTTTATCCAGAACGCGAAGATCGTTTAACAGGCCATAACGCATTTCGCCTCGCCAACCAACACGTTGCTTAATACCGGCGAAAAACGGTACCAGCGCCGACTTAAACGAATTCGGTAACACATAGGCGCGGTCATAGCCGCTATTACGTAAGGTCTTACCTAATTGACGCCGTTGAGCAATTTCCAGCGCGCCATGGCCTAACGGCATCGCCAGCGCCTGATTGACTTCCGGCATCCGCGATAATAGCGGACGGCACCACGCGGGTGCCATCACATCAATGACGGCGTCAGGATACTCGGCCTTCAGCGTGCGATAGAGACTTTGCGACATCATCATATCGCCGACCCATGAAGGGCCGATCACCAAAATTTTCATTGCCGCAATCGCCTTATGCGTCCCGGTTTAGCCAGGTCATATACTCAGCTACGCCTTCGGCAACAGTTTTAAACGGTTTGTCGTAACCCGCCGCGCGTAAATTAGTGAGATCGGCTTTGGTATACGCCTGATAACGGCCTTTTAATTTCTCCGGGAAAGGGATGTACTCAATCTGACCGTTTTGGTGGTATTCCAGTGCGGCATCCGCCACTTCCTGGAACGATTCGGCGCGCCCGGTCCCACAGTTGAAGATGCCAGAAACACCCTTCTTCCAGAACCAGAGATTGACCGACGCAACGTCGCTCACGTGAATGAAGTCCCGTTTAAAGTTTTCGCTACCTTCGAACAGTTTGGGGTTTTCGCCGTTGTGCAACTGGGTATTGAGATGGAAAGCGACGCTGGCCATGCTGCCTTTGTGACCTTCTCGCGGTCCGTAAACGTTGAAATAGCGGAAGCCGCAAATTTGTGAATCCGCATCGGGCAAAATCTGGCGAACATAATGATCGAACAACATTTTCGAGTAACCGTAGACGTTCAGCGGCTGCTCATATTGGCGTTCTTCAATAAAGTTATCATTGCGCCCGCCGTAGGTGGCAGCCGAAGAGGCGTACAGGAAAGGGATCTCACGCTCCAGACAATAATGCAGTAACTCTTTTGAGTACTGATAGTTATTGTCCATCATATATTTACCATCCCATTCGGTGGTGGCGGAACAAGCACCTTCGTGGAACACCGCTTCAATGGGCCCGAAATCATCACCGGCAACGATGCTGGCAATAAAATCTTCTTTATCCATATAGTCGGTAATATCCAGGTCAACCAAGTTGACGAATTTAGTGCCGTCTTTCAGGTTATCAACCACCAAAATGTCGTTAAAACCTTCATCGTTCAACGCTTTAACGATGTTGCTGCCGATCATTCCGGCGCCGCCAGTTACGATAATCATGCGCTCAACCTTTAATCAATGAGAGCGAAACGGTAGGTTTCGCACGCTAATGACTCTTATCATAACATTTCATCGTCAGGCAGACAGCCAGATGAGTCCGTAACGGAGTGTAACTTTTCATTGTCGGCGTGATATATGCTGCAAAATTGATAATAGATGCCGCGCATTCTCGTTTAACTCCGCATCATTCAGTAAGATATAGCGAAAATTAGCCGCTAATGGAGAATAAAGATGCCTGCGGATTTCTATCGTCAAATTAATCACCAACTTGCCGAGACCCGGCAGGAGGGGTTGTTTAAACAAGAGCGTATTATTACCTCTGCTCAACAGGCCGATATCGACGTGGGCGAAGGGCAACATGTGGTGAATTTTTGCGCCAATAACTACCTGGGTCTGGCTAATCATCCGGCGCTAATTTTGGCGGCGAAAGAAGGAATGGATAGCCACGGTTTTGGAATGGCGTCGGTACGTTTTATTTGCGGTACCCAGGACATTCATAAACAACTTGAAGCGCGGCTTGCTGAATTTCTTGGTATGGAAGATGCCATTCTCTATTCCTCCTGCTTTGATGCAAATGGCGGCCTGTTCGAAACCCTGCTGGGTGCGGAAGATGCCATTATTTCTGACGCCTTAAATCACGCTTCAATTATTGATGGTGTGCGCCTGTGTAAGGCGAAGCGCTATCGCTACGCCAATAATGATATGTCGGAGCTGAAAGCGTGCCTGGAGGAGGCGAAAGCCGCAGGAGCGCGCCATATTATGATTGCGACCGACGGCGTGTTTTCAATGGATGGCGTCATTGCCAACCTGAAGGGCATCTGTGATTTGGCCGATGAGTATGATGCGCTGGTGATGGTTGACGACTCTCATGCGGTGGGGTTTGTGGGCAATAACGGCCGCGGCACGCATGAATATTGCGAAGTGATGGGGCGGGTGGACATTATCACCGGTACGTTAGGTAAGGCGTTAGGCGGCGCTTCAGGCGGTTATACCGCCGCGAAAAAAGAGGTAGTCGAATGGTTACGTCAGCGCTCACGTCCTTATCTCTTTTCTAACTCGCTGGCGCCCGCCATCGTTGCGGCCTCTATCCGCGTATTAGATATGCTGAGCGAGGGTGACGGTTTACGCCAGCGTTTGTGGGATAACGCCAAATTTTTCCGTGAGGAGATGACCAAAGCCGGCTTTACATTAGCGGGCGCCGATCACGCCATTATTCCTGTGATGTTGGGAGAGGCCACGTTGGCGCAGGAATTTGCCCGGCAGTTACAGCAAGAAGGCATCTATGTGACGGGGTTCTTTTATCCGGTGGTGCCAAAAGGGCAGGCGCGCATTCGCACGCAAATGTCCGCCGGGCATAGCCATGAGCAGATCGTTCGTGCGGTGGAGGCTTTCACCCGTATCGGTAAACAACTGGGCGCAATCGCCTGAGAGGAATTACGATGAAAGCATTGGCAAAGTTAAAAGCCGAAGAAGGGATCTGGATGGTCACCGATGCGCCGGTTCCCGAGCCCGGACACAATGACCTGCTGATTAAGATTCGTAAGACTGCAATTTGTGGCACCGATGTGCATATCTATAACTGGGATCAGTGGTCGCAAAAGACCATTCCGGTGCCAATGATTGTCGGGCACGAATATGTGGGTGAAGTGGTTGCGCTTGGGCAAGAAGTTAAAGGTTTCAAGGTCGGTGACCGGGTGTCAGGCGAAGGGCATATTACCTGCGGGCATTGTCGTAATTGTCGCGCAGGGCGTACTCATTTATGCCGTAACACCGTTGGTGTTGGCGTTAACCGCCAGGGGTGCTTTGCTGAGTATCTGGTGATTCCGGCATTTAACGCGTTTAAAATTCCCGACAATATTTCCGATGAGTTGGCCGCGATTTTTGATCCCTTCGGTAATGCGGTCCACACCGCGCTTTCGTTTGATTTGGTCGGTGAAGATGTGCTGGTTTCCGGCGCGGGTCCCATTGGCATTATGGCGGCGGCGGTGTGTAAACATGTCGGCGCTCGCAATGTCGTTATTACCGATGTGAATGATTACCGTCTCGACCTGGCGCGTAACATGGGCGTTACACGGGCGGTAAATGTGAACAACGAGAGCCTGGATGAGGTGATGAAAGAGCTGGGTATGACCGAAGGGTTCGATGTCGGCCTGGAAATGTCCGGCGCGCCACCGGCATTCCGTACCTTACTGCATGTGATGAATCATGGCGGTCGTATTGCAATGCTCGGCATTCCGCCTTCGGATATGTCGATCGACTGGAATCAGGTAATATTTAAGGGGCTATTTATTAAAGGGATTTATGGCCGCGAAATGTTCGAAACCTGGTATAAAATGGCGGCATTAATTCAGTCGGGTTTGGATTTGACGCCGATTATTACACATCGCTATACCATTGATGAGTTCCAGCAAGGGTTCGATGAAATGCGGTCCGGGCATTCCGGTAAAGTGGTATTGAGTTGGGATTAAGCAATCGGCCGGGTTAATTACCCGGCCGATGTTTATTGATCTTTAGGCCGTTATATCAAACGCGCTAAAACAAGCTGCTGACAACTTGCGCGATATGGCTGTGCATAATGCTGTCGCCAATCACACCAAGCGCCTGGGTTGCCGGCACCGGTTTTAGCGGATGCTTGCGTTGGCAGGTTGCGATCCCGCGGAACGGGTTATGCGGCTGCTGCGGTGTGGAATTGGACGGCGGTAGATGGCCATTGTGTACCGGCTCATTCAGAAGCTGGCTGGGGCGAACTAAGGTGATGTCCGCGGGCAACGTTGGCAGCATCTGTTGCAGCACGCGCACGGTAGTGGGGTGTGGGTGACCAATGGCAATCGCGGAGCCATCACGCTGCGCCAGCCGAACTGCGCGGGTGAACTGTTGACGTATCTCCGCTTCGTTTTGGCTGTCATCGAGGAAAACCCGGCGTTTAATCACTTTGACGCTGGTTCCCTCGGCTGCGCGCGTTGACTGGCTGTTGCCAATGGTCATGCTGTCGAGAAAATAGAAGTTGTAGTGATCGAGCACCTGCATGACTTTTTGCATACCGGGCAGGCTAGAGGTCATTTTGCTGCCCATATGGTTATTAAGCCCGACGGCGTAAGGTACGTCACTGACGGCATCATGGATGATGCGTGTAATTTCCGCGCTGCTCATTTCGGGTTGCAACGTATCTTTTTCCAGTGGCTGCTTGCTTAACGGCGCCATGGGTAAGTGGATCAACACTTCGTGCCCACGCTGATGAGCTTTGGTCGCCATTTCACGCGCATGTGGGGCGTTGGGCAACACAGCAACCGAAATGGTGGCCGGCATTTGCAGTACTTGGTTTTCCTGCTGCGGGCGGTAACCAAAATCATCAATAACAATCGCGAGTTTACCGGCATGTGCCGAGCAGGCAAGCAGAAGGCCGCTCAGCAAGCCGGTGATTTTTCTAAATGGAAACAAGGCTTATCTTCCTAACCACGGTAGTGGATTCACGGCCTGTCCCTGACGTCGGATTTCAAAATAGAGTGAAGGCGTGCCCCGGCCGCCGCTGTTACCTACCAGCGCGATTGGCTGTCCTGCCTTAACCTGGGTTCCCACGCTCACTAACGCACTTTGGTTGTAACCATATAAACTCATGTCGCCTTTACCGTGCTCAACCACCACCACCAAGCCGTAGCCTTGCAGCCAGTCGGCCATCAAAACACGACCATCGGCGATAGCCTTCACTTCCGCCCCTTCTGGCGCGTCAATCACCAACCCTTTCCAGCGTAGTTCGCCCTGCATTGATTCGCCGAACCGATGCTCAATCGTGCCACGCACTGGCCAGAGCGCCTGGCCGTTTGGACGCCCTAATCCGCCGGTACGCGACATTAAAGAGCGTTCACTTTCGGTTGGTTTGTAGGTAGAACCTTTGGCTTTCGCCTGCGCCTGACGTTGGCGAACTTGTTCGGCTTCGCGTGCTTCACGTTCGGCTCGCGCTTTCGCTTCGCGCTCAGCCTTCGCGATCTTATCCTGCAAGCGGCTTTCGTTTTCACGCATTTCCACCAGATCGGCCTGATCTTTTTGCAGAGAGGATTCCAGCGTAGTTAGCGTCTGTTTGCGCGCGCTTCGTGCCTGTTCAAGCTTGGTTTGTTGCGTTTGCTGCTCCGCCAATAGCGATTTCTGTTGCGTTTGCTTTTGCTCCAGCGCGGCTTTTTGCGTGCCGAGTTCGGTACGCGTTTGCTGAAGCTCGCCAATGGTTTTTTGACGCGCTTCATTAAGATAGCCGAAATAGGCAAGGATACGTTCGCTGCGTTGGCTCTCTTCGCCGCTTAGCACTAATTGCAAACCGCTGTGTTTGCCTTGACGGAAAGCGGCATCCAACTGGCGAGATAATAAATCTTCCTGTTGAGCCTGCTGTTTTTGCAACTTAGCAATAGAACGCGTTAAGCCATCGATTTCTTTATCAATCGCGCTGAGCGACAGGCGGGTTTGGCGTAACTTGCGGCTAGCCTCAGCGATAGTCTTTTCCTGACTTTGCAATTGATCGAGCAACTTGCTGCGCTGGACTTTTTGTTGTTTAACGCTCTTTTCTTTGGCGGCGATATCCTGCTGGATGGATTTTAGCTGGGATTTACTATCGTCCGCGGCGGCGGTGTAAAAAGGCAATAGCAAAACGCCAGCGCACACCGCGCTGGCAGTTAGGGTGGACAATCTTGAGCGTAACGGCCTGCGAATGGCAATTCCGTTACCCTGGGTCCGTTGATCTGAAACTGTCGCTCTTCCCCTCATAGGGGGAAGATTATTCCACGATGAACAGCGGCTTACCAGTCATCTCTTGCGGGATTTCCATTTCCATCAATGACAGGATGGTGGGCGCAATATCGGAAAGCTTGCCGGTTGCGACCGATTTCACCGGTTTGTCACCGACATAAATAAGCGGTACCGGCAAGTTGGTATGCGCCGTATGCGCCTGTCCGGTCGTTTCATCGCGCATTTTTTCCGCATTACCGTGGTCGGCGGTGATCAGCAACTGTCCTCCTGCCTGTTCAACGGCATCAATGACCTGTGCCAGGCAGTGATCAAGTGCTTCAATCGCGTGGATTGCCGCATCATAAACGCCGGTATGACCCACCATATCGCCATTGGGATAGTTGCAAATAATCGCATCGTACTGGCCACTCGTGATGGCGCTAAGTAGTTTATCGGTTAATTCCGCAGAGCTCATTTCCGGCTGTAGATCGTAGGTCGCTACCTTGGGAGAGTTGATCAGAACGCGTTCTTCACCGTTAAAAGGTTGCTCAATGCCGCCGTTGAAAAAGAAGGTTACATGGGCGTATTTCTCTGTTTCTGAGATACGAAGCTGCGTTTTATGCTTTTTCATTAGCCATTCGCCCAGGGTGTTGGTCAGAGACATCGGCGGAAAGGCGCAGGCGGTGTCAATATCGGCGGCGTATTCGGTCAACATAACAAAAGCGACATTCGGGCAGCTATTACGTGCGAAGTCGTTGAAATCTTTATTCACAAACGCGCGGGTGATCTGGCGCGCGCGATCGGCGCGGAAGTTCATAAAAATTAACGCGTCACCCTCTTGCAGCGCGGCATCATTACCGCCAATAACGGTGGGCTTTACGAACTCATCATTTTCACCGCGTGCATAGGCTTCTTCCAACGCTTGTTGGGCGCAATCGGCCTGGAATTCACCTTTTGCCTGCGTAATCAAGTCATAGGCGAGCTGCACACGCTCCCAACGATTATCACGATCCATGGCGTAATAACGGCCAATAACCGAAGCAATACGCCCGGTGCCTAAATGCGCGAATAATGCCTCCATTTTTTGTAGTGAGGCTTCCGCGCTGCGTGGTGGCGTATCACGCCCATCAAGAAATGCATGCAGGTAGATACGTTGCGCGCCGCGTTTAGCCGCTAACTCAATCATTGCGGCAACGTGGTTTTCATGACTGTGCACGCCGCCAGGCGAAAGCAGACCCATAATATGCACCGCTTTTCCGGCCTGCACCGCGTTATCCACCGCCTGCGTCAGGGTGGCGTTATGAAAAAAATCACCATCGAGAATGGCTTTGTCGATCCGCGTCAGATCTTGATAGACAATACGGCCCGCACCAAGATTTACGTGCCCGACTTCCGAATTGCCCATCTGCCCGTCGGGTAAACCAACATTCAATCCGGATGCTTCAATCAGCATATGTGGACGCGTAGCCCATAACCGGTCCATAACCGGCGTTTTTGCATTCAGAATGGCGTTATCCTCGCGCGCTTCGCGATAGCCATAACCATCCAAAATAACCAGTACGGTGGGTTTTTTGTGCATTGACATTGCCTATTCCTCGAACCTGAAAGCAAAAAAATTGGCGCGAGTTTACTATGGCAGCGTGCAACAAATAGCCGCTTAAGATCAAAGCAAGGCGGCATTAATGCGCAGAAGCGCGCAACAGAACAATTTTTTTCGTAATCTGCCGCATAAAACGTAACTCTGGCGGCTTAGCGACTGTACATGCGAAGTGGCGCAGGTATACTCAGAAACCTTATTTTGGCTTATTAACCCTGTCGGGAGCTGTTACCCCTCATGCAAGACATTATGCAATTCGCAAGCAACCACACCCTTTTAAGTTTGGCATGGGTTGTTTTGCTGGTTTTGGTGATCGTGACCACTGTTAAAGGCATGTTCTCCAAAGTCAAAACCATCAGCCGTGGCGAAGCAACGCGCTTAATCAACAAAGAAGACGCGGTGGTGGTTGATGTTCGCTCACGCGATGACTATCGCAAAGGTCATATCTCCGGTGCGTTGAATATTGCGGCGGCAGACATTAAAAAAGGGAGCTTTGGTGAACTGGAAAAGTACAAAGCTCAGCCCATAATTGTGGTTTGCGCGACGGGGACTTCCGCTTCCGAATCGGCTGCTCAATTGAACGCGGCAGGCTTTAGCCAGGTGAGCGTTCTGAAAGAGGGTATTTCCGGCTGGAGCGGTGAGAATTTACCCCTCGTTCGCGGTAAATAAAACTTAACGAGGTACTTTGCATGGCTAATGTCGAGATCTACACCAAAGCAACCTGTCCTTTCTGCCATCGCGCGAAGGCGCTGCTCAGCCAAAAAGGCGTGGCGTACCAGGAAATTCCCATTGATGGCGATGCCGATAAGCGGGAAGAGATGATCAAACGCAGCGGTCGTACCACGGTGCCTCAAATTTTTATCGATGCGCAGCACATTGGCGGCTGTGACGATTTGTATGCGTTGGATGGCCGTGATGGGCTTGACCCGCTGCTGAAGTAATCACCACCCCCGCGCGATGATGGACTTTTAAACATAGGATTGAGTAAAAATGTCAGAACAAAACACCAGCGAAATGTCATTTCAGATTCAACGCATCTACACTAAAGATATTTCGTTTGAAGCGCCTAACGCCCCGCAGGTTTTCCAGAAAGAGTGGGAACCGGAGGTTAAATTAGATTTAGATACCGCATCCAGCCAATTAGCAGATGAGGTGTTTGAAGTCGTTTTACGCGTTACGGTGACGGCGACCGTTGGTGAAGATACCGCTTTCCTGTGTGAAGTGCAGCAAGCGGGTATTTTTAGCATTGCCGGTATCGAAGGAACACAGATGGCGCATTGCCTCGGCGCGTACTGCCCGAATATTCTGTTCCCGTATGCACGCGAATGCATCACCAGCCTGGTTTCTCGCGGTACTTTCCCGCAATTGAACCTTGCACCGGTTAACTTCGATGCGCTGTTTATGAATTATCTGCAGCAAAGTGAAAGTGAAGGTGCTGAACCTCGTCAGGATGCCTGATGGACACAGTGAACGCGTCAATGACCGTCATCGGTGCCGGCTCGTACGGCACCGCACTGGCAATCACATTAGCTCGTAACGGTCACTCTGTATCGTTATGGGGCCATAATCCGCAACATCAGGCGCAGCTTAAGGCCGATCGTTGTAACGCAACTTTCCTGCCGGACGTTCCGTTTCCTGATACGTTACAAGTCGAGAGTGATTTGCCGACCGCCCTTCGCGCCAGTCGGGATATTTTGGTGGTGGTGCCAAGTCATGTCTTTGGTGACGTTTTGCAGCAACTTCAGCCTTATCTACGTCACGACTCGCGCATTGTTTGGGCCACGAAAGGGCTGGAGCGTGAAACGGGGCGTCTGTTGCAGGATGTCGCGCGTGAAATCCTCGGTGAGACTATTCCTCTGGCGGTTATCTCTGGCCCAACGTTTGCCAAAGAACTGGCGGCTGGTTTACCGACCGCTATCGCGCTTGCCGCAACCGATCCCCAATTTGCCGATGATTTACAGCTGCTATTGCATTGCGGCAAAAGCTTCCGGGTCTATAACAATCCGGACTTTATTGGCGTGCAACTGGGCGGTGCGGTTAAAAACGTGATCGCTATCGGGGCGGGTATTTCCGATGGGATTGGTTTTGGCGCGAATGCTCGTACGGCACTAATCACGCGTGGCCTGGCGGAAATGAGCCGTTTAGGCGCGGCGCTGGGCGCCGATCCGACCACGTTTATGGGGATGGCAGGTTTAGGCGATTTAGTGTTGACCTGTACCGATAATCAATCACGTAACCGGCGTTTTGGCATGATGTTAGGGCAGGGCGTGGACGTTGAGAGGGCTCAGGTTAACATTGGTCAGGTGGTTGAAGGTTATCGTAATACTAAAGAAGTCAAAGCGTTAGCCGCTCGTTGTGGCGTTGAAATGCCAATAACCGAGCAAATTTATCAGGTATTGTATTGCGAAAAATCAGCGCGCGAGGCAGCATTAACGTTGCTGGGCCGTGCCCGCAAGGATGAAAATAGCACTCACTAAAGCAGGAAGCGCGGCGGCATCATCTGTAGCGTTCGGCGCAGCCAAACCGGACGCTGTTTTTTGACCGGGAGAAAGCAATGGCGTCTGAAGAGTTAGATCTGGTCTGGGATAACATCAAAGCAGAAGCGCGCGCGCTTGCGGATTGTGAACCAATGCTGGCCAGTTTCTACCATGCGACCCTGCTAAAACATGAAAATCTCGGCAGCGCGCTCAGTTACATGTTGGCGAATAAACTCGCTAATCCGATTATGCCCGCGATTACGATTCGTGAAATCATTGAAGAAGCCTATCGGGAAGATCCGTCAATGATTGATTCCGCGGCTTGCGATATTCAGGCGGTGCGCCAGCGCGATCCGGCGATTGATAAATACTCAACTCCATTGCTCTATCTGAAAGGCTTTCACGCTTTGCAGGCATATCGCATTGGCCATTGGCTTTGGAATGTTGGTCGGCGGGCGTTGGCGGTTTATCTTCAAAACGAAATCTCAGTTTCTTTTGCGGTGGATATCCATCCCGCTGCGCGTATTGGTTGCGGCATCATGCTCGATCATGCCACCGGTATTGTTATCGGTGAGACGGCCGTGGTTGAGAATGATGTCTCGATCCTGCAATCGGTGACGTTGGGCGGTACCGGAAAAACCAGCGGCGATCGCCATCCCAAAATTCGCGAAGGTGTAATGATTGGCGCTGGCGCAAAAATCCTCGGCAATATTGAAGTTGGGCGCGGCGCGAAAATCGGCGCGGGCTCCGTTGTGTTGCAACCGGTCCCGCCTCATACTACTGCGGCTGGCGTACCGGCGCGTATCGTTGGTAAACCGGGCAGTGATAAACCCTCCATGGATATGGATCAGCACTTTAACGGAATGGTGCCTGGTTTCGAGTTTGGCGACGGTATTTAGCCCACCCGCACACGTTATGATTTAATCAGTGCGCCAGCGTAATCTAACTGGCGCCAGGCCTCATACACCACTACCGATACGGCATTAGACAGGTTCATGCTGCGGCTATCGGGCATCATCGGAATGCGTATTTTTTGTTCTGCGGGCAGTGCATCCAACACGTTCGCGGGCAACCCACGGCTCTCCGGTCCAAAAATCAAATAATCGCCCGTCTGATAATGAACCGCGCTGTGCGCAGGAGTCCCTTTGGTGGTGAGCGCAAAAAGCCGCGTGGGCTTTTCCGACGCGATAAAAGCGTCATAGCTGGCATGGTGTTTAATGGCGGTAAATTCATGATAATCCAGCCCGGCGCGACGTAGTCGCTTATCGTCCCAGGCAAAGCCGAGCGGCTCAATTAAATGCAGCCGAAACCCGGTATTAGCACATAGACGGATGATATTGCCGGTGTTAGGCGGGATTTCTGGTTCAAATAAGACAATGTTTAACATAAGGCCCCCTGTGACGAGGGCCGAAGAATAGCAAAATATTAGCGCGCCGAGTATAACGGCAGCCAAATGGTTAAACGTAACCCGCCGAATGGGCTGTCATCCGCTTTTACCCAGCCACGATGTTGTTGAATAGCGGTTTCAACAATCGCCAGCCCCAACCCGGTTCCGCCTGATTCCCGATCGCGGGCTTCATCGGTGCGATAAAAGGGGCGGAAGATTTGCTCACGGTCTTCCGGGCTGACGCCAGGCCCATCATCATCGACATGGATGGTAATGCCCTGATTATCAACTGAGAAGCTAACCGCAATATGCGAGTTCGAATAGCGTAGCGCGTTGCGCACAATATTTTCTAAGGCGCTTTCCAACGCGTGTGGGTTGCCGTATAGCGGCCACGGACCGGGAGGATAGGGAACTTCCAGCGTTTTACCTACCTGTTCGGCTTCGAATTGCGCATCTTCCAGCACGCCACTCCACAACTGGTTCGCTTTCATCGCTTCGCTGACTAACGCATTCTTGTGCTGGGTACGCGATAACACCAATAGATCATTGATCATCCCATCCAGACGTTGCGCTTCCATTTCAATGCGTTCCAGCTCTTTCCCCTCGCCATGACGGCGACGCATCAGCGCGGTAGCGAGTTGAAGGCGCGTCAGCGGCGTACGTAATTCGTGTGAAATATCCGACAACAGCCGTTGCTGCGCGGTCATCATACGTTCCAACGCGCTCACCATCTGGTTAAAGCTCGAACCGGCAGCAAGAAACTCCTGCGGCCCGGCTTCCAGTTCCGGATGCTGGCGTAAGTTACCGCTAGCAACCTCATCGGCAGCGTGCTTTAGTTTACGCGCTGGTTTTGCCAGGCTCCACGCAAGCCATAACAGTAACGGCGAACTGATCAGCATGGTGACAATGAGCAGCAGCAGCGGACGGTCAAACAAAAGATTAATAAAATCGAGTTGTGAACTACTGGCCGGGCGAATCATGTACAACTGGTAGTTATCTTCGCCGTCACGAACGGCGAACGGCCCAACTAACTCCACGCGGCCATATTTTTTCTTTTGCGGATGGTCGGCATTATCCGACTGACCGATAAAGTTACGAATAATCTGCATTTCGCTGTGCTGAGCGCCGATTACGCGCCCTTCACTGGTAACCAGCAGTAGACGCTGCCCCGGCGGCGCCCATTTATCGATCGCACGGAACAGCCGACGCCACCACATGAGATCGTTTGGCGGGTCTTGTAGCAGCTCAGCTTCAATGTGTTGTTCAATCATCGTACCTTGACGTTGCTCGCTTTCGAGCAACGAGGTCATTTGACGTGAATCCAGTTTGGGTACCATTAACACCAGCATCAACACCAGCGCCAGGGTTAACCAGAAAATAGCGAAGATGCGGGTGGTCAAACTACTTATCATGTTGCAGAAACCATCAGATAGCCGCGCCCGCGCAGGGTTTTAAACCAGGGATGCCCGTCACGACGTTCTGGCAGTTTACGGCGTAGGTTTGAAATATGCATATCGATAGCGCGATCAAACGGCGTTAAGCGTTTCCCAAGCACTTCCTGACTTAAATGCTCGCGTGAAACAACCTGGCCTAAATGTTGCGCCAGCAGATAGAGTAGCGTGAATTCCGTTCCGGTAAGATCAAGCGTTTCATTGTCAAAACTCGCTTCCTGCCGGCCAGGATTCAGACGTAAACAGTCAACCTCCAGCGTAGGGGAACTGTTATCGTGCTGCTGCTGTTGTTCACTCCAATTGGAACGGCGCAAGATGGCGCGAATGCGCGCCACTAATTCGCGATCGTTAAAGGGTTTTGGCAAATAGTCGTCTGCGCCAAGCTCAAGGCCGAGTACGCGGTCAAGCTCGCTGCCGCGCGCGGTCAGCATAATTACCGGTGTTTGATGCTGTTGGCGTAGCTCTTTTAGCGTGTCGATACCGTTTTTCTTTGGCATCATCACATCCAGCAATAACAGGTCGATTGAGCTGTCTAATATGCTTAACGCCTGCTCGCCATCACTGGCTACCACGACGTCAAACCCTTCCATTTCAAGCAGTTCTTTCAGGAGCGAAGTTAATTCGCGATCATCATCAACCAATAGGATTTTATTCATGTTGTCATGCCCTCCGCAGGCAAAATAGCGTGATCCTGCACTTTCAATCTATCGCTTTACGTAGTTTTACACCCCCTGACGCATGTTTGCAGCATTCGCCGTACACTGAACCTCGTTGAATCGAAACACGAAACGAATCCGGGAGTAAACGATGCGCAAAGTAACCGCCGTCGTCATTGCTTCAGCGATGGGCATCAGTTTCTCCACCGCGTGGGCAGCGGACGCAACGACGATTGACGAGATGCATCAAAGTGGCGGATTGACGACAGGCAGTATGACGCAAAACCCGCAAAGTCACATGTTTGATGGCATCAATCTGACGGAGCGTCAACGTCAGCAAATGCGGGACTTGATGCAACAGGCGCGCCACGAACGCTCTCCGGTTAGCCTGAATGATTTAGAAACGATGCATGACTTAATCGTTGCAGACAAATTTGATGAAGCGGCCGTAAGGGCTCAGGCGGAAAAAGTTGCACAGGCGCAGGTTGCGCGGCAGGTCGAAATGGCCCGGGTACGCAACCAGATGTATCACCTGTTAACGCCAGACCAACAGGCCGTTTTGCAGCAGAAACATCAGCAACGCATGAACGCAATGCGTGAGCTAACGGATATGCAGCAGGTTTCATCGCTGCAGGCAGTGAGTAGTAACGGTAGTACCCAGTAGCATAGTATCCCTGTTTTCCTTGCCATAGACACCATCCCTGTCTTCCCCCTCATGATGAGGGGGTTTTTTTATCAATAACTTAGAATAAACCCTTAAAAATCAGCCTATCATAAAACCGCTATAAGCAGTTGTAAGGTGCCTGGAGCGTCTGGTGTAGACATTCCGTAGACACTTCTATAATTCAAACTTCAGTTAGCAACCCATCCAATTTAATAGTGAAAAAATCAAAAATTGACCTACTTCGTATACTTTAATTAATACTGTAAAAATTAACAGGCGTTAGTTGACAAATTCAAAAAATTGCACCAATATCCAGGTTGACAAATTTAACTTTTTGCACGGAGAGACTTAGTTGATGGCTGACCACAAATTGCCCTGGAATTTCTACCCACAATTGAATGAAGAGCGTTTATCTACTATTGCCGAAGAGTTGCTTACTGTTTTGGATCAGACATATGAGCAGCTTTCTACCCCGTATGATGACAATTATACCAGGGGTACTTGTACTTTCGGGCGACAAAGACAAATGCTCTTAGCACTCTGTATGAGCGGTAAACATAAGTGGTTGAACCTTAAGCATGCTGGCATGGATATCACTTTTGAAATTGATGCCATACCAGTACGTTTCTTTGCCGATGATCCTGAGAGTCCTAAAAAACCAGGTTTCTACCGTAGAAATGAGGTTGATCAGCTCTTCGAGCCTGAATTAGAAATACCAACATTGCATCGTTTTGTGGTAGAAAAGCCTGAATTTGAAGGTGAGGGTGCGCGCGTTCATTTCATCGGTTATAACATGCTTGATGAGATTGTATCCAAGTGGACATACGGTGATGAACGTTTGGCAATACTGCATTCTACCGATGATACTCCACCAGAAGCAGTTAAAATTGAGTTGGATGATATCCGTCCTTCTGTTCCTGAAAAGAAGGAAAAGAACGGCGACAATGAATAGTAGGTGAAAAGTGTTTAACGGTTCTAATTTGCGGTTAGCTCGTCTGTTTCACGAGTTATCACTGGAGCAAGTCGCTGAGCGGGTCGAAAAGACCCGCCAGTATATTCAGCGGCTGGAATCCGGCTCTGCAGTTCCTACTCCTGAGCTTGCGAATAAATTAGCGGCTATCTTGTTTGTCATGCCTGAATTCTTTGAAGTTAAAGACCAATCACCTGTAAACGAAGAGATTGTTCATTTTCGCAAACGTAGCTCAACGCGAATGGCAACAAAATGGGCCACTTTGGCTAAAGCAGAGCTGTATCGTCGCTTGATTGAAGTATTTGATGAATATTTGGATCTACCCCCAGTACGATTCCCAGAGTTGAGGGCGTATACACAAGATGAAATTGAGAAAGCAGCAGAGAAGTGCCGTACTGATTGGGGATTAGGCTTTGGGCCTATTGATAATATGACCCGACTGGCCGAAAAATTAGGCGCATTCGTTACTTCCTTTGATTCTGTTTCTGACGATGTAGATGCACTATCTGTGCCTCTAAGCCGCCCCTTTATTGTAAGGAATACAGCTAAGAAATCTCCCTGCCGTCAGCGCTTTGACATTGCTCATGAAATTGCACATCTAATTCTTCATGAAGGTGTTTCGACAGGAGATAGAGTAACAGAATCTCAGGCAAATCGTTTCGCATCGGCTTTGTTGCTGCCACGCTCAGCGATGGCAAAATACTTTCCTCGTCCTATAGGGGGACGTATTGATTGGCAAGGACTTAGTCAGTTTAAATTGACGTGGAAAGTTAGTAAGGCTGCGATTATCTATCGTGCTCACCAGCTGTCCCTTCTAACGGATGCTCAATATAAAACGGCATTTTTTGGTCTGAAACGAAAGGGAGAAGCTATTGATGAGAAAGAGGACTGTCTAATCCAACAAGAAACTCCAGAGCTTTTTCATAAAGCAATGAAATATCTAATAAATGATATGTCTATAGATGTGGGTTCGCTTGCTCGTCGCTTATGTATCACCCCAATAATGCTTGAAGAGTTATCGAATGGAGCACTTGTGGCAACTCTTGAACATGAAAATGTTTCTGCGAATGTGGTGTCCATGTCAGCGTATCGCTTCAGACAGGCATAATTGGCAGCAATAAGAAATCCCGCTGTGGCGGGATTTCTTACATCGAAGTGTAGTCAAAATGTAGACGAAAATTAGAATAAATCCTTTTATTACAGTTTGTTACATGCGGAATATCTTCACCATCCCTGTCTTCCCCGCCATGACGGCGGGGTTTTTTTTGCCAAAAATTCATTATACTTACGCTTCAATGTTCCTCGGGGTATGGCATGAATCCTTCTTATGGACGCTTGGTTAATTCGGCCGCGCTGGCTGCGACTATCTTGGCGACACTGCTACTTATTATAAAAATTTTCGCGTGGTGGTACACCGGCTCGGTCAGTATCCTCGCGGCGTTAGTTGACTCGTTGGTCGATATTGCCGCTTCTTTGACTAATCTGCTGGTGGTACGTTATTCACTGCAGCCTGCGGATGCCGAACATGCATTTGGACATGGAAAGGCCGAATCGCTGGCGGCGCTGGCGCAAAGTATGTTTATTTCCGGCTCCGCGCTATTCCTGTTTTTAACCGGTATTCAGCATCTGGCTACGCCTAATACGCTAAACGCGCCGCTGGTGGGGATTATCGTCACGGTTATCGCATTGTTCTCAACCATGATCCTGGTAACATTCCAGCGCTGGGTGGTGCGGCGTACCCGCAGTCAGGCGGTGCGTGCCGATATGCTGCATTATCAATCCGATGTACTGATGAACGGCGCAATCCTTATCGCGTTGGCGCTGAGTTGGTATGGTTTTCATTGGGCGGATGCGGTATTCGCGTTGGGAATCGGTGTATGGATCCTCTACAGTGCATTGCGCATGGGATATGAAGCGGTGCAGTCATTACTGGATCGCGCGTTACCGGATGAAGAGCGGCTAGCGATTGTGGAAATTATCAGTGGCTGGCCCGGCATACGTGGTGCCCATGATTTGCGCACTCGTCAGTCTGGCCCGACGCGTTTTATTCAACTTCATCTTGAGTTGGACGATCATTTACCGCTAGTGCAGGCGCATCTGGTTGCTGACCAGATTGAGCAGGCGCTATTGCGAAAATTCCCGGGTTCCGATGTGATTATCCATCAAGACCCTTGCTCTGTGGTGCCAGGCGGTCAGCAAGGTTTTTTGCACCTTTAGTCAGTAAAATGACCAGGATAACGAGCGTAAATATCGTATCGTGGTACCGTATAAAATATTTACTGGAAAGTTGCCTGACCTGAATCAATTCAGCCACCAGTGTTTGATATACTATTTGCCATTATGAGCCGGTAAGATTAGATGTTTATCTCTCAGTTACTTTCCGGCGTAACGAGTTAATCATTTAGCATTTGAGTCCAGAGGTTGTCATGATCAAAAAAATCGGTGTACTGACAAGTGGCGGCGACGCCCCAGGGATGAACGCAGCGATCCGTGGTGTAGTCCGCGCGGCACTCAGTGAAGGTTTAGAAGTTTTTGGTATCTATGATGGCTATCTGGGGTTGTATGAAGATCGTATGGTTAACCTGGATCGGTACAGCGTATCTGACATGATAAACCGCGGTGGCACCTTTCTGGGCTCTGCGCGTTTTCCAGAATTCCGCGATGAGGAAGTGCGTGCCGTTGCAATCGAAAATATGAAAAAACGCGGTATTGACGCACTGGTAGTGATTGGCGGTGACGGTTCCTATATGGGCGCGAAGCGCCTGACTGAAATGGGGTTCCCTTGTATCGGTCTGCCGGGCACCATTGATAACGATGTGGCGGGAACCGATTACACCATTGGTTACTTCACCGCGCTGGAAACCGTCGTTGAAGCGATTGATCGCCTGCGTGATACGTCGTCTTCACACCAACGTATCTCAATTGTGGAAGTGATGGGGCGCTACTGCGGCGATCTCACGCTGGCCGCCGCGATTGCCGGTGGTTGTGAATTTATCGTGTTACCTGAAATCCCCTACACCCGCGAAGAGTTGGTGGAAGAGATTAAAGCCGGTATCGCGAAAGGGAAAAAACATGCCATTGTGGCGATTACTGAGCACATTTGCGATATCGACGAGCTGGCAAAATATATTGAAACGGAAACCAAACGCGAAACCCGCGCCACGGTGTTAGGCCACATTCAGCGTGGCGGCGCGCCGGTTGCTTATGACCGTATTTTGGCCTCGCGTATGGGCGCTTACTCCATTGAACTGCTGCTACAGGGTTATGGCGGTCGTTGTGTCGGTATTCAGAATGAAAAAATGGTTCACCACGACATTATCGATGCCATTGAGAACATGAAGCGTCCCTTTAAGGGTGACTGGCTGGAAACGGCGAAAAAACTCTACTAAACCATCCGTATGTGGTTTATCCAAACAGGCGTCGCTTATGTCGGCGCTTTTTTTATGCAAAGTTTTATTCCTTCAGGTTATAAAGGCTGCTTTTTAATTCTTTAAATCATGCAAACATTTATGTCACGCTGCTTCCGGGATAACTTGGGGGAAAGTGTGATGAAGAAGTGGAGTGTAGGATTGACCCTGTTGCTGGTTACAACCAGTGTACTGGCAAAGGATATTCAACTGCTTAATGTCTCTTACGATCCAACGCGTGAGCTCTATGAGCAATACAATAAAGCCTTTAGCGCGCACTATAAGCAAGAAACCGGCGATAATGTCGTGGTGCGGCAATCCCATGGCGGATCGGGTAAACAGGCGACATCGGTGATTAACGGTATCCGTGCCGATGTGGTAACGCTGGCGTTAGAGTCGGACGTTGATGCGATTGCCGATCGCGGGCGTATTGATAAAAACTGGATTAAGCGTCTGCCGGATAACTCCGCGCCTTATACTTCAACCATTGTTTTCCTGGTGCGTAAAGGCAATCCGAAACAGATTCACAACTGGCCTGATTTAATTAAACCGGGTGTCTCGGTTATTACGCCGAACCCGAAAACATCCGGCGGCGCGCGTTGGAACTACCTTGCGGCTTGGGGCTGGGCGTTAGATCAGAACCATGGCGATCAGGCTAAAGCGCAAGAGTATGTTAAGGCCCTGTTTAAAAACGTTGAGGTGCAGGATTCCGGCGCACGTGGCGCAACCAACACTTTCGTTGAGCGTGGTATCGGCGATGTGCTGATCGCGTGGGAAAACGAAGCGTACCTTGCAGTGAATAAACTGGGTAAAGATCAGTTTGAAATTATCACCCCGAGCGAATCAATCCTGGCGGAACCGACGGTGTCGGTGGTCGACAAAGTGGTGGATGAGCGCGGAACGCGTAAAGTGGCGGAAGATTACCTGAAATATCTCTATTCGCCAGAAGGCCAGACCATTGCCGCAGAAAACTACTACCGTCCACGTGACGCTGCGGTCGCGAAGAAATTTGCTAATACCTTTGCGCCGGTCAACTTGTTTACCATTGATAACAAATTTGGCGGCTGGACGCAGGCGCAGAAGACGCACTTCTCTGATGGCGGCACTTACGACCAGATAATGAAACGTTAAGCGCTTTCTCTTCGGGCCGGCTTTTGCCGGCCTTTTTATTTCCCGTAATTCCGGCGATTAGATCGTGACTTTCTTTTGGCGTTCGGCGAGGATTTGAGCGAACGATAAATCAGAGGGCCATACTGATGCGGGAACGACCGCGGGTTTTAAAATTGATTGTAGTACTGATAGCCATTCTGGTTATCGGGTTGGCGACCGCCGCTTATCGCGTACATAAAAATGCCGATGCATTGTGGCAAATCATTAGTCAGAAATGTGTGCCAGGCCAGCGGCAAGGTAATCCGGCCCCGTGTCAGCGCGTTGATATGGCACAGGGATATGTGATCCTGAAAGATTTGGTTGGGCCGTTACAATATTTGTTAATGCCAATTGATAAAATTACCGGTATGGAAAGCCCGCGCATTCTTGATCCGCAGACGCCGAATTTTTTTGCCGAAGCCTGGCAACAGCGCTCGCTGCTGGCACAGCGGCACGGCACGGCGATTGCTGATAGCGCATTGTCGCTGGCGATTAATTCCAAATATGGACGGACGCAAAATCAGCTACACATCCATATTTCCTGTTTGCGCCGGGATATTCGTCAGCGACTCGATACGTTAACGCCGGCACTCAATACGCGTTGGCAGGCGGAAAAATTGGGAAGTCATACTTACCTGGTCCGAACCCTGAGCGCGGAAGAGTTAGCACAGCAAAGCAGTTTTATCCGCCTGGCGGACGAAGTGCCGCATGCACGCGGTGAAATGGGGAAATATGGTATGGCGCTTGCCCGTTTGCCGGACGGCCGGTTAGCGCTAATGGCGATCGAAAGCCATTGGTTAAAATTGAACCGTGGATCGGCGGAAGAGTTGCAAGACCACCAGTGCGCTATTTTGAACTGATAGATAACAGGTCGGGGAAGCCCCGACCTGAATAACTTAGGCTTTCTTCGCTGCCGCGGCGGCTTTAACAATCACCGCAAACGCATCGGCTTTTAACGAAGCGCCGCCAACCAGCGCACCGTCGATATCAGGCTGAGCAAACAGCTCGGCGGCATTTTTATCATTCACGGAACCACCGTATTGAATGATCACTTGCTCAGCGACTGCCGCATCTTTCTTCGCGATATGCGAACGGATAAATTTATGCACGGCCTGCGCCTGCGCAGGAGTGGCAGATTTACCGGTACCGATAGCCCACACCGGCTCATAAGCAATCACTACGCCGTTAAAAGCATCCGCGCCCTGTGATTCCAACACCGCGTCAATTTGACGTGCGCAAACTTCTTCGGTTTTACCCGCTTCGTTTTCAGCGTCGGTTTCGCCGATGCACAGTACCGGAATCAACCCCGCCGCTTTTAAGACAGCGAATTTTTTAGCGATAAACTCATCGCTTTCATGGTGATAAGTACGACGCTCAGAATGACCGATAATGATGTATTTAGCACCGATATCTTTCAACATCTCGGCGGACACTTCACCGGTAAAGGCACCAGAAAGGTTGACATCAACGTTTTGCGCACCCAAGGCGATGTGGCTGCCGGAAATCGCATGTTTTGCCTGATCCAAGTACATTACAGGCGGCGCAATGGCGACGCCGCAACCATCAACGGCGCTCAGCTCTTTGCGCAGGCCATCGATCAACTCGTTGACCATATGTTTGCTGCCATTCAGTTTCCAGTTACCCATAACTAATGGATGTCGCATCGTATCCTCCACGCGTAACGCGATACTTTTAAAGTGCACTGCCAGCAGGCAGCGATGTCTGCCAGACAGTATAGAGATCAAAACCGTTAAAGGCTTTGCTTTTCGTCATCTTTGCCGGTGTCGCTATGGCGTCGCCAACGACAGTTTTAATGGCTCAACGGCGAACGTGAGCCCCTTTTCGCCATTATCGGCGACCACAAAACGTAGCGCCCCTTCATTCTGCGCAAAATAGAGCGAGCCTTTCCCTTTATTGAGTAAATCATTCAAGCGCTTGTTGCTTTCGGCAACCGAGAGGGTTGGCTCAAAGAAGCGTAACAGCGCGGTCATATAGGCTAACGCTTTCTCGTGCGCAGCCTGTTCTTCCGGACCCGGGATCGGCAGCCAGGTTATTTGCAGCGTTTTGATTTTACCGGTGCCATGCTCGAGCGCAGTTGAGGCATAGAGATTTTCATTGATTTTGCTCGCGGCGCGCGTCAGATTACTTTTATCGTCACGACTATCAATCGCCCGATATTCGCTGAGCGGTAAGTCGGGGTTTGCCAGATTGTATTTTTCACGAAACTGGGCAATGGTCAGATCGAATGTGGGGGCGCCCGAGAGGAGATAAGGCGCCGCTGGCATATGCTCAGTACGTTGTTGCGGATCGGGGTCGGCCCATGCCGTTCCGAACAGTGAAGCGAACAGGATTATTCCCGACGCGAGTACGGCGCCTGGTGCTTTCTTCATGTTTCCGCCCTAACCAATAAACTCAGTTGACGATTAAAACGGTTTTTACCCGCCAAAGTCAAAAGCTGTGGCGCGCATTTTGTTGCTTTTTCTGGAAAAAAAATGACTTTACAACAGTGGTGTTTTTCATGGCGTGGTCGAATAGGGCGGCGTGACTTCTGGATTTGGCAAGGGATTTGGCTGGCGGCAATGGTGTTGCTGTTTATTGCGGCAGATCGAGGCTGGCTTACCACGCAAAACGCCGCATTTGGCGTGGTGTGTTTGCTATGGCCTTCCAGTTCGGTGGTGGTTAAACGGTTGCATGACCGTAATCGAAAGGGTTATTGGGGGCTATTGCTCATTGTTGCGTGGATGTTGCTGGCCGCTAACCTGGATATGTTGGATGGCACGCTGCAATGGGCGCTGGGGCGTTTTCTTCCGGCGCTGATTTTTATTATGCTACTGCTTGATCTCGGCGTGTTTAGCGGCTCGGCGGGAGACAATCGCTTTGGTCCACCGGCAGAACCGGTGAACTTTTTAGGAAAAAGCGCGCGCGTGGATTACCAATAATGCTCGCTGGTCATATGGCCGGGTTTACGGCGTAAATGTTTGCGCATACCGCGTGTTTCTTTCAGTAACTGTTGGGTGTCGCGCACCATTTGAGGGTTACCGCACAGCATGATGTGGCTGGTTTCAGCATCTATTTCCAGCCCTACCGCCTGCTCCAACTGGCCGTTTTCAATCAACGCGGGCACTCGCCCGGTCAGCGATCCTGCCATTTCTTCACGACTGACGACGGTCTGTATCCGCAATTTGCCGTTGTAGCGTTGTTGCAGTTGCTGCATCAGCGGCAGGTAACTGAGGTCAGTAGAAAAGCGTGCCGCGTGCACCAGCACGATATTATCGAAACGTTCGAGGTCTTTGCCTTCTTGTAGTATCGAAAGGTATGGACCAATGGCGGTGCCGGTTGCCAGCATCCATAGTGTTTGGCACTCGGGAACCTCTTCCAAAACGAAAAAGCCCGCTGCATCCTTAGTCACCATAATGTCATCGCCAGGCCGTAGCGCGTGCAGGCGCGGGCTCAATTTACCTTCCGGCACGGTAACCAGATAAAACTCCAGATTATGATCGCTCGGCGCATTAACGTAGGAATAAGCACGCTGTACGCGCTCTCCATCAATTTCCAGCGCCAGCTTGGCAAATTGACCAGCGGTAAACGAAGCGACGGGCGCCTGTACGGTGATGCTAAATAAGTTCTCCGTCCAGTTGTCAACTTTACTCACTTTTGCATTGACCCACTCAGCCATCATCACTCCTTACTCGTTGTTTTCGTACTGCTAACCGATGCCGTACTATCTTCGCCACTGTGGGGCGTTTTTTCCAGTCCGGCACGGCTGTAAAGCTCGTATCGACAAATGTTATTCGTCGGCGTTATGACATTAACATCACAAAAGATACTGATGCAGGTTTTGGTCTTTGCGATCGAGATAGTGGATTGATTGAATACGGCGGATGGTGCGGGATTTTCCACGAATCAACAGCGTTTCGCTGCTGGCGATGTTGCCTTTACGCGTGATCCCTTTTAGTAGATCGCCGCTGGTAATGCCGGTGGCAGCGAAAATGACATTATCGTTGCGAGCCATATCTTCCAGTTTTAGTACTTTATTGGCCTGGATCCCCATCTCTGCACAACGCGCCAACTCCTGTGCGCCAATGCGTCGATTTTCTTCGTTATCGTCCTTAACTTCATGGCGTGCCAATAAACGGCCCTGCATATTGCCATCAAGCGCGCGAATGACTGCCGCAGAAATGACACCTTCCGGCGCGCCGCCAATACCATACAGCACATCAACTTCGCTGTCGGGCATACAGGTCAAGATCGACGCAGCCACATCGCCGTCAGGAATGGCGAATACCCGCACGCCTAGCTGCTGCATTTGCTGAATCACGGCGTCGTGGCGTGGTTTAGCCAGAATAGTCACGGTGAGCTCACCGAGCGTTTTACCCAACGCCGTCGCGATCTTTTGTAGGTTGGTTGCCAGCGGCAGATTGAGATCAATACTGTTTTTGGCGGCCGGCCCGACGATTAATTTCTCCATGTACATATCTGGCGCATGGAGGAATGTGCCTTTATCTCCGACCGCCAGCACCGCCAATGCGTTCGCCTGGCCCATCGCGGTCATGCGGGTACCCTCAATGGGATCGACGGCGATATCAACTGCATCCCCGTGCCCGGTTCCGACTTTTTCACCGATATACAGCATAGGCGCTTCATCAATTTCGCCTTCGCCAATCACAATTTGCCCGTCAATATCGACTTTGTTCAGCATGATGCGCATAGCGTGAACGGCAGCGCCGTCAGCGGCATTTTTATCACCGCGCCCCAGCCATTTATAGCCAGCCAGCGCGGCGGCTTCGGTAACGCGGGAAAATTCAATAGCGAGTTCTCGTTTCATACGTGCGCCTTGAGAGATTGATGACGCGGGGAAGTTTAACACAGCGGGGAGGAGGGGAGAAAAATGCCCGTGAACGTGGTGCTCACGGGCAGATGAGAGATTAACTGTTATCTTGATCTTCCCATGCTTGCGCCCGGGCAACGGCTTTCTTCCAGCCCGCGTAGCGATAGTTACGCTCAGTTGTTTCAATGCTCGGCCGGAATTCGCGTTCCACCACCGCTTTGGCGCGGACTTCTTCCAAATCCTGCCAGAAGCCGACTGCCAGTCCGGCAAGATAGGCGGCGCCCAGCGCCGTCACTTCGCGCACTTCCGGCCGCTCTACGCGTGCGCCGAGAATGTCAGACTGGAACTGCATCAGGAAGTTGTTGGCAACCGCGCCGCCGTCAACACGCAGCGATTGTAGGCGTGTATTGGCGTCGTTTTGCATCGCCTCCAGCACGTCGCGAGTCTGATAGGCGATGGACTCAAGCGTAGCGCGGATAATATGGTTAGCATTGGCACCACGCGTCAGGCCGAAGATTGCGCCGCGTGCGTACGGATCCCAATATGGCGCGCCGAGACCGGTAAAGGCCGGGACCATATATACACCGTTGGTGTCCTTCACTTTTAACGCGAAGTATTCCGAGTCAGTCGAGTCACTAATTAATTTCATCTCGTCACGCAGCCATTGGATGGACGCGCCGCCGATAAATACTGCGCCTTCCAGCGCATAGTTAACTTCACCCCGTGGACCACAAGCAATGGTGGTTAGCAAGCCGTGCGTGGAGGTAACCGCCTCGGTGCCGGTGTTCATCAGCATAAAGCAGCCAGTGCCGTAGGTATTTTTCGCCATGCCCGGTTGTACGCAAAGTTGCCCATATAGCGCTGCCTGTTGGTCGCCGGCGATACCGGCGATAGGAATACGTGTACCGCCCTTACCGCCAATATTGGTTTGCCCATATACCTCGGAAGAGGATTTCACTTCCGGCAGCATTTCACGTGGAATATCGAGGATATCCAGCATGCGCTGATCCCACTCCAGTTTGTGGATATTGAACATCATGGTGCGCGAGGCGTTGGTGTAATCGGTGATATGAACCCGTCCTTGAGTCATTTTCCAGACCAGCCAAGAATCGACGTTACCGAACAGCAGTTCGCCACGTTTCGCCCGCTCACGCGCCCCTTCCACATGGTCGAGGATCCATTTCACTTTGGTGCCGGAGAAATAGGGGTTGATGACCAAACCCGTGGTGTGCTGGATATACTCTTCCAGCCCCTCTTTTTTCAACTTTTCGCAATAATCTGCGGTGCGGGGATCTTGCCAGACAATCGCGTTATAGATCGGTTTACCCGTCTCTTTGTCCCAGATAATGGCGGTTTCGCGCTGGTTAGTGATGCCAATTGCGGCAATTTCATCAGAGCGGATATCGGCATGGGCCAATACTTCAACCAGCGTCGAACTTTGCGATGCCCAGATATCCATCGGATCATGCTCGACCCAACCGGCTTTAGGATAGATTTGCTGAAACTCGCGCTGAGAAACCGCGATAATGTTGGCATCATGGTCAAGTACCACCGCACGAGAGCTGGTGGTGCCTTGGTCAAGCGCGACAATATATTTTTTATCGGTAGACATAATATTCATTCCTGATGATGTAATGGAAGAAGGCGATTACGCTTTACGCTGTTCAGCCCGTGCGACGGGTTTTTCCGCCTTTTCGCTGGTCTCTGCGTGAATTTCACTCGGCAAATTGCGGCCAATTAAGGTGCGATATCCGTATGCACCCAAGCTGGCGCCGACTAAAGGACCGAAGATCGGCACAAGGAAATAAGGAATATCACGGCCGCCGGTAAAGGCGACATTGCCCCAACCTGCCAGCCATTCGAACAGTTTAGGCCCAAAGTCACGTGCCGGATTAAGGGCGAACCCGGTAAGCGGACCCATTGATGCGCCAATAATGGCAATGAGCAGGCCGATTAACAGCGGTGCCAGTGGGCCGCGAGGGATGCCGTTACCATCGTCGGTTAGCGCCATGATCAGCGACATCAAAACGGCGGTAATCACGGTTTCAACCAGAAACGCCTGTACCACGCTAATGTGCGGGTTAGGATAGGTAGAAAAAATGCCTGCCAGATCGAGGCTTTCAACCGAACCGCGTACCATATGGTGGGACTGTTCAAAATCTAAAAACAGGTTGTAGTAAAGGCCGTAAACCAGCGCCGCCGCGCAAAATGCGCCGGCAACTTGCGCCACGATGTAGGGTAAGACTTTGCGCCCGTCAAAATTAGCGAAAAGCCACAGAGCAACGGTTACAGCGGGGTTAAGGTGTGCGCCGGAAATGGCGGCGCTCATATAGATAGCCATGGAAACGCCCAGGCCCCAAATGATACTGATCTCCCATTGTCCAAAGCTGGCGCCAGCCAGTTTCAGAGCGGCGACGCAGCCCGCACCAAAGAAGATGATCAAACCGATGCCAAGAAATTCGGCGATGCACTGACCTTTGAGTGTGCTTGTTGTAAGACTCATAATGAAATTCCTGAAGGCGAGGTTAAATGTTAATCGTTGTCTCATTCCATTGAGCCACCCAAATCTAATGTAGGGCTGTTGTAAATTTATCGTTAACGAGCATAAACGAGAAATAGCGAACTTAAAATTTGTGTACCTTGTCAAAAAAATGAGCGTTTTCGCGTGTTTTTGCTTTCCTAAAACATCATTTTTCGCGTTGCGCTGGCTTTGATTTGCACAAAAAGTTAACCGCGAAATTACATTTATACCGAAAAATGGGTAGCTATCTTTAAGCATAAACTGAAAATTGTTACAGACTGCGCGGCAGGGTGGATAGCTGCTGGACTTGGGCTGAGAGGCTACTTACAATCGGACAATCGTTGTTACCCGCGGCGTTTTAGTGATATTTCACTTTTTGCGGTTAGCACATCAACGCCTTGCGATTAGGAGAGGTCATAAAATGTCATTTGAAGTGTTCGAGAAACTGGAAGCGAAAGTACAGCAGGCGATTGATACCATCACGCTGTTACAGATGGAGATCGAAGAGCTAAAAGAACAAAACGGTGCGCTAAAACAGGAAGTGCAACAGGCGTCAGGTAATAGCGATGCATTAGTGCGCGAAAACCAGCACCTAAAAGAAGAACAGCACGTCTGGCAGGAGCGTTTACGCGCGCTGCTGGGCAAAATGGAAGAAGTGTAAGGCTTATTCCGCTAGTGCATGAAAAACGGGTGCTAAGGCACCCGTTTTGCTGCTGATGAAGAGGATGTTACTCCAGATCAAGCGGGTCTTCGGAAAGAATCATCCCGGTATTGTCCGCGTAGAGATGGTCGCCTGAAAAGAAGGTGACGCCACCGAAGTTAACGCGAACATCGCTTTCACCAATCCCTTCTCCCGCCGCGCCTGCCGGTATTGCGGCAATCGCCTGAATGCCAATATCCAGCTCTTCCAGTTCATCAACCTGACGCACGGAACCATATACCACGATGCCTTCCCATTCGTTCTGCACCGCAAGCCTCGCCAGGGCGGCATCCACCAGTGCGCGACGTACGGAACCACCGCCATCTACCAGTAGAATACGACCGCGGCCATTCTCTTCCAGCAGGTCGTATAACAGGCCGTTGTCCTCGAAACATTTTACCGTGATGATCTGCCCGCCAAAGGAGGTTCGGCCACCAAAGTTCGAAAAGAGCGGTTCCACAACATTCACTTCTTCGTGATAGATGTCGCAGAGTTCGGAAGTATCGTATTTCATAGGATTTTCGTCTGTTTGCCACAGGAGCGCTAAGTATATCGCTAACTGTCAGATGTTGGCAAAATCATCAATTGTTAAAAATTGCTTTGGGTCAAGTACATCGCGATTAACTGAGCGCTACGCCGAGCGCAAACAGGATGTTGGTGAGCAATGCAACCTTCACCGTTTTCTCCAGCATTGGCCGCATTGCTTGCGCGCTGGTTTCGCGCAGAACGTAACGCATTTGCTTATACAGTAGCGGCGTTGCTAACAAAAACAGCCAACTGGCTACGCCCTGACGGGTGAATAAGGCAAAAAGCGCGAAACAGAGCCAGGCGGCGGCTAGCAATGCAACATGGTAACGGCGGGCGTTCTGCGCACCTAAACGCACGGCTAACGTGTATTTGCCGTGCTGCCCGTCAGTTTCGATGTCGCGCATATTATTGACATTTAGCACCGCAGCCGCCAGCAAGCCGCAGGCGGTAGCCGGAAGCAGTGCAAGGCTACTGAAATGTTGTGTTTGTAGATATTCGCTGCCTAAGACGCCCAGCCAACCGAAGAAGATGAGTACTGAAAGGTCACCCAGCCCCAGGTAACCATACGGCTTTTTGCCGACGGTGTAGGCGATGGCTGCGCAAATGGCGAGTGCGCCGAGCAGAAGAAAGCCGAGCATATCGCTTAACGTTTCGCAGGCGAGCACAATCAGTGATACGCCGGAAAAAATCGTCAACACGACGGTAATTGCCAATGCTGAACGCATTTGCATCGGTGTGATCGCGCCTTTCTGCATACCGCGTAACGGCCCTATACGCTGTTGCGTATCGCTACCTTTAAGGGTATCGCCATAATCATTTGCCAGATTGGACAAGACTTGCAATAACCCGGCGGTCAATAGCGTCAATAATGCGATACTCGGCGTGAAATGCCCCTGCCACCATGCCAGCGCAGAGCCGTTAATAATCGAGGCAAAGGCCAGCGGTAAGGTGCGCAAACGTAAGCTTTCCAGCCACGCGCGTGACGAACTGATGCCGACTGACAATTGAATATTTTCCATAACAGGATCGCTGATTGAATAAGAGATAACGCGAACAGTCTATGCGGGCTTAACTGATGAAGTTTTAATCTTCGTCAAGTTGCGCGAAGAAAGGCGATCAAAGCGAATTTGATCGCGCTGGGATTAATCGAAGTTGATTGGAGTTTAAAGACAGAGAGCGCCGCTGCGCTAAGGTTAATGCAGCGGCAAAGAGTGCATGGATACGGCGTTACAGAATGAAGCGGCTCAGATCTTCGTCCGCCACCAGTTCATCCAGATGCTTACCAACGTAGGCGGCATCAATGAGAATGGATTCACCATGGCGATCGCTGGCGTCATAGGAGATATCTTCCATTAATCGTTCCAGCACGGTATGCAGACGCCGCGCCCCGATATTCTCCGTGGATTCATTAACCTGCCACGCGGCTTCGGCAATACGGCGAATACCATCATCCGTAAAATCAATGGTGACGCCTTCGGTTGCCATCAGCGCTTTGTACTGCACGGTAACCGACGCGCTCGGCTCGGTCAGGATGCGTTCAAAGTCATTCACGGTCAGTGCCTGAAGCTCAACGCGGATCGGTAAACGCCCCTGTAATTCCGGGATTAAATCCGACGGGCTGGCGACCTGGAAGGCGCCAGAGGCGATAAACAGGATATGGTCGGTTTTAACCATGCCATGTTTGGTGGAGACGGTACAGCCTTCAACCAGCGGCAGTAAATCGCGCTGCACACCTTCACGAGAGACGTCCGGCCCGGAAGACTCACCGCGTTTACAGATTTTATCAATCTCATCAATAAACACGATGCCGTGCTGTTCAACCGCGTCGATCGCCTCTTGTTTAAGCTCTTCCGGATTAACCAGTTTGGCGGCTTCTTCCTCGATCAGCAGTTTCATCGCATCTTTAATTTTCAGCTTGCGCGGCTTTTGTTTCTGTCCGCCAAGGTTTTGAAACATTGATTGCAGCTGGCTGGTCATCTCTTCCATGCCGGGAGGCGCCATAATTTCAACGCCCATTGGCGCAGCAGCAAGGTCGATTTCAATCTCTTTATCGTCTAACTGGCCTTCGCGCAATTTCTTACGGAATGACTGGCGCGCCGCGGAGGGCTCCGCGTTGGCTTCTGCCTGGCCCCAGTTATTTTTCGCAGGTGGAATCAGCACATCCAGAATGCGTTCTTCTGCCATCTCTTCGGCACGATATTTGTTTTTCTCAATCGCCTGCATGCGTACCATTTTGATGGCGGCATCGGTCAAATCGCGAATAATTGAATCGACCTCTTTACCGACATAGCCGACTTCGGTGAATTTGGTCGCTTCCACTTTGATAAATGGCGCATTAGCCAGCTTCGCCAGACGACGAGCAATTTCGGTTTTACCCACACCGGTTGGGCCGATCATCAGAATATTTTTCGGCGTCACTTCATGACGTAACTCTTCGTCCAACTGCATACGGCGCCAGCGGTTACGTAACGCAATGGACACAGCGCGTTTCGCGCCATCTTGCCCAATGATGAATCTGTTCAGTTCGCTGACAATCTCGCGCGGAGTCATTTCAGACATAGTTAGGATCCTTACGCTTTGGACGATAATTCTTCAATGGTGAGATTATGGTTGGTATAGATGCAAATATCACCTGCAATCCCCAACGCTTTTTCAACGATGTCATGCGCACCGAGTTCAGTATTTTCTAGCAGAGCACGGGCGGCCGCCTGTGCGTAAGGACCGCCGGAACCAATCGCAATCAGATCGTTTTCCGGCTGAATTACATCGCCGTTACCGGTGATAATCAGCGAGGCGTTTTCATCCGCTACCGCCAGCAGGGCTTCCAGTTTGCGCAGCATACGGTCAGTACGCCAGTCTTTCGCTAACTCTACGGCGGCTTTGACCAGATGGCCTTGATGCATTTCCAGCTTACGTTCAAACAGTTCGAACAGCGTAAAGGCATCTGCGGTACCGCCAGCAAAACCAGCGATAACTTTGTCGTTGTAGAGACGACGCACTTTCTTGACGTTGCCTTTCATCACGGTATTGCCGAGAGTAGCCTGGCCATCGCCGCCAATCACTACCTGGCCGTTGCGTCGCACACTTACTATTGTTGTCACGGGCAGACCCCTTGTTGCAGTGGGAAGAGGGCTCCGCGGCAGGCGCGGAGCATAATGCAACAAGATATGGGGCGGGTTTGACGGGTTTCAACCCCCGGCGGCGAGCGGAATACAGTTTGAGTGACCAGAACCCCGTAGACGTTTCAAAGTACTGTCCGCTCCGGCGCGGTTGTTATAAGGACCAATAACCACGCGATTCCAGCCACCGCCGGTCGTAATCCGGCTTTCGAAGCCTTCAAACGCTAGCTGAGCGCGTATTGATTCCGCCTGGTCAGTGCCTTTAAACGAGCCACACTGCACCATCCAGCGCTGTGGTTTCTCTTTTGGCGTCTCTTTTGCCTTCGCCGTTTCCTGCGTTTTAGTTGGTTGCTGCGGCGGCGTTGACGCGGGTTGTTGTACACGTGGCGGCGTGCGGGTGACCGGCGCGACGGGTGGCTGTTGCACGCGTGGCGGCATACGAGACTGTTGCTGCAATTGGTTTTGCTGTTGCTGAATTTGTTGTTGATGCTGCAGTGTTTGTTGACGCTGTGCCGGTGTTTGCTCGTTCCAGGGCACTTCGTTGAGCTGCGTAGGCTGCTGACGCATATCCGCCTGCATTTGTTCTAACAACTGACGCTGTTCATCGGTAAGCTGCGTTTGAGACTGAACGCCACCGGCGGAAGGCTCCGTCGGCGTGGGAACCGTCATCTGGCGGTTTTCCAGCTCTTTGATGTATTTCCAGCGTTCTTCGGGTTTGGGCGGTAAACCGTTACCCACCGCTTTATGATTGGGGATCTCCGGCGTGTCCTCTTTTTTATGATGGGCAATAAACCAAAGCCCGCCGACAAACGTCACCAGAACCGCAACGGCCAGGACCATCATTATTTTCGAGACGCCGGATCCGCTATTACGCTTTTTGCTGCGGCTGTTACTTTTTTTGCGACGCGTCCCTGTCGAACGCCCGCGGCCTACATAATCTTTTTGTGCCACTATCGTTCCGCTAATATCGAATAAGAAAAAGCATACCGGACAAAAATTTGCGATGGAGGCGTAATTTTTACGCTGTATACGCCCGGCGATTAGCCCGCCATGTTACTCAAGGGCCGGAAGTTTGACCAGCGAAGAGTCATCTAAGAATCTGCTGAAACTTACTTTGTCACTGCGATTACTCACTTTTTGCCGTTCTGGCGGTACTACCACGTACCTTTAGCTCAAAATCCAACAGCCGGGAGCCGCTACTGACGGTTTTACCTTGTAACTGCTCTAAAAGTAGCAACATCGCTTCGCGGCCAATATCGAAACGCGGTTGCGCAACGGTAGTAAGCTGCGGATCGCTGTAGCGTGATAACTCAATATCATCAAAGCCCACCAGCGAAATATCCTGTGGAACACGCAAACCTAAGCTCTTGGCTTGTGACATTGCGCCAAGCGCCATGATATCGCTATGGCAAAACAGCGCGTCAGGCGGGTTTGGCAGCGCCATTAATCGCCTGAAGGCGGTACAGCCTGCTTCGAAGGTAAAATCACCGCGAACAATATATTCAGGGTCAATGGTCAGCCCGTTGCGGCGCAGCGCCTGAATATAGCCTTGTAGACGATAATGGCAGAGCGGCATCTCTTCCGGGCCGGCAATGCAGGCAATGCGACGATGACCAAGCTGCCAAAGATGATTAACCGCTTCAAAGGCCGCAGTTAGGTTATCTATATGAACCGTCGGCAGTTCCAACTCCGGCGCGAATTCATTCGCCATCACCATGGGAGGAAGATTGCGCTGCTCTTCCACGCCGGTATCAAAAGGAACCTGCGACCCCAGCAGCACCATGCCGTCAATCTGCCGGGTTAGCATAAGGTTCATAAATGACTTTTCTTGTTGGTTTTGGTGGGCACAGTCACCGATCAGTACCAGGTAACCCTGTTTTGCCGCAGTGACTTCCACGCCACGGATCATCTCACTAAAAAAGGGATCGCAGATATCGGGCACTATCACCATGATGGTTCGCGACTCGCTGCGTTTCGCATTGCGGGCCAGCGCGTGCGGTGAATATCCGGTATCAATAACCGCCTGCTCCACCTTCTGACGGGTGACGGCGGAAACCTTTTCCGGGTTCATCAACGCGCGCGATACGGTCGCAGTAGAGACGCCCGCGCGTTCAGCCACATCCTTCATGGTGGCGGTCGTCGACTCTTGATTGTGCTCCAACGCTATCTCCTCACGCCGGTTTCGCCGGCCTGACCAACGGATTATGTTTTGGTAATGGTTATGCCGCGCCTGGGATCGGTACCAATAGCTGACGGCCATCACATTCTTAACAGATTGCGACGTTAAGCCGTTACTTAATTTGCATAAAAATTGTGACTTGTGCGACTTTTTTCGATCTATCTCGCAGAACCTTACCGCCGGAACGCGGCTTTAGCTCTCAGTCGGGTCGATATCCAGCGTCCACTTCACCTTACGTGCCTGCGGCAGCGTATTTATCAAAGCCAGGCTGGCAGTCAGTAAATGTTGAAGTCGTGAGCGTGAAGGATGCTGGACTAAGAGCTGCCAGCGATAGCGCCCGCTACGTTTAGCCTGCAACGAAGGTACCGGCCCCATGATCCATAGCGCCTCATCTTTTAACGGGCTGGACTCCAATAGATTGCGTAGCTGGTGCAGAAAGGCAGCGGCCTGTTGATTATCATGGTCGTCGGCGCGAAATAACGCATGGCTGGTATAAGGGGGTAAAAAAACCGCCTTGCGCTCGGCCAGCGTTTGGCGGGCAAACGCATCATAGCCTTGATATAGCAGCGTTTGCAGTAGGGGGTGATCGGGGTGATGCGTCTGTAATAATACTTCACCCTGTTTACCCGCACGACCGGCGCGTCCGGCGACTTGCGTATAAAGCTGAGCAAAACGTTCCGCGGCACGAAAATCGGCGGAAAATAGCGCGCCATCGACATCCAGCAACGAAACCAGCGTGACATCCGGGAAGTGGTGTCCTTTTGCTAACATTTGCGTGCCGATCAAGATGCGTGCGCCCCCGCGATGCACGTCGGCAAGATGTTTTTCCAGCGCGCCTTTTCGGCTGGTGGTATCGCGATCAATGCGCGAAAGCGGAATATCAGGAAACAGCGTGCCAAGGTTTTGTTCAAGCTGTTCGGTGCCAACGCCGACCGGAATAAGGTGTGTGGAGCCGCACTGCGGGCATTGATGAGGAAGGGGGCGCTGGCTGTCGCAGTGATGGCAACGCAACTGACGTTGTTGCTGATGAAGTGTGTAGTAGCGATCGCAGCGTTGGCATTCGGCGGCCCAGCCGCACTCATGACAGAGGAGCGCTGGCGCGAAGCCTCGCCGGTTCAGAAACAATAACACTTGATTGTTTGCCTGTAGATGCTGACGCATCTTTTGGATCAAGGCAGGAGAAAGGCCATCTCTAAGTTTAACGCCTTTTAAATCAATAAGCTGTTGGGTCGCCTGGCGCGCGTTACCGGCGCGTTTACTGAGGTTTAGCTGGCGGTATTTGCCCGACTGAACGTTTTGTAAACTTTCCAGCGCCGGGGTGGCGCTCCCCATGATGATGGGAATGTTCTCTTCGCGTGCGCGTAACACGGCCAAATCACGGGCATGATAGCGCCAGCCTTCCTGCTGTTTGTAAGAACTATCATGTTCTTCATCAATAACGATTACCCCCGGGCGCAGGAAAGGCGTGAATAGCGCAGACCGGGTGCCAATAACAATCGCATTTTCGCCACGACTGGCGCGTAACCAAACCGCCAGACGCTCATTATCATTTAAACCCGAATGCAAGACATCGATCGGCGCGGAGAAACGTTCACGAAAGCGGGCGATCGTTTGAGGCGTTAAGCCGATTTCGGGTACTAACACCAACGCCTGACGACCACTGCTCAACACGTTTTCTAGCACGCTTAAATAGACTTCGGTTTTACCTGAACCGGTAATCCCAGCCAGCAACCAAGTGGAAAAGCGATCGTCTTCGCTGCGAATTGCGCCTACGGCGGTGGCTTGTTCGGTATTGAGCCGTAAGCGCTCGCCGTTAACCGTGAACGCTGTTCGCCAATCGGTTTGCGTGCGCGGGTGTTCGCGCAGATCGCATAGGCCTTTGGCGCGTAAAGCTTGCAACATTGCGTCAGTTAACTGGTGTTGAGCAATTTCATGCCGATACAATGGCCGCTGGCGTAATGCGGCTAAAGCTTGTTGTTGGCGTGGGGCTCTTTTCAGGCTTTCCGGCGCAGTTTCGCGCCCCGTTTCGGTAATAAACCACTGCCAAAGCGGTGCTTCGCGTGCCGGTTTCCCCTGACGTAGGAGTATCGGCAAGGCGTGAAATAGTACTTCTCCTAAGGGATAGTGATAATAGGACGCCGCCCACTGTAAGAGTCGCCATAGCGAAGGGGGAAATAGCGTTTGGTTATCAATAACCTCATCAATGGCTTTTAGCTGCGCAACGGGAACATCGCTATGTTCGCTAAATCCAACGACGATACCGATTGCCTTACGGTTGCCAAATGGCACGCTCACGCGGCCACCCATAACCGGTTGTTTCTGCCCGGATAGCAGATAATCAAAATTACGCGCAAGCGGAACGGGAAGGGCAACCTGTACGACGAGCATGAATTCATCCGGATGAAAAAAATGACGGGTTAGTGTACACTGTCAGCGCGTAAATGTGCGGATACGATTGCGGCAGTCAGGAATTTTCTGTATAGTTCGCCGCCTTTGGTACGGCAGTTACGTAGCAAAGATCACCTAAATGTTTAATCTACGTGTGGTGCTGAGCAGGTTAATCCTGGCACAGAGAGCGACACGGCCTTTACTGAGGTTTCCCATGAAAAAAGGTATTCACCCGAATTACAAAGAAGTGACCATCACTTGCTCTTGCGGTAACGTGATCAACACGCGTTCCACGATGGCTCACGATCTGAACCTGGACGTATGTGGTAAATGCCACCCGTTCTATACTGGTAAGCAACGTGTTGTTGATACTGGTGGTCGTGTTGATCGCTTTAACAAGCGCTTCAGCATTCCAGGTAGCAAGTAAGGTTACCGGCAAGCGAAGCTTAAACAGCTTCGGATGCAACAAAAAACCCAGCCAAGGCTGGGTTTTTTGTTTTATGGCATGAGCAGAATTAGATTTGCTCTGGTTGTTTTGGGTTGATAATCACTTCTTGCGCGGTAACGGTGCCGCCAAGGTCGGCCACGATGCTCACGTTTGGCGCGATCACTTGCAGTACTTCGCTACTGATGGTGCCTTTGCTGCAGAAAATGAATAAGGTACAGGCTTTGTTTTGCACTTTTCCTGCCGAAGAAAGGCTAACGACCTGACCTTCAAGTTTGCCTTTATTACTCAGACTCTTCTCAGTGTTAATGGATAGTTGGTTTTGGGCTTTAATCGTACCCTTATTTTCGAACTGGTAAGCACTAACCGCGATATTGTTGCCGGTCAGAGCAATGGCATTATTAACTTTTGCTGCTTGCATTATTACTGTACCTACAGAGGAGAAAGTTCCTTTTTTAAGGTTTATCTCTTTTGAGGCCAGCAGGCTGGCATTGGTAGCGGTAAGACTTCCACTATTGATAAAACTGGTATTAGCAGCCACAGCAAGCTCATTATTTTCATTGGTGATAAAACCAGTACGGGCGACGAATGTGCCTTCCGTCTTCACTGCGCCGGTATTTTCAATATTACCGATGAAAGAAACCAATTGCGCACCTGCGGTGCCGCTCAGCGTGCCACTATTGGTGATTTTATTTAGCGCAACGCCAACAACTTGATTTGATGCCTCAATGGTTCCGCTGTTGGTGAGAGAGCCATTGGTAGACACTTGAACGACGCCACCGCGCATCGTGCCTGAGGTTGTCAGATTCCCGGATGCGGAAATTTGAATCGCATTGGCGGCCAGTGAACCCTTATTATTTACGCCAATACCACTATTAGTGGTTTGTAGGCTAATGACGCCAGCAGTTACACCACCTAGCGCACCGACATCAATACCAACTCCACTGCGTTTTTTTTCATCTGATGTTGCCGCGCTATTAGCCCTATTATATGAGTAAACGCCAGCAATGGCATCCAACGAACCGGTAACTACCTTATCGTTAATGGTAATCGCATTGGCCAGCAGATCGGTGTAGCTATTTTGGTTTTCCAGCCCGCCTTTTTCAATTTTGATCTTGCCTTTGGTCACGTTGTAGCCAGTCAATACGCCATCCTGGAACTGTGGCGCCCCGGTGGTTAACGTAACGCGGCCAGTATTCACAAAGCTACAACCCGAGCAAGTGATGCCATTCGGGTTCGCGACAATAACATCCGCACGCTCACCAGCAACTTCAATAAAGCCTTTTAGTGAACTGGCTTTGGTAGAAATAACTTCGTTAAGGATCACTTTTGCCGCAACATCGAGGTTATCGTTCCCGGCAATATTCCCCATTGCGCGGACTAAATCCCGAGGGCTATTATTTAGCACCATACCTTTGTCGGTAACATCAAACTGCTTCCACATATTGTGGGACAGACCATTGGCATCGGCTTTGTTAATATCCACAATCTGAGAGCCATTAGCGTGCGTATAGGAAGAGACAGCATGCGCTGAGAAAACCGACATGGCTGCTGTCATAACAAAAAAAAGCGTTTTAAATTTATGTTTCATAATGGTATTAGTCCTTTAAAGTGAAATATTAGTTTTGTTAATTACTACTGTGTTTATGGCTGATCTTCTCCTTTTTTTAATATTTCCATTGCATTGAAAAACCCACCGTAAAGGGATCGGTATGAAATCCTCGTGGCTGTATTAGCGGCGTACCGGCAAAAAAATCAAAGCCAGTATGGTAGAACTTACCGCGTAAACCCATAACGCTTCCCATTAGCGTCTTACCGGAATAGCCACTTAACGTTTCGCCGCCGATGATTTTCCCTATATCTAAACCTAAATAGGGCTGCCAGGTTTGAGCCGGTACGATCCAGCTAATATCATTCCGCCAATACCATCCCTGGTTTTGTTGCAAGGTGGCTTCACCATCGAATCCTCGTACTGTCCAACGGTTTCCGATCGAGAAATAGTCCAGCGAAGACAAGCGGTCAGGCGTTAGTTGCAAATTAAAATGAGGTGAATAATTGAATAATGATTGCGCAATGCGGAAATTTGTCGACGCTTGCAGATCTAACATGATAATTCTGCTTTTACTATCAATCAGGCCGACCTGTTGCTCAGGGGTTTTACTACTACCAAACCACGGCATTTTTCTTTGATAGCTCAGACTGGCATCAATAATGGCATTGTCAAAACGATACTGCTGCTGCAGGATGGCCTTCCAGCCTGCGTTTAATTTACGCAGGGTAGCCAGTTCAACATCGTAAAAATAATAACGCGTTGCAGCATTAAAGATTTGTAGGCCAAAGACCGATTTTTGATCGGCGGTTTGAGAGATGAGGTGGCTCAGCTGGGCGCTAACATACTGGTTTTTATTATTCAGCATCCATGATGACCAGTTACCGACAATCTTTTGCTGGGTGTAACTTTGGCTGGCGTAGAGATCTAGCCACCAAAAACCCCACGGCACTGAATACCCAAGCGAACGGTTGCGACTTCCGCCGGCGGCTTTGTGTCCCAACGCGACATCGTGACCATAAGAAAAATAGAGGGTATCGCTCAGTGAAGTAATATTATTTAAATAAAGCGCGCCACCGCCTTGATAACGACCAGTACTGCGGCTTCCCGCATCGTTAAGCCATGCGCCTACCTGCCAATACTTATCTTGTCTGCGTAGGATATTAATATCACTTTCGCCATACTTATCGCCGGGTAAAACCTCTATTTTTACCGTGGAGCCCGGTACGCGTTGTAAATTAAAGCTCCCTTGTTCGAGATCACGCAGGCGGAGTATGTCGCCGGAAGTAAAAGGCAACGTATTGCTCAGGCTAATATCATTATTGCCACCTTCCAACAAGTTTATATTACCTACTTTACCCGTAAGGATAGTAAATTGTAGGATGCCTTCACTCAGGTTCTGGTCAGGTATATTAATGCGTGTAGTGATATACCCCATGCGAATAATTTCATTCTGCAGCGTGTTAACGAATAGCTGAATGCCTGCCGTACCTAAACACTTTCCTTCTGCCTGCCGGGTAAGCCACGAAAGATCGGATAAAATTAAACGTGTATCATCTTGCGTATAGGTGATTTTTTTAATGTCGTAGCAGGGTTGTTCAATCGGAAAATTTATTATTCTCCGCTTTATTCCTTGTTGTTGGGAATGTGCCATTTTTTCATCAGGAGAGAGTGCTCTCTGACGCGCTTTATCTTGCTCTATTTGATGGTTGTTTTGCTCTTTAACTTGTTGGCCAATTGTCTCACCAGGCGTATTTATACTCTCGGCGGATACTTTTCCCGACGTCAGGATGAATGCGCTGAGAAGTATTGGGAAAATTATAAAATTAACTTTTTGTATAGTATCCATTAATTAGCTTGATTCTTAATCCGTTTTTAGAAGGAGTCTACTGAGTCTCAGAGAACGGTACAATCGTAATAAATCCAGTTATTCCGCGGAAGGATTTAAAGAAATCCTTCTTGCTTTTGGGTTTGCGTTTCTGGTAATAACCGGGATTAATTAACGCTATATTTTCAAATGACGTTTGGTTTATATGGAGAATGCTTGATATAGCCAGCGGCTCTGATTCGTCAAACCGAGTGAAGAGGATGTTGCGTACCCGGCGTAAGTACGCCACGCTTACTATCAAATAAACAACGATACCCTCTCAGCCTTTTCAGGAGACTCAAGGATGAAAATTCACTATTCACTGGCTCAAATCGAGGCTTTTGCTTGCGTATATGAGTGCGGTAACTTCACGCGTGCCGCGCTAAAGTTGAAGAAAGATCGCACCACAGTCAGTGAATTGGTGGAAAACCTTGAGCTTGATTTAGGTTATGCACTATTCGATCGCGCGACCAGGCCATTGCATCTCACATCGCAAGGGCAGTTGTTATATCGCCAAGCTCGGCTGTTTTTACTGGAAGCACAGGCATTTGGGCAAATTGCCGCCAGTCTAGAGCAACCTACCGATCAGACGTTAACGCTCAGCTATGACGTATTTACTCCTCGCGATCCCCTCCTGTTGCTGGTACGAAGACTGCGCGAGCATGGTATTCAGCTTAATCTGTTATGCCAGAGTCGCAGCCTTGCTGAAGCCGCATTACTGAAACGCGAAGTGGATATAGGGATTTATCCGGCAAGAAATCAATCAATTAGTGAAAGCTTTAAATGGCGCGCTATCGGTACATTAAAGATGTCTGTCTATGCACATCGAAACTGGTTTGCCGCGCAGCCGGTTTCACTGCTCACGCTTGCGGCGCGTAACCAACTGATTCCTTATGAAGATATGCCGCCGGGGTTAGCGCAATGGATGCAAATAGCCGATCGTTTTCAGGTGGTTAGCGAGCGCTCAATGTTGTTGACGTTACTGTCTGAAGAGCAAGGATGGGCGCTTTTGCCTGAGCATTGGCGGCCGGAGGAGCAAGCGGGAGTAACCAGTATCGCCACGGAAATGGGCAATGCAGGGTTAACGCATCCGTTGGTGATGTTATGGCAGCCGGGAGAACAGGCGCATTCTGCGCTAATGACTGCGATTGAAGTGATTACCGCCGTTTTTGAAGAGAAGCACGATGATTTCCCTCACCAACAAAGCCGATGAGGGAAAGAGACTAATATTCCCAGCTATCAGGGTCGACACCCATCTCGCGCATGATACTTTTCGCTTCTTCCGGGATCTCATCGCTACGCTCTTTGCGTAAATCTACATCATCAGGCAGCGGTTGCCCGGTAAAGGCATGCAAAAATGCTTCACACAACAGTTCGCTGTTCGTGGCATGACGCAAGTTGTTGACCTGACGACGGGTACGTTCATCAGTCAAAATTTTCAGCACTTTCAGCGGGATAGACACGGTGATTTTTTTGACCTGCTCGCTTTTCTTACCGTGCTCAGCATAGGGGCTGATATATTCGCCGTTCCATTCAGCCATGGGTTACCTTAATCATCATTAAAAAGTGGAATTGTCGGAAATCAGCCAATTATGCCCGATTTTGCCAGGCGATGACGCATAATCTTAGCGGTTATTATCGCTTTGCTCAATCTATACGCAAAGACATTTAGATGTCCAGATGTATTGACGTCTATTGCGAGAATGCTATTCTGTGGCCCTTCTCTTTTCGGCTTCCAGGAACAGTGAGCACCATGACGCGTAAACAGGCAACCATCGCAGTCCGCAGCGGTTTGAATGATGACGAGCAATATGGCTGCGTTGTCCCACCTATCCATCTTTCCAGTACCTATAACTTTACCGACTTTAATCAGCCGCGCGCGCATGATTATTCACGGCGCGGTAATCCAACGCGTGATGTGGTTCAGCGTGCGCTGGCGGAGCTGGAGGGCGGAGCCGGTGCGGTAATGACCAATACCGGCATGTCGGCGATTCATCTGGTTTGTACCGTGTTCCTGAAGCCAGGAGATTTACTCGTGGCGCCGCATGACTGTTATGGCGGCAGCTATCGCCTGTTTGATAGCCAAAGTAAACGTGGCGCTTATCGGGTAAAATTTGTCGATCAGAATGATGCCGCCGCGCTCAACGCTGCGCTGGCGGAGAAGCCGAAATTAGTCTTGGTGGAAAGCCCCAGTAACCCGTTATTGCGGGTTGTCGATATTGCTGCGATTTGTAAAGCCGCCCGTGAAGCCGGCGCAATTAGCGTAGTGGATAACACCTTCCTCAGCCCGGCACTGCAAAACCCGCTGGCGTTGGGCGCAGACCTGGTACTTCATTCGTGCACCAAATATCTGAACGGGCACTCTGATGTTGTTGCCGGCGCGGTTATCGCGAAAGATCCCGAGATGGTCACCGAGTTGGCATGGTGGGCAAACAATATTGGCGTAACCGGCGCGGCTTTTGACAGCTATCTGCTTCTACGCGGGTTACGCACGCTCGCTCCGCGTATGGCTGCCGCGCAACGCAATGCTCAAGCGATTGTTGATTATCTGAAGCAACAACCGTTAGTGAAAAAGCTGTATCATCCTTCACTGCCAGAAAACCTCGGCCATCAGTATGCCGTTAAGCAACAACGCGGATTTGGCGCGATGTTGAGCTTCGAACTGGATGGCGATGAGCAAACGCTGCGTCGTTTTTTGAAAGCGTTGGCGCTTTTTACCCTTGCGGAATCGCTGGGCGGCGTGGAGAGTTTGATTTCCCATACCGCGACTATGACGCATGCCGGGATGTCAGCGGAGGCGCGCGCCGAAGCGGGGATCTCCGAAATGTTGCTGCGCATATCCGTAGGAATTGAAGATCACGAAGATTTAATAGCCGATCTGGATAATGCATTCCGGGTTGCGACCAAGAGGTAGTCATGACAATTTCAGCAGCCGCAGGGACGGCGCACACAAGGCAACTGCACAAGTTTGGCGGTAGCAGCTTGGCCGATGCGCGATGTTATCAGCGCGTCGCCGGTATTATGGCGGATTATAGCCAGCCGGGTGACTTGATGGTGGTGTCCGCAGCCGGTAGCACCACCAACCAGCTTATTAGCTGGCTGAAGCTAAGCCAAACCGATCGGTTGTCCGCGCACCAAGTGCAACAAGCGTTGCGGCGTTACCAGAGTGAATTAATTGGTAGCCTGTTGCCTGCTGAAAGTGCTGAACCTTTGATTGCCGAGTTTATCCATGATTTGGAGAAACTGGCGGCGCTGCTGGATGGCAAAATTACCGATGCGGCTTATGCCGAAGTTGTCGGTCATGGTGAAATTTGGTCGGCGCGTTTGATGGCCGCGGTACTAAAGCAGCGCGATTTGGATGCGTGTTGGCTTGATGCGCGTGATTTTTTGCGGGCGGAGCGCGCAGCGCAGCCGCAAGTCGACGAAGGGAAGTCCTGGCCGCTGCTACAACAACTGATTGCCCAGCATCCGCACCAGCGGCTGGTGGTGACCGGTTTTATTTGTCGTAACGATGAGGGTGAAACGGTACTGCTTGGCCGGAATGGTTCTGACTATTCGGCGACGCAAATCGGCGCGTTGGCAAGCGCCAGCCGCGTTACCATTTGGAGTGATGTGGCTGGCGTGTATAGTGCTGACCCGCGTAAGGTAAAAGATGCCTGTCTATTGCCGTTACTACGTCTGGACGAAGCGAGCGAGCTGGCGCGCTTAGCCGCGCCGGTATTACATGCGCGCACCTTACAGCCGGTATCCGGTAGTGATATTGATCTGCAATTGCGTTGTAGCTATCAGCCGGAACAGGGATCGACACGTATTGAGCGTGTACTGGCTTCAGGAACCGGGGCGCGCATCGTAACCAGCCATGATGATGTTTGCCTGATTGAAGTTCTGGTGTCGGCGCAACATGATTTTGCCGCCTTACAAAAAGCGATCGACCTGCAACTTAAGCGCGCGCAGATCCGCCCATTAGCGATCGGCGTCCATCCGGATCGTAATTTACTTCAGTTGTGTTATACCTCGGAAGTGGTGAACAGCGCGCTGGCGCTATTGCAGGAAGCCAATTTACCTGGCGAGTTGCAGCTACGTGAAGGCTTAGCCTTGGTGGCGCTGGTCGGCGCCGGCGTAAGCCGCAATCCGTTGCACAGTCACCGTTTTTGGCAGCAAATTAAAGATCAGCCGGTTGAGTTTATTTGGCAATCGGAAGAGGGCATTAGCCTGGTGGCAGTGTTGCGCGTTGGCCCGACGGAGCATTTGATCCAGGGGTTACATCAGTCATTGTTCCGGGCGGAAAAACGTATTGGCCTGATGCTCTTTGGAAAAGGCAATATTGGTTCGCGTTGGCTGGAGTTGTTTGCGCGTGAACAGGAAACGCTTTCGGCACGTACCGGGTTCGAGTTTGTGCTCGCGGGTGTGGTTGATAGCCGCCGCAGCCTGTTGAGTTATGACGGGTTAGACGCCAGTCGCGCGCTGGCTTTTTTTGAAGATGAAGCGGTAGAGCAGGATGAAGAGGCGCTGTTCTTATGGATGCGCGCCCATCCGTTTGATGATTTAGTGGTGCTGGATGTCACCGCTAGCGCGCCGTTAGCGCAACAATATCTTGATTTTGCCAGCCACGGTTTTCACGTTATCAGCGCCAATAAAGTGGCGGGATCATCCAACAGCAATAGCTGGCGCCAAATTCGCGACGCCTTTGCCAAAACCGGTCGTCACTGGTTGTACAACGCCACGGTTGGCGCTGGCTTGCCGGTCAACCATACGGTGCGCGATCTGCGCGAGAGTGGCGATACCATTTTGGCGATTAGCGGCATTTTCTCCGGTACGCTTTCCTGGCTGTTTTTGCAGTTTGACGGCACGGTGCCGTTTACTGAACTGGTTGATCAGGCGTGGCAGCAGGGGCTGACGGAACCCGATCCTCGGGTCGATCTCTCCGGCCAGGATGTGATGCGTAAGCTGGTCATTGTGGCACGTGAGGCCGGTTATGATGTTGAGCCCGACCATGTGCGGGTTGAATCGCTCGTTCCTCACGGTTGTGAAGCGGGTTCGGTCGATCATTTCTTTGAGAATTGTGAAGCATTGAATGAGCAGATGCTCCAACGGCTGGAGGCGGCGCAGGAGATGGGGTTGGTATTGCGCTATGTCGCGCGGTTTGATGCGAATGGCAAGGCGCGGGTTGGCGTTGAAGCAGTGCGCCCGGAGCACCCGCTGGCATCACTGTTGCCGTGCGATAACGTGTTTGCGATTGAGAGCCGCTGGTACCGTGACAACCCTCTGGTGATCCGTGGGCCAGGCGCGGGTCGTGACGTGACCGCCGGTGCGATCCAGTCAGACATTAACCGTTTGGCACAACTGCTGTAAGTTCTCAGGGCCGGGCAGAGATGCCCGGTCCGTTTCCCTGCTTCCTCTCTACTCTGAATGCCGCCGGTAATGAATCTTTTTCAACTTCGCTGAAGATTTGTCACGCACCTTACACATATTCTTGTTGACGTTATAGACAAGATCCGTCATTTTGAGTGTCTGGACGTCTAAACGTATGGATGTTCGATGGCAATAATAATATGACAAGTAGCGATTGATGAGGTAATGGGTTATGAGCTTTTTTCACGCCAACCAGCGCGAAGCGCTGAATCAGAGTCTGGCAGAGCTGAACGGGCAAATTAATGTTTCTTTTGAGTTTTTCCCGCCACGCACAAGTGAAATGGAGCAAACCCTATGGAGTTCCATCGATCGTCTCAGCAGTCTGAAGCCAAAATTCGTTTCGGTCACTTACGGTGCGAACTCGGGTGAGCGGGATCGTACGCACAGCATTATCAAAGGAATTAAAGAGCGAACCGGGCTTGAGGCAGCACCACATCTAACTTGCGTTGATGCTACTCGTGATGAATTGCGTTCTATCGCACAGGATTACTGGAATAATGGCATTCGTCATATTGTCGCGCTACGCGGCGATCTGCCGCCGGGCGGCGGGAAACCAGAAATGTACGGCGCCGATTTGGTGACGTTACTCCGTGAAGTCGGTGATTTTGATATTTCCGTTGCCGCCTATCCCGAAGTCCATCCGGAAGCGAAAAGCGCGCAGGCAGACTTGATCAACCTGAAGCGTAAAATTGACGCTGGCGCTAACCGCGCAATCACGCAGTTCTTTTTCGATGTTGAAAGTTACCTGCGCTTTCGTGACCGTTGTGTTGCCACCGGTATCGATGTTGAAATTGTGCCGGGGATTTTGCCGGTATCCAACTTTAAGCAGCTTCAGCGCTTTGCGGCGATGACCAACGTGCGGGTACCGAGTTGGATGACGTCAATGTTTGAAGGGCTGGATGATGATGCGGAAACACGCAAAATGGTCGGTGCGAATGTGGCGATGGATATGGTTAAAATCCTTAGCCGTGAAGGTGTGAAGGACTTCCATTTTTACACCTTGAACCGCGCGGAAATGAGTTATGCGATTTGCCATACATTGGGTGTGCGCCCCGGCACGGCGGCCTCCGCAGCCTAATCCGAATGAATAAAGTAAGCCGCCGCCAGAATCACTCTGGCGGCGGCTTTTTTCGTTGCGTTTTCTTTATTTAAGCGGGGCCGTTAATGAACGGCCCGCTGCCAGTTCTAACCGGTATTACGCATCCCGGCGGCAACACCGGCAATTGTCACCATTAGCGCCTGTTCAACACGCGCATCTGGTTCATCACCGCGTTCTTCCTGGGCGCGTGAACGGTAGAGCAACTCAGCCTGCAATACGTTCAACGGATCGGTATACACGTTACGCAGCGCGATGGATTCGGCAATCCACGGCTCGTCAGCCATCAGGTGAGCGTCGTTAGCAATCGTCAGCACCGCTTTAATATCGGCTTCAAGCCGATCGCGCAACTCTTTGCCTAATGGCCAGAGTGAGGTATCAACCAGACGCTGATCATAATATTCCGCCAGCCACAGGTCCGCTTTTGAGAACACCATTTCCAACATGCCGAGGCGCGTTGAGAAAAATGGCCAGTCGCGACACATGGCTTCTAATTGATCGCGATGACCTTCATCCATCGCTTTCTGTAACGCTGCGCCAGCACCGAGCCAGGCGGGCAACATCAGGCGGTTCTGCGTCCAGGCGAAGATCCACGGAATAGCGCGTAGCGACTCGACGCCGCCGGTTGGACGACGTTTGGCGGGGCGAGAACCCAGCGGCAGTTTGCCTAACTCCAACTCTGGTGTGGCAGAGCGGAAATAGGGAACAAAATCTTTATTTTCTCGTACATAGCCGCGGTACATATCACAGGAGACTTTCGACAACTGTTCCATAATGCTGCGCCACTCTGCTTTTGGCTCCGGCGGCGGCAACAGGTTCGCTTCCAGAATGGCGCCGGTATACAACGAAAGACTGGCGATGGTCACTTCCGGCAAACCATATTTAAAGCGGATCATTTCCCCCTGCTCCGTTACGCGCAGGCCGCCTTTCAGGCTACCTGGCGGCTGAGACAGCAGCGCTGCCTGCGCCGGTGCGCCGCCACGGCCAATAGTACCGCCGCGACCATGGAATAGGGTTAGTGCGATCCCGGCTTTTTGACAGGTTTTGATCAGTGCATCTTGCGCCTGGTACTGCGCCCAGGATGCCGCCATCACGCCAGCATCTTTCGCCGAATCGGAATAACCGATCATGACCATCTGTTTGCCCTGAATAAAGCCGCGATACCAGTCAATGCTTAACAATTGGCTCATAACGTCATTGGCGTTATTCAAATCATCCAGCGTTTCAAACAGCGGCGCTACTGGCATCGCAAACGAGATACCCGCTTCTTTCAGCAGTAAATGAACTGCCAGCACGTCGGATGGGGTCTTCGCCATTGAGATAACATAGGCGGCGATAGAGCCTCGCGGTACTTCTGCCGCTACGCGGCAGGTTTCCAGCACTTCGCGCGTTTCTTCGCTCGGTTCCCACTGGCGTGGCAGTAATGGGCGTTTAGAGTTCAGCTCGCGGATCAGGAACGCCTGCTTATCCGCCTCGGACCAGCTTTCATAATCGCCCAGGCCGAGATAACGGGTAATTTCAGCAATCGCTTCGGTATGGCGAGTACTTTCCTGGCGAATATCAATACGCACCAGCGGTACGCCAAAACATTTCACCCGGCGTAACGTATCCAACAGTTGCCCATTAGCGATAATGCTCATGCCGCAGGCTTGCAATGATTGATAACAGGCATACAGCGGCTCCCACAGTTGATCGTTAGAAATTAACAGATCGGCAGGGCGCGGAAGACGCTCGCCTTTTAGGCGATGTTCCAGGTAAGTTTGCGTATTCAGTAACTGAGTGCGCAGGCGTTTAAGGATTACCCGATAGGGTTCCTGCGCATCGGCATCACCGCAGAGCGCACGAATTTCCTCTGAGCACTCTGACATCGAAAGCTCGGAAATCAACACGCTAAGATCGCGTAAGAATAGATCTGCGGCCTTCCAGCGGCTAAGTTGGAGAACATGACGGGTGATGCTGGCCGTGACATTTGGATTACCGTCACGATCGCCGCCCATCCAGGAGGTAAATTGCACCGGAACGAAATCCACCGGTAGCGTATAGCCGAACGCTTCTTCGACCTGTTCGTTCAACTCGCGTAAGAAACTGGGGACGCCTTCCCACAGGCTGTTTTCAACCACCGCAAAGCCCCATTTGGCCTCATCGACCGGCGACGGGCGGTATTTGCGAATCTCATCTGTGTGCCATGCCTGCGCCACCAATTGACGTAAACGCCGCATAATTTGATTACGGTCGTAGTCGGAAAGGTCGTTATGGTCGAGTTGTTTTAAGCAGGTATTTACTTCAACCAATTTGTGGATCAGGGTACGGCGGGTGATTTCCGTGGGGTGGGCGGTGAGCACCAATTCGAGTGAGAGCGACTCAATCGCGTCACGGATAGCTTTTTCGTCGAGGTCGGGCTGTTTTTTTAGGCGTTCAAACGCTTTTTTCAACAGCTCAGGGTGGTTTGCGCCTTCACTATTGTGCGAAATGGTTTGATACTGTTCGGCGACATTGGTCAGGTTCAGGAACTGGCTAAACGCGCGCGCCACCGGTAATAATTCATCATTAGACAGGTTTTGCAGCGTAGACAGTAATTCCTGGCGATGAGCGTCATTTCCCGCACGGGATGACTTGGAGAGCTTACGGATGGTTTCCACCCGATCAAGGATGTTTTCTCCCAGCGCATCCTTAATGGTATCCCCGAGCAATTTGCCGAGCATACTGACGTTACTTCGCATTGCGGAATATTGTTCGTTCATATGACCCCTGACACCCTTCTTGTTTTTGTAACTTTATTTCACCCTTATGGGCATAACATCGCCTTTTATCTAGCCATGTAACTTTCCATTCGTCAATTGCCTTCATCTGGCCGCATCGTGCGGCTAAATAACCGGAATTTATGAAATTTAATTACATCGAAGAGGGATAAGTTATTCTTATCACGAAAGACGGAACAATGTTGAGGCAACTTGCTATTTTCATAGCTAAATGCCCCAACTGTAACTTAGTGATGACAAAAATGATGCACAACCTGAGCAATGAGTTCACGCGTTGGTTTGATAAACGCGGTATCAATGAATTCATCCGGCTGGTGCGCCTGATTAATCGAGCCTGGCCCCAATACTAAGGTTGGGCATAGCGTTTGGATAAACGGCGCTTCAGTGCAGTAGTTGACCACTTCAGTTGACGTCCCCAACAATTTTTCTACCACCTGCACCAGGTTATGGTCCGGCGGACATTCGTAGCCTGGAATCGGCGGATGAAGTTCGCTAATGGTGACACGTCCCGGCCAGCGCTCACTGACTGGCGCTAATGCTTCATTTAGCAAGCCATCCAGATCGCTGAGGGTTAAACCCGGCAGTGGACGAATATCCATATGCAACTCGCAGCAGGCGCAAATACGGTTAGCCGCATCGCCGCCGTGGATATGACCAAAATTCATTGTGGGGTAAGGGATCGCGAAGCCATCGTGGTGATAACGTTCTTTCAACGTATTGCGTAATTGCATCAGATGACCGATGGCGTCATGCATTAATTCGATCGCGTTAACGCCCCGTGCCGGATCGCTAGAGTGACCAGATTGCCCCTGAATACGAATCGCATTTGAGAGGTGGCCTTTATGAGCCCGCACCGGTTTGAGCGAGGTCGGTTCGCCGATGATGGCGCAATCCGGACGTACAGTAGCGGATTCAGAGAAGTACTTCGCGCCAGCCATGGTGGTTTCTTCGTCGGCGGTCGCCAGAATATACAGCGGCTTTTTCAGGGTGCTAAGGTCGACATCGCGTAGCGTATCAAGGATAAACGCGAAAAACCCTTTCATGTCGGCGGTGCCCAGACCGTAGAGCTTATTATCATGTTCGGTGAGGGTAAATGGATCGCGCGTCCAGCGGCCATCATCAAACGGAACAGTGTCGGTATGTCCTGCTAATAACAAGCCGCCAGCGCCATTGCCGCTCTTTGCCAGCAGATTGAATTTATGGCGCGTGCCGGGTACCGGTTGCACTTCAACGCTGAAGCCAAGCTCGCGAAACCAGCCAGCGAGTAAATTGATTAAAGTTTCATTACTTTGATCCAACGCGCTGTCGGTTGCGCTGATGGATGGTGTAGCGATTAACTGGCGGTAGAGTTCAATAAAAGGCGGTAATTTTGTCTTCACTGTTGACGGTCCTTGAGTTAGGATGTATCAATATTCATGCATTAATAGTGAATAAAAATACATTAACACGGTGCGACTGGGAAACGCAAAATGACCTCTCCCATCGCCTGACTTCATGGGTATGCCGCCGCAGCGGCGCCATCCCGGAATTTTGTGACTGTAAGAAGGTATACAGCCTGATGTTGAATACGCTGATTGTTGGCGCCAGTGGTTATGCTGGCGTAGAGCTTGCGACCTATCTGAATCGCCACCCACATATGAACATAACCGCTTTAGCGGTTTCAGCGCAAAGCCCGGATGCGGGAAAATTACTTTCCGACCTGCACCCACAGCTTAAAGGCGTGCTCGACTTACCGTTGCAGCCGCTGCGCGCTGCGCAAGAGTATGCCGGTAAGGTTGATGTAGTATTTCTCGCGACCGCGCATGAAGTCAGTCACGCATTAGCACCAGCGTTTCTTGACGCGGGCTGCGTGGTGTTTGATCTCTCTGGCGCATTTCGGGTCAACGACGCTGATTTCTACCAACAATACTATGGCTTTTCGCATCAGCACGCGGCGTGGCTGGATAAAGCCGTGTACGGGTTGGCGGAATGGCAACACGGTGCGATTAAAGAAGCGCAACTGATCGCGGTGCCAGGCTGTTATCCCACCGCTTCACAGTTAGCATTGAAACCGCTTATTGAGGCGAATTTATTAAATCCCGCTCAGTGGCCGGTGATTAACGCTACCAGCGGCGTCAGCGGCGCCGGGCGCAAGGCGGCGTTAAATAACAGCTTTTGTGAAGTTAGCCTGCAACCTTACGGCATCTTTAATCATCGTCATCATCCCGAGATTGTTGCCCACCTTGGCGTGCCAGTAATTTTCACGCCTCATCTTGGCAACTTTGCCCGCGGGATCCTCGCCACTATCACCTGCCGTTTAAATCATGACGTGAGCAGAGAGGATGTGGCTGAAGCATTCCATAACGCTTATCACGACAAGCCGTTAGTACGCCTCTATGAAACAGGCGTACCGGCGCTGAAAGCCGTGGTGGGCCTACCGTATTGCGATATCGGTTTTGATGTTCAAGGCGAGCATCTCATTGTGGTCGCGGCGGAGGATAATTTACTGAAAGGCGCTGCTTCGCAGGCGGTTCAGTGTTTAAACATTCGTTTCGGTTTCCCTGAAACGCAGTCACTTATTTAACCGGCGAAATTGACTATGACGAATCCTCTTATTATCAAGCTGGGCGGCGTGTTACTCGATAGCGAAGAAGCGTTAGAGCGCCTGTTCACCGCGTTGGTCAGTTGGCGCGAATCGCATCAACGTCCTGTGCTGATTGTGCATGGCGGTGGCTGTCTGGTGGATGAACTGATGAAAAAGCTGGCGCTGCCAGTGAAAAAGAAAAACGGCTTGCGCGTAACGCCGGCCGACCAGATTGACATCATTACCGGTGCGTTGGCTGGCACCGCGAATAAAACGCTGCTGGCATGGGCGAGGAAGCATCATATTGAAGCGGTAGGGCTCTGCCTTGGTGATGGTGGTAGCGTTAACGTTGAACAGTTCGATGAGGAACTCGGCCATGTTGGTAACGCTACTCCAGGGTCGCCGGTATTGCTGAATACCTTGCTTAGCGCGGGTTTTTTGCCGGTTATCAGTTCGATCGGGATTACTGCGCAAGGTGAGTTAATGAATGTGAATGCCGATCAGGCTGCGACGGCGCTGGCGGCGACGCTGGGCGCAGATTTAGTGCTGCTCTCCGATGTGAGCGGTATTCTGGATGGGAAAGGCCAACGTATTGCTGAAATGACCGCCGCGAAAGCGGAGCAACTGATCGCGCAAGGCATTATTACCGATGGCATGGTGGTTAAAGTTAATGCGGCGCTTGATGCGGCGCGGACGCTGGGCCGACCGGTGGATATCGCCAGTTGGCGTCACGCAGAACAACTCCCGGTTCTTTTTAGCGGCGTGTCTATCGGCACCCGGATTCTCGCATAACGAAACAGTGTTCAAGGATTAAGAGATGCAAACTCAAGGCATAAAAAAAATCGTTCTGGCTTATTCCGGCGGTCTGGATACGTCGGCCATCATCCCATGGTTAAAAGAGAACTATGGCGGTTGCGAAGTGGTGGCGTTCGTGGCGGATATCGGCCAGGACCGTAGCGATTTGGAAGGCGTAGAGAAAAAGGCGCTTCAGTCTGGCGCATCCGAATGTCATGTCGTCGATCTGCGTGAAGAGTTTATCCGTGATTACGTTTATCCGGTGCTGCAAACCGGCGCGCTGTATGAAGGCACCTATTTGCTCGGCACCTCAATGGCGCGTCCGATTATCGCCAAAGCACAGGTAGAACTGGCATTAAAAGTGGGTGCAGATGCGCTATGCCACGGAGCTACGGGTAAAGGGAATGATCAGGTGCGTTTTGAAACCACCTATACCGCGTTAGCGCCGCAGCTAAAAGTGGTGGCGCCGTGGCGTGAATGGAATCTGCGTTCGCGTGAAGCGCTGCTGGATTATCTGAAAGAACGTAATATCCCGACCACTGCGTCGTTGGAAAAGATCTACAGCCGTGATGAGAACGCCTGGCATATCTCTACCGAAGGCGGCGTGCTGGAAAGCCCGTGGAATGCGCCGAATAAAGATTGCTGGGTATGGACGGTTGATCCGCAAGAAGCGCCGGATACGCCAGAGCAGGTGACGATCAGCGTAGAGAAAGGACTGGTAGTCGCGGTAAACGGCGAAGCGTTGAGCCCGTTTGGTTGCCTGGAGAAGCTGAACGTTATTGGGGCGAAACACGGCATTGGTCGTATTGATATCGTAGAAAACCGCTTAGTGGGGATTAAATCGCGCGGCTGTTACGAAACCCCAGGCGGCACGATTATGGTCAACGCACTACGTGCCGTTGAGCAATTAGTGTTAGATCGCGATAGCTTCAAATGGCGCGAACAATTGGGTTTGGAAATGTCTTATGTGGTCTACGATGGGCGCTGGTTCGCTCCGCTGCGTAAGTCATTGCAGGCTGCCGCAGCGTCACTGGCGGAAGAGGTGAATGGCGAAGTGGTGTTACAACTCTATAAAGGGCAGGTGACCGCGATTCAGAAAAAATCGCCGAATAGCCTCTACTCGGAAGAGTTTGCCACCTTTGGCGAGGATGAAGTGTACGACCATCGTCACGCGGGCGGCTTTATTCGTCTGTTCTCGCTCTCTTCACGCATCCGCGCATTGAACGAGAAAAAGTGATTCACCATGGTGGGCGAGGCTTGCCTCGCTCCTACAGGCATTCGTAGGGGCGGCACTTGTGCTGCCCTTATTATATGATTTGAAAGGAGTATTGAGTATGGCACTTTGGGGCGGGCGGTTTACCCAGGCGGCGGATCAACGTTTTAAACAGTTTAACGATTCGCTACGTTTTGATTATCGTCTGGCAGAACAGGATATTGTCGGATCAATTGCCTGGTCCAAAGCGTTGGTCACAGTGAATGTATTAACGGCGGATGAACAACGGCAACTGGAAGAGGCGTTGAATACGTTGCTGAATGAGGTGCATAACCACCCACAACAAATCCTTGAGAGTGATGCGGAAGATATTCATAGCTGGGTGGAAGGGCGGTTGATCGAGAAAGTCGGCGCGTTAGGTAAAAAATTGCACACCGGGCGTAGCCGTAACGATCAGGTAGCGACTGATTTAAAACTGTGGTGTAAACAGCAGGTTGGCGAATTATTAGAGGCGACGCGTCAGTTACAACACGCATTGAGCGCGACTGCGGAAGCGAATCAAGATGCGGTTATGCCAGGTTATACCCATTTGCAGCGCGCGCAGCCAGTGACCTTTGCTCACTGGTGTCTCGCTTACGTCGAAATGTTGGCGCGTGATGAAAGCCGTTTACAAGATACGCTGAAGCGCCTTGACGTCAGCCCGCTGGGATGCGGTGCGCTGGCCGGCACTGCCTATGAGATTGATCGTGAGCAACTGGCTGGTTGGTTGGGTTTCGCTTCCGCGACTCGCAATAGCCTTGATACAGTTTCTGACCGTGATCATGTGCTGGAACTGTTGTCCGATGCGTCAATCGGTATGGTGCATCTTTCTCGTTTTTCTGAAGACCTTATTTTCTTTAACACCGGGGAAGCTGGCTTTGTCGAGTTATCCGATCGGGTAACGTCAGGTTCTTCCTTGATGCCGCAGAAAAAGAACCCGGACGCACTGGAACTGATTCGCGGGAAATGTGGCCGCGTACAGGGCGCATTGACCGGCATGATGATGACGTTAAAAGGTTTGCCGCTGGCGTATAACAAAGATATGCAGGAAGACAAGGAAGGGCTGTTTGATGCGCTGGATACCTGGGCTGACTGCTTGCATATGGCGGCGCTGGTATTGGAGGGTATTCAGGTGAAACGTCCGCGTTGTCAGGAAGCCGCCGAGCAGGGCTACGCTAACGCAACGGAGCTGGCGGATTATTTGGTGGCAAAAGGCGTTCCGTTCCGGGAAGCGCACCATATCGTGGGCGAAGTGGTCGTTGAGGCCATCAATCAGGGAGTGGCGCTGGAGGCGCTAGCGTTAACCGATCTGAGGAAATTCAGCGATGTCATCGGTGATGATGTTTATCCGATTCTGTCGCTGCAGTCGTGTTTGGATAAGCGGAATGCCAAAGGCGGCGTCGCACCGCAGCAGGTTGCGCAAGCGATTGCAGATGCTAAGCAGCGTTTAACATCATAAAAAAGAGCGGGCATTCTTGCCCGCTAACCTCTAACTTCAGAATAGTTCTCTTGTAATTGGCACATCAGAAAGCAGGATAATAAATCTCGCTTCCAGGTCCTTACGCTATCCGCCTTAACGGATACGCATCATTATTATGATCTTCGCTTGATAGGGCCAATCGTTGATTGCTATCCTATCTATCGCCACGGGCTATCGTGGTTCGGAGGGTTAAATGAACATTCGTGATCTGGAGTATTTGGTTTCATTAGCGGAACATCGTCATTTCCGACGTGCCGCCGATGCGTGTCATGTCAGCCAGCCAACGCTGAGTGGGCAAATTCGTAAGCTGGAAGACGAATTAGGCGTGATGCTACTGGAGCGTACCAGTCGTAAAGTCCTGTTCACCCAAGCGGGTTTACTGCTGGTGGATCAGGCGCGTACCGTGTTGCGTGAAGTCAAAGTGCTGAAAGAGATGGCCAGCCAACAGGGCGAAGCGATGTCCGGACCCTTGCATATCGGGCTCATTCCAACGGTTGGACCCTATCTGCTTCCACAAATTATCCCGATGCTGCATCAAACGTTTCCGAAGCTGGAGATGTATTTGCATGAGGCCCAAACCCAGCAACTGCTGGCTCAGCTTGATAGCGGTAAGCTGGACTGCGCAATCCTGGCCTTGGTCAAAGAGAGTGAGGCATTTATTGAAGTGCCGCTGTTTGACGAGCCAATGAAGCTGGCGATTTATGAAAATCATCCTTGGCATGACAGAGATCGCGTCCCAATGTCAGACTTGGCGGGCGAAAAATTATTAATGCTGGAAGATGGGCACTGTTTACGCGATCAGGCAATGGGGTTTTGTTTCCAGGCCGGTGCCGATGAAGATACGCATTTCCGTGCAACCAGTCTGGAAACGCTGCGTAATATGGTGGCGGCAGGCAGCGGGATTACGTTGTTGCCTGCGCTGGCGGTGCCGCCGGAACGTGTTAGAGATGGCGTATGTTACCTGCCATGTTATAAACCAGAGCCTCAGCGTACGATTGCGCTGGTTTATCGTCCGGGCTCGCCGCTGCGTAGCCGTTATGAACAACTCGCAGAGGCGATCCGCACCCATATGACAAGTCATATGGGTTCAACGTTAAAACAGGCGGTTTAAGCCATTTAGCGCCGCAACGCGATAGGCTTCTGCCATCGTGGGATAGTTGAAGGTGGTATTCACGAAATATTCGATCGTGTTGCCGCCTTTTTTCTGCTCCATGATCGCCTGGCCGATATGAATGATCTCAGCGGCGCGTTCGCCAAAGCAGTGGATCCCCAAGATCTCTTTGGTTTCACGGTGGAAGAGTATTTTCAGGCTACCTACATTCATCCCGACAATTTGCGCGCGCGCTAAATGTTTGAATTGCGCACGACCCACTTCATACGGAACTTTCATCGCGGTTAGCTGCTGCTCGGTTTTCCCCACCGAGCTGATTTCAGGAATAGTATAAATCCCGGTAGGTATATCCTCGATCAAGTGTGCCGTTGCCTCACCTTTAATGATGGCCTGAGCGGCAATACGCCCTTGATCGTAAGCAGCGGAAGCCAGACTTGGATAACCGATCACATCACCCACCGCGTAGATATGCGGCTGTGCGGTTTGATACATGCTGTTTACTTTCAGCAATCCACGGCTATCGGCCTCTAGCCCAATGTTGTCCAGCGCCAGCGTATCGGTGTTACCGGTACGGCCATTCGCGTAGAGCAGGCAATCCGCCTTCACTTTCTTACCTGATTTAAGATGAATGATTACCCCATCATCCAGCCCTTCAATTTTCTCAAACTCTTCGTTATGGCGAATCACGACGCCATTGTTCCAGAAGTGATAAGACAGCGAGTCGGACATTTCCTGATCGAGAAACGCCAGCAGGCGATCGCGGGTATTGATCAGATCGACCTTCACACTCAAGCCACGGAAGATTGATGCATATTCGCAGCCGATAACCCCGGCGCCATAAATGATGACATGCCCCGGCTCGTGATGAAGGTTAAGAATCGAATCAGAGTCATAAATGCGTGGATGCGTAAAATCGACATCCGCAGGGCGATACGGACGTGAACCACAGGCGATGACAAATTTTGCGGCGGTTAGTCGTTCCCTTGAGCCATCATGGCACTCAATTTCAATCGTATTCGCATCGATAAAATGCGCATCACCCTGATACAGCTCGCAATGGTTACGTTCGTAAAAACCCTGACGCATATTGGTTTGCTGGCTAATCACGCTTTCTGTGTGATTGAGAATATCGGCGAAAGAGGAGCGAAGGAGTCTGCTGTGGTCGCTATAAAGCGGATTTTGGTTGAATTCGATAATCCTGCTAACGGCGTGCCTCAGTGCTTTGGAAGGTATGGTTCCCCAGTGCGTACAGCCACCGCCAATGTTGTGGTAGCGTTCGATCACCGCGATACGCGCTCCCTGTTTTACCAGGCCCATTGCGGCGCCTTCACCGCCCGGACCTGAGCCAATCACGATGGCATCGTAATCATAAGACTGTTGCATACCGATACGTCCTATATTTTATATACATTTTTACAACGAGATTCTAACATCTCGCCGCGCACCTCCCAATTGTATCAGCGTTTTTAATCGCGGTTTGACAAAGCGTGATGTTAACAGCCGGTCACAAAGTTTGGCGGACTGTACGCTGAAATTTTTGCTATAGTGCCAGCCGGGCCACGCAAAAAGGCGGGAAAATGGGCGTTAGAGCGCAACAAAAAGAACGTACACGACGTTCTTTAATCGAAGCGGCATTCAGTCAATTAAGCGCTGAGCGGAGCTTTGCCAGCCTGAGTTTACGTGAAGTCGCCCGCGAAGCAGGAATCGCGCCGACCTCTTTTTATCGCCATTTTCGCGACGTAGATGAGCTGGGATTGACGATGGTCGACGAAAGCGGCCTGATGCTGCGTCAGTTGATGCGCCAGGCGCGGCAGCGTATTGCTAAGGGCGGCAGCGTAATTAAGACCTCGGTGTCGACCTTTATGGAGTTTATCGGCAATAACCCCAACGCATTCCGTTTGTTATTACGCGAACGCTCCGGTACTTCGGCAGCGTTTCGTGCGGCTGTCGCCCGCGAGATTCAACACTTTATCGCTGAATTGGCGGATTATCTGGAATTGGAAAACCGGATGCCGCGAAGTTTTACTGAAGCGCAGGCTGAAGCGATGGTGACGATTGTTTTTAGCGCCGGTGCGGAAGCGTTAGATATTGATATTGAGCAACGCCGCAAGCTGGAAGATCGACTGGTATTGCAGCTACGGATGATCGCGAAAGGCGCCTACTACTGGTATCGACGCGAACAGGAGAGGCTGTCGGTTACTTTGGAAACTGAAGATAATTAGGTAAATAAGGATCATGCCATGACTGAACAGAACACGCGCGATAAGGGGACGTTGCTATTGGCGTTCATTACCGGCTTGTCGATCAACGGTTCCTTTTCAGTGCTTTTCAGCGCATTTGTACCGTTTTCAATTTTTCCTTTAATTGCGCTCGGCCTGGCGGCTTGGTGTTTGCACCAGCGTTATCTTAATCGCTCAATGCCGGAAGGTATGCCTTCGCTGGCGGCGGCATTCTTCCTACTGGGTATTTTGTTGTATAGCGCGATGGTTCGTGCGGAATATCCGGAGATCGGGTCAAACTTTATCCCAACCATTTTAATGGTGGTGGTCATTTTTTGGATAGGTTTGCGTATCAGGGCACGGAAATAATCTGCGCCGGGTCAAACGCCCGGCGTACGAGGGTTAACGGCGGCGTGTAAGCAGCACGCCGCACTCCATATGATGGGTGTAGGGAAACTGGTCAAACAGCGCTACGCGTGTGATTTGATGTGTTTCACAGAGCGTTTCAAGGTTGTCGCTCAGCGTTTGCGGGTTGCAGGAAATATAGAGAATTTGTTGATATGCTTGCACCAGTTTCACCGTTTCGTTATCCAGCCCGCTACGTGGCGGATCGACGAAAATGGTTTCACATTCGTAGCTTTTTAGGTCAATTCCTTCCAGGCGGTTAAATTGACGTACGCCGTTCATCGCTTGAGTAAACTCTTCTGCCGACATCCGAATAATTTGCACATTATCGATCTGATTGGCGGCGATATTGTACTGTGCGGCATTAACCGAGGGTTTGGCTATTTCGGTTGCCAGCACGCGGCGGAAATTACGTGCCAATGCCAGAGAGAAATTACCATTACCGCAGTACAGTTCCAGCAGGTCACCTTGCGCGCCTTGCGTCACTTCTAACGCCCATTCCAGCATTTGAATATTCATTGCCGCATTCGGCTGAGTAAAACTATTTTCCACCTGGCGATAGATAATTTCTTTGCCGTCAACGGGTAAGCACTCGTCGACGAAATCCTGGTCCAGGCAGATCTTGGTTTTGGTGGCGCGGCCAATCAAATGCAAATCAAAACCCTGCCTGCGCACGGTATCCCGTAACGCCTCTGCCGCCTGACGCCACTCCTCGTCGAGCGCACGATGATAAAGCAATGAGATAACAATGCGATTGCTCATCGTTGAGAGATAGTCAATCTGGAACAGTTTTCGGCGCAGTACCGGGTTATTACGCATCGCTTCCATCATCAACGGCATCAACTGGTTGATTAAGTGGCTGGCCGCCGGGAATTGGTCGACTCGAATACGCTGGCGTGTTTGTTGATCGAAAATAATGTGATAAAGGTCATCGCCATCATGCCATACCCGGAATTCTGCTCGCATACGATAGTGGCTAACCGGTGAACGGAAGACATCGATTTCAGGTGCGTTGAATGGCGCCATCATGCCCTGCAGGCGGGTGACTTTCTCTTCAAGCTGAGTCGCGTAATTTTCTGTCGGCAATTGTTCGGGCGTCATGGGCATTCCTGATTGTGGGGCAAACTCGCCGGGCGATTGTAGGGGTTCAGCTCCCGATGTCCAGCGTTGCAGCGAAAAGCGTTATCTTAGCAGGCTGGAAGTCTGGATTTCTATTTGCCTAAATCGTAGACTGCGCGTTCCGGTCTCCTTTGCGGAGCGAAGAGGGAATCCAGTGTAAATCTGGGGCTGACGCGCAGCGGTAAGGAATGTCATGGTGATAGCGTAAGCAGACACTGTCTTATGACGGGAAGTCCTTCATCATTTTATGATTCCAAGCCCGAAGACCTGCCGGGGTAACGTCGCACTTCGTACGATCATCGCGTGCTATCGGTCGTATGCCTGCGGCATCCTGCTACATCTTTTGGATGCTTAGTTAAAAATGATTAAAACTAAAAACTCGCTGTGGGCCTTTGGCGCAACGGCGATTTCTCTCTGGGCGCAAAACGGTTTTGCACAAGAGAATGGTGATGCTGTTGTGGTCACCGCTAACCGTTTTGCTCAGCCTGTTTCTTCTGTTTTAGCGCCGACCACGGTGGTGACGCGTGAAGATATTGACCGCTGGCAAGCAAAAAGCCTGACTGATGTGATGCGCCGCTTGCCGGGCGTGGATATTGCACAGAATGGTGGAATGGGGCAGCAAAGTTCGTTATTTATTCGGGGAACTAACTCTAGCCACGTTTTATTGTTAATTGATGGTATTCGCCTAAATCAGGCAGGAATCAGCGGTTCGACCGATTTGAGCCAGATCCCTATCTCGCTGGTTCAGCGTATTGAATATGTTCGCGGTGCCCGTTCAGCAGTCTATGGTTCAGATGCGATAGGCGGTGTGGTCAATATCATTACCGGTCGTAGTAAGCCTGGCACCACACTAACGGCAGGCATCGGCTCACATGGTTATCAAAGTTATGATGCCTCAACGCAACAAATGTTGGGGGCGAACACGCGCGGCACATTGGCGGGTAATTACACTTATACCAAAGGTATAGATGTGGTGGCCGGTTTACCGGATGATTTTGGCGACCCGGCACAGCATGATCGTGATGGCTTTATGAGTAAGACGCTGTATGGCGCGTTGGAGCATCAATTTAACCAGCAGTTTAGCGGTTTTTTTCGCGGCTATGGTTTTGATAACCGAACGGCCTATGACGGTTTTCCTACCTTTGTCGAACCGAATACGTTTATAGACACTCGCCAGCTTTACAGCCAGACGTGGGATACCGGCTTAAGTTTTAACCAGGGCATATATTCTTCCCAACTGACCGCCAGCTATAGCCACAGTAAGGATTACAACTACAGTCCGCAATTGGGTCGCTATGATGCTTCTGCCTCGTTGGATGATTCTAAACAGTACAATCTGCAATGGGGCAATACGGTTGCGGTTGCGCAGGGACATGTGAGCGGCGGCCTTGATTGGCAGAAGCAAACTATTGAACCGGGAACGGCGAACGTTACCGATAGCCGCGAACTACGGAATACCGGTTTGTATGCCACCGCACAACAGATGTTTGGTGACTTTACTCTTGAAGGCGCGGTTCGTGGTGATGATAACTCACAGTTCGGTTGGCATAACACTTGGCAAACCAGTGCCGCGTGGGAGTTTATTGACGGTTATCGGTTTATCGCATCTTACGGAACCGCGTTCAAAGCGCCTACGCTTGGGCAGTTGTATAGCAGCTTTGGCGGTAATGACCGCCTTGACCCGGAAAAAAGCAAACAGTGGGAAGCGGGCTTTGAGGGGCTGAGTGGGCCAGTGACCTGGCATCTTTCCGGGTATCGTAACGATATTGATAACCTGATTGATTTTAATAACACCACGAGTAGTTACTTTAATATCAGCAAGGCAAGCATTAAAGGTATTGAGGCGACGGCGTCGTTTGATACCGGCCCGTTGGCACATACGCTCTCGTATGATTATGTTGATCCGCGCAATGCGGAAACACATGAGGTGTTACTGCGCCGTGCCAAACAGCAGGTGAAATATCAGCTTGACTGGAACATCTACGATTTTGATTGGTCGGTAAGCTATCAATATCTGGGGCAGCGGTATGATAAGGACTTCTCTTCAGATTTTAACGGCGAAACCGTTAAGCTCGGCGGCGTGAGTTTATGGGATCTCGCGGTTTCGTATCCGGTCACATCTCAACTTACCGTTCGTGGTAGAATTGCCAACCTGTTCGATAAAGATTATGAGACAGCGTATGGCTATCAAACTCCAGGACGGGAGTATTTCCTCAGCGGAACTTACAGCTTCTAACTTGCGCCCCACCGTGCTGGTTTTTGATTCCGGCGTAGGTGGGCTTTCTGTTTATGATGAGATCCGGCAATTGCTGCCGGATCTTCATTATCTCTATGCCTTCGATAATGTGGCATTTCCTTACGGCGAAAAAACCGAAGCATTTATCGTAGAACGCGTGGTGCAGATTGTTGAGGCGGTGGTACAGCGCTATCCACTTTCTCTGGTGGTTGTCGCCTGTAATACCGCCAGCACTGTCACACTACCCGCTTTGCGCGAGCGGTTTGATTTCCCGGTGGTGGGGGTGGTGCCTGCGATTAAGCCCGCCGCGCGGTTAACGCGCAATGGCATTGTTGGGTTGCTGGCAACGCGTGCTACGGTGCGCCGTCCTTATACACATGAATTAGTTGAGCGTTTTGCCAGTGAATGCAAAACCGAAATGCTGGGTTCAGCAGAATTAGTGGAGTTAGCTGAAGCGAAGCTTCATGGGCAGAGCGTATCTTTGGAGGCGGTTACACGGATTCTACAGCCTTGGCTGCGGATGAGCGAACCGCCCGATACGGTGGTGCTGGGTTGTACGCACTTTCCCTTGTTGAGCGAAGAGCTTCAGCAGGTGTTGCCGGAAGGGACGCGTTTAATTGATTCCGGCGCGGCTATTGCGCGTCGCATCGCCTGGCTATTGGAGCATGAGTCTCCGAAAATTTATTCCGCGGAAGATAATATTGCGCTCTGTATGGATATTACCGAAGAGACCGCACAATTATTGCCCGTTTTACAACGATATGGCTTCGGAAAGTTGGAAAAATTGCCACTTTGAAGGTGTTTTGGGCAAAAAAACAACACTCGGAATTTTTTTTGAAATTAGCGCTTGTCAGCCAGCAGGAACTCCCTATAATGCGCCTCCACTGACACGGCACAACGGCTTACGAAGTGGCGTATTGGTGAGAGAGTTAGCCCGACTAACTCGTCAGTTAAGTGGAAATAAATACTTGACTGATAATGCGGAAAGCGTAATATACGCAACCCGCGCCACACGATAATGTGGCACTGCTCTTTAACAATTTATCAGACAATCTGTGTGGGCACTCGCAGGATTGATATCAGAGTCCTCGGACTTAAAAAATATCAAGTCTCGTGAGTGAACACGTAATTCATTACGAAGTTTAATTCACAGAGCACGCTTCCCTAGTGGAAGCAAATCAGACTTTTAATTGAAGAGTTTGATCATGGCTCAGATTGAACGCTGGCGGCAGGCCTAACACATGCAAGTCGAACGGTAGCGGGAAGAAGCTTGCTTCTTTGCCGACGAGTGGCGGACGGGTGAGTAATGTCTGGGGATCTGCCCGATGGAGGGGGATAACCACTGGAAACGGTGGCTAATACCGCATAACGTCGCGAGACCAAAGTGGGGGACCTTCGGGCCTCACACCATCGGATGAACCCAGATGGGATTAGCTGGTAGGTGGGGTAACGGCTCACCTAGGCGACGATCCCTAGCTGGTCTGAGAGGATGACCAGCCACACTGGAACTGAGACACGGTCCAGACTCCTACGGGAGGCAGCAGTGGGGAATATTGCACAATGGGCGCAAGCCTGATGCAGCCATGCCGCGTGTATGAAGAAGGCCTTCGGGTTGTAAAGTACTTTCAGCGGGGAGGAAGGGGTGAAGGTTAATAACCTTTGTCATTGACGTTACCCGCAGAAGAAGCACCGGCTAACTCCGTGCCAGCAGCCGCGGTAATACGGAGGGTGCAAGCGTTAATCGGAATTACTGGGCGTAAAGCGCACGCAGGCGGTCTGTTAAGTCAGATGTGAAATCCCCGGGCTCAACCCGGGAACTGCATTTGAAACTGGCAGGCTTGAGTCTCGTAGAGGGGGGTAGAATTCCAGGTGTAGCGGTGAAATGCGTAGAGATCTGGAGGAATACCGGTGGCGAAGGCGGCCCCCTGGACGAAGACTGACGCTCAGGTGCGAAAGCGTGGGGAGCAAACAGGATTAGATACCCTGGTAGTCCACGCCGTAAACGATGTCGACTTGGAGGCTGTGAGCTTGACTCGTGGCTTCCGGAGCTAACGCGTTAAGTCGACCGCCTGGGGAGTACGGCCGCAAGGTTAAAACTCAAATGAATTGACGGGGGCCCGCACAAGCGGTGGAGCATGTGGTTTAATTCGATGCAACGCGAAGAACCTTACCTGGTCTTGACATCCACGGAAGAACGCAGAGATGCGTTTGTGCCTTCGGGAACCGTGAGACAGGTGCTGCATGGCTGTCGTCAGCTCGTGTTGTGAAATGTTGGGTTAAGTCCCGCAACGAGCGCAACCCTTATCCTTTGTTGCCAGCGATTCGGTCGGGAACTCAAAGGAGACTGCCGGTGATAAACCGGAGGAAGGTGGGGATGACGTCAAGTCATCATGGCCCTTACGACCAGGGCTACACACGTGCTACAATGGCGCATACAAAGAGAAGCGACCTCGCGAGAGCAAGCGGACCTCATAAAGTGCGTCGTAGTCCGGATCGGAGTCTGCAACTCGACTCCGTGAAGTCGGAATCGCTAGTAATCGTGGATCAGAATGCCACGGTGAATACGTTCCCGGGCCTTGTACACACCGCCCGTCACACCATGGGAGTGGGTTGCAAAAGAAGTAGGTAGCTTAACCTTCGGGAGGGCGCTTACCACTTTGTGATTCATGACTGGGGTGAAGTCGTAACAAGGTAACCGTAGGGGAACCTGCGGTTGGATCACCTCCTTACCTGAAGATACTTTCCCGCGAAGTGCTCACACAGATTGTCTGATGAAAAAGAACGAGCAGGATACCTTTATAGGCTTGTAGCTCAGGTGGTTAGAGCGCACCCCTGATAAGGGTGAGGTCGGTGGTTCAAGTCCACTCAGGCCTACCAAATTTGTACTCATGCTGCGTTGTGGCCCCGGCTCGCATAGTTGACTATGCGTCGCGGTACCACGCCTTGCCTGAGCACAAATTATCTTCTCCGGAAGAAAAGCACTCAGCCGAGTGGGTAGTAAAAAGGTCTCTGCAAGTGACTGTATGGGGCTATAGCTCAGCTGGGAGAGCGCCTGCCTTGCACGCAGGAGGTCAGCGGTTCGATCCCGCTTAGCTCCACCATATACGTCGTGAAATCCGATACTTCAGAGTGTACTGGCGACAGTATGCTGCGAAGTATTATGCTCTTTAACAATCCGGAACAAGCTGAAAATTGAAACGATGAATGACCGCAAGGTTGTTCACGAGTCTCTCAAATACTTACACCCGAAAGCGGTTCTGCTCCGAAGGAGTAACGAACGAGCTAAGTAAGGGCAAGGCGTCAGCGCGCAGCAGGGCGGAGCATACTGAAGTATGTGAGCATCTGCGAGCACTGCACAACGCGGCCCTTACGACGCGCAGTCGTTACGAAACCGGATGAGAAGGACGCCTGTGGGTTGTGAGGTTAAGCGACTAAGCGTACACGGTGGATGCCCTGGCAGTCAGAGGCGATGAAGGACGTGCTAATCTGCGAAAAGCGCCGGTAAGGTGATATGAACCGCTATAGCCGGCGATGTCCGAATGGGGAAACCCGGTGCACTTCGGTGCATCATCATGTCATGAATACATAGTGGCATGAGGCGAACCGGGGGAACTGAAACATCTAAGTACCCCGAGGAAAAGAAATCAACCGAGATTCCCCCAGTAGCGGCGAGCGAACGGGGAGCAGCCCAGAGCCTGAATCAGCTTGTGCGTTAGTGGAACGGTCCGGAAAGGCCGGCGATACAGGGTGACAGCCCCGTACACAAAAGCGCACTGGCTGTGAGCTCGATGAGTAGGGCGGGACACGTGGTATCCTGTCTGAATATGGGGGGACCATCCTCCAAGGCTAAATACTCCTGACTGACCGATAGTGAACCAGTACCGTGAGGGAAAGGCGAAAAGAACCCCGGCGAGGGGAGTGAAAAGAACCTGAAACCGTGTACGTACAAGCAGTGGGAGCCTCATTTATGGGGTGACTGCGTACCTTTTGTATAATGGGTCAGCGACTTATATTCTGTAGCAAGGTTAACCGTATAGGGGAGCCGAAGGGAAACCGAGTCTTAACCGGGCGCTAAGTTGCAGGGTATAGACCCGAAACCCGGTGATCTAGCCATGGGCAGGTTGAAGGTTGGGTAACACTAACTGGAGGACCGAACCGACTAATGTTGAAAAATTAGCGGATGACTTGTGGCTGGGGGTGAAAGGCCAATCAAACCGGGAGATAGCTGGTTCTCCCCGAAAGCTATTTAGGTAGCGCCTCGTGAATTCATCTCCGGGGGTAGAGCACTGTTTCGGCTAGGGGGCCATCCCGGCTTACCAACCCGATGCAAACTGCGAATACCGGAGAATGTTATCACGGGAGACACACGGCGGGTGCTAACGTCCGTCGTGAAGAGGGAAACAACCCAGACCGCCAGCTAAGGTCCCAAAGTCATGGTTAAGTGGGAAACGATGTGGGAAGGCCCAGACAGCCAGGATGTTGGCTTAGAAGCAGCCATCATTTAAAGAAAGCGTAATAGCTCACTGGTCGAGTCGGCCTGCGCGGAAGATGTAACGGGGCTAAACCATGCACCGAAGCTGCGGCAGCGAACGTATCACTTAAAACGTTTTGTAAGGCTTAACGATTGACGGAGCGCAGCGACGTCAATGCGTTCATTAAAGTCGAGGCGTTTTAGGGATACGTTCGTTGGGTAGGGGAGCGTTCTGTAAGCCGTCGAAGGTGGCCTGTGAGGGCTGCTGGAGGTATCAGAAGTGCGAATGCTGACATAAGTAACGATAAAGCGGGTGAAAAGCCCGCTCGCCGGAAGACCAAGGGTTCCTGTCCAACGTTAATCGGGGCAGGGTGAGTCGACCCCTAAGGCGAGGCCGAAAGGCGTAGTCGATGGGAAACGGGTTAATATTCCCGTACTTGGTGTTGCTGCGAAGGGGGGACGGAGAAGGCTATGTTAGCCGGGCGACGGTTGTCCCGGTTTAAGCATGTAGGCGGGCGTTCCAGGTAAATCCGGAAGGCCGTTAACGCTGAGGTGTGATGACGAGGCGCTACGGCGCTGAAGTAACAAATGCCCAGCTTCCAGGAAAAGCCTCTAAGCATCAGGCAACACGAAATCGTACCCCAAACCGACACAGGTGGTCAGGTAGAGAATACCCAGGCGCTTGAGAGAACTCGGGTGAAGGAACTAGGCAAAATGGTGCCGTAACTTCGGGAGAAGGCACGCTGTCGTTAGGTGAAACCCCCTGCGGGTGGAGCTGAAGGCAGTCGAAGATACCAGCTGGCTGCAACTGTTTATTAAAAACACAGCACTGTGCAAACACGAAAGTGGACGTATACGGTGTGACGCCTGCCCGGTGCCGGAAGGTTAATTGATGGGGTTAGCGGCAACGCGAAGCTCTTGATCGAAGCCCCGGTAAACGGCGGCCGTAACTATAACGGTCCTAAGGTAGCGAAATTCCTTGTCGGGTAAGTTCCGACCTGCACGAATGGCGTAATGATGGCCAGGCTGTCTCCACCCGAGACTCAGTGAAATTGAACTCGCTGTGAAGATGCAGTGTACCCGCGGCAAGACGGAAAGACCCCGTGAACCTTTACTACAGCTTGACACTGAACACTGGTCCTTGATGTGCAGGATAGGTGGGAGGCTTTGAAGCGGGGACGCCAGTTCCCGTGGAGCCGCCCTTGAAATACCACCCTTTAATGGCTGGTGTTCTAACGTTGGCCCGTAATCCGGGCTGCGGACAGTGTCTGGTGGGTAGTTTGACTGGGGCGGTCTCCTCCCAAAGCGTAACGGAGGAGCACGAAGGTCAGCTAATCACGGTCGGACATCGTGAGGTTAGTGCAAAGGCATAAGCTGGCTTGACTGCGAGCGTGACGGCGCGAGCAGGTGCGAAAGCAGGTCTTAGTGATCCGGTGGTTCTGAATGGAAGGGCCATCGCTCAACGGATAAAAGGTACTCCGGGGATAACAGGCTGATACCGCCCAAGAGTTCATATCGACGGCGGTGTTTGGCACCTCGATGTCGGCTCATCACATCCTGGGGCTGAAGTAGGTCCCAAGGGTATGGCTGTTCGCCATTTAAAGTGGTACGCGAGCTGGGTTTAGAACGTCGTGAGACAGTTCGGTCCCTATCTGCCGTGGGCGCTGGAGAACTGAGGGGGGCTGCTCCTAGTACGAGAGGACCGGAGTGGACGCATCACTGGTGTTCGGGTTGTCATGCCAATGGCACTGCCCGGTAGCTAAATGCGGAAGAGATAAGCGCTGAAAGCATCTAAGCGCGAAACTTGCCCCGAGATGAGTTCTCCCTGACCCCCTGAGGGTCCTGAAGGGACGTTGAAGACGACGACGTTGATAGGCCGGATGTGTAAGCGCAGCGATGCGTTGAGCTAACCGGTACTAATGACCCGTGAGGCTTAACCTTACAACGCCAGAGGCGTTCTTGAGAGACGCGGTTTTGATTTTCAGCGAGTTTACCGGATAAACGAATTTGCGGGAACGAAAGAGAACGTGCTGAAGCAAGGCGACCAGCGCAGGAAAGGAAGGAGCATACATAAGGTATGTGACTGACTTTGCAAGCGCAGGCAACGCAGCAGCAGAGCGTTATATTCGTTCCGTGCAGCAAGAATTTGCCTGGCGGCACTAGCGCGGTGGTCCCACCTGACCCCATGCCGAACTCAGAAGTGAAACGCCGTAGCGCCGATGGTAGTGTGGGGTCTCCCCATGCGAGAGTAGGGAACTGCCAGGCATTATATCAAGAACGAGGCCCCGTACTGACGTACGGGGCTTTTTTCGTTTGCATTACCCGCCAGACCGGCAGAAATAACCGTAATTCACTCCGCCTGAACCGCTCCGATCGGGTAAACTACCGGCAGATAAATTCGTTAAGGCCATGCCATGACCAGCCAGCACCCCTCTTTGAAACCCTTTAATACATTAGGCATTGATGCCGTTGCCGATCAAATTGTTATCGCGGAATCTCCCGCGACGTTATATCAGGAGTGGCAACGCTGCCAGCAACAACGTCAGCCATTCCTTTTGTTGGGCGAAGGTAGCAATGTTCTGTTCCTTGAGGATTATCGCGGAACAGTGGTGATTAATCGCCTGAAAGGCATCAAAGTAGAAGAACGCGAAGAGGCTTGGCATTTGCAGGTTGGCGCGGGTGAGAATTGGCACCACTTAGTCGAATATACGCTAAAAAATGGTTTCTCCGGTCTGGAAAACCTCGCCCTGATCCCCGGTTGTGTCGGCTCCGCACCCATCCAGAATATTGGCGCATACGGCGTTGAATTAAAAGATGTCTGCGAATACGTCGATGTCATAAACCTTGGCGATGGGGAGGTCTTCCGCCTGCAGGCAGCCGAATGCCAGTTTGGTTATCGTGATAGCATATTTAAACACGCGTACCGCGAGGGCTATGCGATTATCGCCGTAGGCATGGTGCTGGCGAAACATTGGCAACCGGTGATGACCTATGGGGAACTGGCGCAGCTAGATCCTCAGACAGTGACCCCACAACAAATCTTCGATGGCGTCTGCCGCATGCGCCGTAGCAAGCTCCCCGACCCGAATGTTACCGGCAATGTTGGGAGTTTCTTCAAAAATCCCATTGTTAGCGCCGATAAAGCGGATGAAATCTGCCGTCATTATCCTCAGGCACCGCGCTATCCTCAGCCGGGAGGAGAAATAAAACTGGCGGCGGGCTGGCTTATCGAGCAGTGCCAACTGAAAGGGCACCGTATCGGCGGCGCTGCGGTACATCGCCAGCAGGCTTTGGTCTTAATTAACGAAGAGAACGCGACCGGGCAAGACATTGTGGCATTAGCGCATGAGGTCCGGCAGCGCGTAGGGGATAAGTTCGCAGTCTGGCTGGAGCCGGAAGTGCGTTTTATCGGTGCCACGGGCGAAAAGGATGCCGTAGAGGTTATTGCATGAAAGACAATACTGTTCCACTCACTTTAGTCTCTATCCTCGCCGACGGGGAGTTTCATTCAGGTGAACAACTGGGCGAAACATTAGGGATGAGCCGGGCTGCAATCAACAAGCATATCCAAACATTAAAAGACTGGGGGCTTGATATCTACACGGTAACCGGGAAGGGATACAGCCTGGCCGCGCCGATCCAACTGCTGAATGAAGAAAACATAGTGAGTCAGCTGAATGCGCCGCGCCTGGCTGTCATTCCGGTCATTGACTCCACCAATCAATATTTACTTGAACGGATGGATTCTCTGCAATCTGGCGATGCCTGTGTTGCAGAATACCAGCAGGCCGGGCGCGGGCGTCGCGGCCGCCAGTGGTTTTCTCCCTTTGGCTCTAACCTCTATCTTTCAATGTACTGGCGTCTTGAGCAGGGTCCGGCAGCTGCGATGGGGCTGAGCCTGGTGATCGGTATTGTCATGGCTGAGGTTTTACAGGCAATGGGCGCTGCAGATGTCCGGGTTAAGTGGCCAAATGATTTATACCTCAACGACCGTAAGCTGGCAGGCATCTTAGTTGAATTAACCGGTAAGACCGGCGATGCAGCGCAAATCGTTATTGGCGCCGGGATCAATCTCGCTATGCGTTCGCCGGACGTCTCGGTTGTTAATCAGGGTTGGATCAATCTTCAAGAAGCGGGGATCGAAATCGATCGTAACGCATTGGCGGCTACGCTGATCAATAAATTACGCTTTGCGCTGCCAGAGTTTGAACGTGAAGGCCTGGCGCCATTTATTAACCGCTGGTCAGCATTGGATAACTTTATCAACCGTCCGGTTAAGTTGATCATTGGGAGTCGGGAAATTAACGGTATTGCACGCGGTATTGACCAACAAGGTGGTTTATTACTTGAGCAGGATGGACAGGTAAAATCATGGGTGGGTGGGGAAATATCGTTGCGACCGCAAACGTAATCTATTGTTAACCTTCCCAATCAAAAGAGCGCCTATCCGGCGCTCTTGTCATGTTTATGCTTACTATTTTCTTAACCTAATACACTCAACGGCATGATTAGCGCTTTTGGTTAGGATCAGGCTCGCCCTTTCTCGGGTCGGTAAAATATTTTGTTTTAAATTCAGCCAGTTAATTTCCTTCCATAACTTCTGCGCGGTGTTTACCGCTTCGTCTTCCGTGAGCTTTGCATAGTGATGGAAATAGGAGTCCGGATCGGTAAATGCGCCCTGACGGAATTTTAAAAAGCGATTGATATACCAGTTTTCTAATAATGCTTCCGGAGCATCAACATAAATAGAGAAATCAACGAAGTCGGAAACAAAAACATGATGAGGATCGTGAGGATAATCCATTCCGCTTTGTAATACGTTAAGACCTTCCAGGATCAAAATATCCGGCTGCTGAACAATCTTATCGCCATCCGGGACCACATCATAAATAAGATGAGAATAAACCGGCGCGGTAACCTGCGAGACGCCTGATTTTATATCAGAGACGAAATTGACCAGGCGATGCATATCGTAAGACTGGGGAAAGCCTTTCTTCTTCATCAGATCGCGTTCTTTCAATACCGCATTGGGGTGAAGAAAGCCATCAGTGGTAATCAACTCAACGCGACGTCGCTCCGGCCAGCGGCTTAACAGTGCTTGCAACACGCGCGCGGTGGTGCTTTTCCCTACCGCAACGCTGCCCGCGATGCTGATAATATAGGGAATTTTTTGGCCATCAGTGCCTAAAAACTGTTCCAGCACCGCCTGACGACGTAAATTCGAACTGATATAAAAATCCAATAAACGGGAGAGTGGCAGATAGATTTCAGCCACTTCTTCGAGAGAAAGGTCTTCATTAATGCCTTTCAGACGCGCAATCTCTTCTTCTGTCAGCGTCATCGGAACCGAATTACGTAACGCTGCCCATTGATTTCGATCGAATTGCAGATAAGGCGTCGTCAATAAAGAATCTTTTTTACTCATAAGCATGCTTCTGCCAGCAAATATTTGCCCATAGCCAGTTGCTCAGCCGCGTGTTGATACGGACGGCAGGCCGCCAGGAGGTAATTTCAGAAAACAATGCGCAGGAGGGTAACACCACTAAGATGCCAAAAAGAAGGAAAAAGATGAAAGTCGCCGTGCAATCGTAATGGCGAGCGCACTTTTGAACTATTTTGCCGCTAACTGAGCAACGCGTTTGCCGCTAACTGAGCAACGCGCTGTTTGTTACGTCGTTAATAGAGAAGCGTTACGTTAACGATAAAAAGCGGAATCACGGTTTTTCGCCGACCAAAGCCCTGGCTTCTACGCCGTCGCGTGGATTCTTTGAACGATTTTTCTTCATTAAGCGGTGATTTTGCGAGTAATTGCACAAATAGTAAGCGATAGAACATTTATCGCGATTTTTTTGTTGCATAGCGGAGCCTCTCTTCCTAGAATGCGCGTCACTTGATGCCGGCTTAGCTCAGTTGGTAGAGCAACTGACTTGTAATCAGTAGGTCACCAGTTCGATTCCGGTAGCCGGCACCATCAAGTACCAGGTGGGGTTCCCGAGCGGCCAAAGGGAGCAGACTGTAAATCTGCCGTCATCGACTTCGAAGGTTCGAATCCTTCCCCCACCACCATATTCAGACTGAGCGCTAGCGAAGTCAGAGTCAGCAAGCAAGTCAGGTTGACTCGAAGCTCGAATAGCAGGAAAACTTCTTCTGTTATTCTTATGCTACAGAAAGAACAGGTAGCCGAGTTCCAGAGTGCGGGCATCGTATAATGGCTATTACCTCAGCCTTCCAAGCTGATGATGCGGGTTCGATTCCCGCTGCCCGCTCCAGATGTGCTGATATGGCTCAGTTGGTAGAGCGCACCCTTGGTAAGGGTGAGGTCCCCAGTTCGACTCTGGGTATCAGCACCACTTCTTTATCTCCCTCCCTGATTCTTATTCTGTTAAAAAATCAACAGTTCAGGCGACGCCTGGTTGATGTGGTGATATCACCGATTTATCCGTGTCTTAGAGGGACAATCGATGTCTAAAGAAAAATTTGAACGTTCAAAACCGCACGTCAACGTCGGTACTATCGGCCACGTTGACCACGGTAAAACTACCCTGACCGCAGCTATCACCACCGTTCTGGCGAAAACCTACGGCGGTTCTGCGCGCGCATTCGATCAGATCGATAACGCGCCGGAAGAAAAAGCACGTGGTATCACCATCAACACCTCTCACGTAGAGTACGACACCCCGACTCGTCACTATGCACACGTTGACTGCCCGGGCCACGCCGACTACGTGAAAAACATGATCACCGGTGCTGCGCAGATGGACGGCGCGATCCTGGTTGTTGCTGCGACTGACGGCCCGATGCCGCAGACCCGTGAGCACATCCTGCTGGGTCGTCAGGTTGGCGTTCCTTACATCATCGTGTTCCTGAACAAATGTGACATGGTTGATGACGAAGAGCTGCTGGAACTGGTTGAGATGGAAGTTCGCGATCTGCTGACCCAGTACGATTTCCCGGGCGACGACACGCCGATCGTTCACGGTTCAGCACTGAAAGCGCTGGAAGGCGACGCCGAGTGGGAAGCGAAAATCATCGAACTGGCCGGTCACCTGGATAACTACATCCCGGAACCAGAGCGTGCAATTGACAAGCCGTTCCTGCTGCCAATCGAAGACGTATTCTCCATCTCCGGTCGTGGTACCGTTGTTACCGGTCGTGTAGAGCGCGGTATCATCAAAGTGGGTGAAGAAGTTGAAATCGTGGGCATCAAAGACACCGCGAAATCAACCTGTACCGGCGTTGAAATGTTCCGCAAACTGCTGGACGAAGGCCGCGCGGGTGAGAACGTTGGTGTTCTGCTGCGTGGTATCAAACGTGAAGAAATCGAACGTGGTCAGGTACTGGCGAAGCCGGGTTCAATCAAGCCGCACACCAAGTTCGAATCAGAAGTTTATATTCTGTCCAAAGAAGAAGGCGGCCGTCATACCCCGTTCTTCAAAGGCTACCGTCCGCAGTTCTACTTCCGTACTACTGACGTGACGGGCACCATCGAACTGCCGGAAGGCGTAGAGATGGTAATGCCGGGCGACAACATCAAAATGGTTGTTACCCTGATTCACCCGATCGCAATGGACGACGGTCTGCGTTTCGCAATCCGCGAAGGTGGCCGTACCGTTGGTGCCGGTGTTGTTGCTAAAGTTATGGCTTAATCGCTGATAACATTTGACGCACCGCACAAGAAAAGGGCATCATTTGATGCCCTTTTTGCACGCTGTAACATAGAACCTGACTCATCAGTGATTTTCTATCATAATCATTGCTGAGACAGGCTCTGTAGCACGGCGTTAGACCTAATAAATTTTCAGGTCGTAGCGCAGCGGTTACTGGAAAAATTGTTGGGAACGTAGACGGTTACGTGGCCCAGATAAATGAAAGTAGCTAAACGCCGTGGTTTGAAAGATGAAGGGGTATGCCGAGTTACGCCTAACAGCATCATTCGGTTCGGTTGTCTCGCTATGCGGGGCAAAACAGTTTCTGATTTATTGTGGCAGGTTGGTTTATGAGTGCTAATACCGAAGCTCAAGGGAGCGGGCGCGGCCTGGAAGCGATAAAGTGGCTGGTAGTTGCTGTATTATTAATCGCGGCGATTGTCGGTAATTACTATTATCGCGATGTTACATTGCCGCTTCGTGCGCTGGCTGTCGTTATCGTGATTGCGGCGGCAGGTGGCATAGCGCTGCTGACGACCAAAGGAAAAGCGACCGTGGCTTTTGCTCGTGAGGCAAGAACTGAAGTCCGTAAAGTCATTTGGCCGACTCGTCAGGAAACGTTGCACACCACGTTAATCGTTGCCGCGGTAACCGCCGTGATGTCACTGATTTTGTGGGGGCTGGATGGTATTCTGGTCCGTCTGGTATCGTTTATCACTGGCCTGAGGTTCTGAGATGTCTGAAGCTCCAAAAAAGCGCTGGTACGTCGTTCAGGCGTTTTCCGGTTTTGAAGGCCGCGTAGCACAATCGCTGCGTGAGCATATCAAGTTACATAACATGGAAGAACTGTTTGGCGAAGTCATGGTGCCAACCGAAGAAGTGGTTGAAATCCGTGGTGGTCAGCGCCGCAAAAGCGAGCGCAAGTTTTTCCCTGGCTATGTGTTAGTTCAAATGGTCATGAATGATGCGAGCTGGCACTTAGTGCGCAGCGTACCACGCGTCATGGGTTTTATTGGCGGAACTTCCGATCGTCCGGCACCGATTAGCGATAAAGAAGTCGATGCGATCATGAACCGCTTACAACAGGTTGGCGATAAACCGCGTCCGAAAACGCTGTTTGAACCAGGCGAAATGGTGCGTGTTAATGACGGCCCGTTTGCCGATTTCAACGGTGTGGTTGAGGAAGTGGACTACGAAAAAAGCCGCCTGAAAGTTTCTGTTTCTATTTTCGGGCGTGCGACCCCGGTAGAATTGGATTTCGGCCAGGTTGAGAAAGGCTAATTATCCCACCGCGTAGTTGAAGGGTAGGGGTTGCGGAAGGCGTGAAATTACACTACAATTTCGCGCCTTTTGTTTTTATGTGCCTGAATGGCGCGTAAAACGTTAAGTTAAACAACGGGGAGCCTTGTTTAAGGCGTTATACCCAAAAGAGGAAATATCATGGCTAAGAAAGTACAAGCCTACGTTAAGCTGCAGGTTGCGGCTGGTATGGCTAACCCGAGTCCGCCAGTCGGTCCGGCACTGGGTCAGCAAGGCGTTAACATCATGGAATTCTGTAAAGCGTTCAACGCCAAAACAGATAGCATTGAGAAAGGCCTGCCGATTCCGGTTGTTATTACCGTTTATTCTGACCGTTCTTTCACCTTCGTTACCAAAACGCCTCCGGCAGCCGTTCTGCTGAAGAAAGCGGCAGGTATCAAATCTGGTTCCGGCAAGCCGAACAAAGATAAAGTAGGTAAAGTTACCCGTGCTCAGGTACGTGAAATCGCAGAAACCAAAGCTGCGGACATGACTGGTGCTGATGTTGAAGCGATGACTCGCTCCATCGAAGGTACTGCTCGTTCCATGGGCCTGGTAGTGGAGGACTAAGAAATGGCTAAGCTGACCAAGCGCATGCGCGTGATCCGTGAAAAAGTTGATGCAACTAAACAGTATGACATCAACGAAGCTGTTGCTCTGCTGAAAGAACTGGCGACCGCAAAATTTGTTGAAAGCGTAGACGTATCCGTAAACTTAGGGATTGACGCGCGTAAATCCGATCAGAACGTGCGTGGCGCGACTGTGCTGCCGCACGGTACTGGCCGCAGCGTACGCGTTGCCGTATTTACTCAGGGCGCCAATGCTGAAGCAGCGAAAGCTGCCGGTGCTGAACTGGTAGGTATGGACGATCTGGCTGAGCAGATTAAAAAAGGCGAAATGAACTTTGACGTGGTTATCGCATCTCCTGATGCAATGCGCGTTGTTGGCCAGTTGGGCCAGGTTCTGGGCCCACGTGGTCTGATGCCAAACCCGAAAGTCGGTACTGTTACTCCGAACGTTGCTGAAGCGGTTAAAAACGCGAAAGCAGGTCAGGTTCGCTACCGTAACGACAAGAACGGTATCATCCATACCACCATCGGTAAGGTTGATTTCGATTCTGACAAACTGAAAGAAAACCTGGAAGCTCTGCTGGTTGCGCTGAAAAAAGCGAAACCGTCTCAGTCTAAAGGCGTTTACATCAAGAAAGTGAGCCTGTCTACCACTATGGGTGCAGGCGTTGCGATCGACCAGGCTGGTCTGAACGCAGTAGCGAACTAATCGCCACTTTACACGGGCGTAAGTTTCAACTAGAATCTTACGCCCGTTCTTCTGTTGCTTAAAAAAGCAGAAGACCTATTTTCGGTTGGAGTCTGGCCTAATCCAGACCTCCGTCCAAGACCGCAGGTGTACCGTAAGGTACTTAATTTTTCCTGCGTAGACGGTGACAGAGCCTAAAGAATTTTTTCTTTTCTGGATTCTGCTCACCGTGTTTTAGCGCTTACCTTCCCTCGGGCGAGTAAGTGAAGTGAGTTCCGGGGAAATCCTTCCCCGGCCAAAATCCAGGAGCAAAAGCTAATGGCATTAAATCTTCAAGACAAACAAGCGATTGTTGCTGAAGTCAGCGAAGTAGCCAAAGGCGCGCTGTCTGCGGTTGTTGCGGATTCTCGTGGCGTTACCGTAGATAAAATGACCGAACTGCGTAAAGCAGGTCGTGAAGCTGGCGTTTACATGCGTGTTGTTCGTAACACCCTGCTGCGCCGCGTCGTTGAAGGTACTCAGTTTGAGTGCCTGAAAGACACGTTTGTTGGTCCGACCTTGATTGCATACTCTATGGAACACCCGGGCGCTGCTGCTCGTCTGTTCAAAGAGTTCGCGAAAGCGAATGCAAAATTTGAGGTCAAAGCTGCGGCCTTTGAAGGTGAGCTGATCCCGGCGGCACAAATTGACCGTCTGGCAACGCTGCCGACTTACGAAGAAGCACTGGCACGTCTGATGTCGACCATGAAAGAAGCCGCTGCAGGCAAACTGGTTCGCACTCTGGCTGCTGTTCGCGATGCAAAAGAAGCGGCGTAATCGTCCCCTCTTTGCTTACGCACTTTAACGTACAAACTATTTTCTGATTCTTAGGAACAATTGTCATGTCTATCACTAAAGATCAAATTCTGGAAGCAGTAGCAGCTATGTCTGTAATGGACGTTGTTGAGCTGGTTTCCGCTATGGAAGAAAAATTCGGTGTTTCTGCTGCTGCCGCTGTAGCTGTTGCTGCTGGCCCGGCTGCTGAAGCTGCTGAAGAGAAAACTGAATTCGACGTCATCCTGAAAGCTGCTGGCGCGAACAAAGTTGCCGTAATCAAAGCTGTACGTAGCGCAACTGGTCTGGGCTTGAAAGAAGCTAAAGACCTGGTTGAATCCGCTCCGGCCGCTCTGAAAGAAGGCATCAGCAAAGATGACGCTGAAGCTCTCAAAAAATCTCTGGAAGAAGCTGGCGCTGAAGTTGAAGTTAAATAAGCCAACCTTCCAGGTTGCAGCCTGAGTTATTAGGCTGATGGCTGGTGACTTTTTGGTCACCAGCCTTTTTGCGCTACAGGGCCTCAATGGGGTTTCGCATTGTTTGTCCATTGATGGTCCACAATATCTTTTTCTATCGACGACTTAATATACTGCTTTCCTGTGGGGCTCCCTGCCCATACAAGAGCAATGAAATGATTTAAGAGTGATAGAAAGACGTATTGCGGAGAGTGTTTCGCATTTTCCGGCAAACAAAATAGTGTTGCATGAACTGTCCTTCAGGACGGACAGATGGGTCGACTTGTCAGCTAGCTGAGGAACCCTATGGTTTACTCCTATACCGAGAAAAAACGCATTCGTAAGGATTTTGGCAAACGTCCACAAGTTCTGGACATTCCATATCTCCTTTCTATCCAGCTTGACTCGTTCCAGAAGTTTATCGAGCAAGATCCGGAAGGCCAGTACGGGCTGGAAGCAGCATTCCGTTCGGTTTTCCCCATCCAGAGCTACAGCGGTAACTCCGAGCTGCAATATGTCAGCTACCGCTTAGGCGAACCCGTCTTTGACGTGAAAGAGTGTCAGATTCGCGGCGTGACGTTCTCTGCACCGCTGCGCGTGAAACTGCGCCTGGTGATCTACGAGCGTGAAGCGCCGGAAGGCACCGTCAAAGATATTAAAGAGCAAGAAGTTTACATGGGCGAAATTCCGCTCATGACCGATAACGGTACTTTCGTCATTAACGGTACGGAAAGGGTTATCGTTTCTCAGCTGCATCGTAGTCCTGGCGTCTTCTTTGACAGCGATAAGGGTAAAACCCACTCTTCGGGTAAAGTGCTGTACAACGCACGCATCATCCCTTACCGCGGCTCATGGCTTGATTTCGAGTTTGACCCGAAAGATAACTTATTTGTCCGTATTGACCGTCGTCGTAAGCTGCCGGCCAGTATCATTCTGCGCGCGTTGCATTACACCTCTGAGCAGATCCTTGACCTGTTCTTCGAAAAAGTAGTGTATGAAATCCGCGATAACAAATTGCAGATGGAACTGGTGCCTGAGCGCCTGCGTGGCGAAACCGCGTCCTTCGATATCGAAGCGAACGGTAACGTCTACGTTGAGAAAGGTCGTCGTATCACCGCACGTCATATCCGTCAGTTGGAAAAAGACAACATTGGCCATATCGAAGTGCCGGTGGAGTACATCGCAGGTAAAGTCGTCGCGAAAGATTATATCGACGAAAGCACCGGCGAACTGATTGTTGCGGCGAACATGGAACTGTCTCTGGATCTGCTGGCGAAGCTGAGCCAGTCAGGGCATAAGCGTATTGAAACGCTGTTCACCAACGACCTCGATCACGGCCCATATATCTCCGAGACGCTGCGTGTTGACCCAACCAACGATCGCTTAAGCGCGCTGGTTGAAATCTACCGCATGATGCGTCCTGGCGAACCGCCAACGCGTGAGGCGGCTGAAAATCTGTTCGAGAACTTGTTCTTCTCCGAAGACCGTTACGATTTGTCAGCGGTAGGTCGCATGAAGTTCAACCGTTCTCTGCTGCGTGACGAGATCGAAGGTTCCGGTATCCTGAGCAAAGACGACATCATTGAAGTGATGAAGAAGCTCATCGATATTCGTAACGGTAAAGGCGAAGTGGATGATATTGACCACCTCGGCAACCGTCGTATCCGTTCCGTGGGCGAAATGGCGGAAAACCAATTCCGCGTCGGCTTGGTGCGCGTTGAGCGTGCGGTGAAAGAGCGCTTGTCTCTCGGCGATCTGGATACCCTGATGCCGCAAGATATGATTAACGCTAAGCCTATCTCTGCCGCAGTGAAAGAGTTCTTTGGTTCCAGCCAGTTGTCCCAGTTTATGGACCAGAACAACCCGCTGTCTGAGATTACGCATAAACGTCGTATCTCCGCACTCGGCCCTGGCGGTTTAACCCGTGAGCGCGCAGGCTTTGAAGTTCGTGACGTACACCCGACGCACTATGGTCGCGTATGTCCGATCGAAACGCCGGAAGGTCCGAACATCGGTCTGATTAACTCCTTGTCAGTCTATGCGCAGACCAACGAGTATGGTTTCCTGGAAACTCCGTATCGTCGCGTGCGTGACGGCGTGGTAACCGATGAAATTCATTACCTCTCTGCCATTGAAGAGGGTAACTACGTTATCGCTCAGGCGAACACCAACCTCGATGACGAAGGTCACTTCGTTGATGATTTGGTGACTTGCCGCAGCAAAGGCGAATCCAGCTTGTTCAGCCGCGATCAGGTTGACTACATGGACGTTTCCACCCAACAGGTGGTTTCTGTCGGTGCGTCGCTGATCCCGTTCCTTGAACACGATGACGCCAACCGCGCATTGATGGGTGCAAACATGCAACGTCAGGCGGTTCCGACCCTGCGCGCTGATAAGCCGCTGGTGGGTACCGGTATGGAGCGCGCGGTAGCGGTTGACTCCGGTGTAACTGCCGTAGCGAAACGTGGTGGTACCGTTCAGTACGTTGATGCATCGCGTATCGTTATTAAAGTTAACGAAGACGAAATGTATCCGGGCGAAGCGGGTATCGATATTTATAACCTGACCAAATACACCCGTTCCAACCAGAACACCTGTATCAACCAGATGCCGTGTGTTTCTTTGGGCGAGCCGATTGAACGTGGCGATGTGTTGGCCGATGGCCCGTCTACCGATCTCGGTGAGCTGGCGCTGGGCCAGAACATGCGCGTAGCGTTCATGCCGTGGAATGGTTACAACTTCGAAGACTCCATTTTGGTCTCCGAACGTGTGGTGCAGGAAGATCGCTTTACTACCATCCATATTCAGGAACTGGCCTGTGTGTCGCGTGACACCAAGCTGGGGCCGGAAGAGATCACGGCTGACATCCCGAACGTGGGTGAAGCGGCGCTCTCTAAACTGGATGAATCCGGTATCGTGTATATCGGTGCGGAAGTGACCGGCGGCGATATTCTGGTCGGTAAAGTGACGCCGAAAGGCGAAACGCAACTGACGCCGGAAGAAAAGCTGCTGCGTGCGATCTTCGGTGAGAAAGCGTCTGACGTTAAAGACTCTTCTCTGCGCGTACCGAACGGTGTTTCCGGTACGGTTATCGACGTACAGGTCTTTACCCGCGATGGCGTGGAAAAAGACAAACGTGCGCTGGAAATCGAAGAGATGCAACTGAAGCAGGCGAAAAAAGACCTGTCTGAAGAATTGCAGATCCTTGAAGCCGGTCTGTTTAGCCGCATCAACTACGTGCTGGTTTCCGGCGGCGTAGAAGCGGAAAAACTGGACAAGCTGCCGCGTGAGCGTTGGCTGGAACTCGGTTTGACCGATGAAGACAAGCAAAACCAACTGGAGCAGTTGGCGGAGCAGTACGACGAACTGAAGCACGAGTTTGAGAAGAAACTCGAAGCGAAGCGCCGCAAAATCACTCAAGGCGATGATCTGGCACCTGGCGTGCTGAAAATCGTTAAGGTTTACCTGGCGGTTAAACGTCAGATCCAACCGGGTGACAAAATGGCGGGTCGTCACGGGAACAAAGGTGTTATCTCCAAGATCAACCCGATCGAAGATATGCCATACGATGAGAACGGTACGCCGGTCGATATCGTACTGAACCCGCTGGGCGTACCATCGCGTATGAACATTGGTCAGATTCTGGAAACCCACTTGGGGATGGCGGCAAAAGGCATCGGTGAGAAAATCAACGCGATGCTGAAAAAGCAGGAAGAGGTCGCCAAACTGCGTGAGTTCATCCAGCGTGCTTACGACTTGGGTGCCGACATTCGTCAGAAAGTGGATTTGAACACCTTCTCTGATGATGAAGTGCTGCGTCTGGCCGAGAACCTGAAAAAAGGTATGCCGATCGCCACGCCGGTGTTCGACGGTGCCAAAGAGAGCGAAATCAAAGAACTGCTGCAGCTTGGCGATCTGCCAACCTCCGGCCAGATTACGCTGTTTGATGGTCGTACCGGCGAGCAATTCGAGCGTCCGGTTACCGTTGGCTACATGTACATGCTGAAACTGAACCACTTAGTGGATGACAAGATGCATGCGCGTTCTACCGGCTCTTATAGCCTGGTTACTCAGCAGCCGCTGGGTGGTAAGGCTCAGTTCGGTGGCCAACGCTTCGGTGAGATGGAAGTGTGGGCGCTGGAAGCATACGGCGCCGCTTATACCCTGCAAGAAATGCTTACCGTTAAGTCTGATGACGTGAACGGCCGTACTAAGATGTATAAGAACATCGTGGACGGCAATCATCAGATGGAACCGGGCATGCCGGAATCTTTCAACGTGCTGTTGAAAGAGATCCGTTCGCTAGGTATCAACATCGAGCTGGAAGACGAGTAAGCACTCGAATTCGTACTGGTTACAGCACGTCCGTTCGCGGGCGTGCTGAGAAGTCTCACTCCGACGGGAGCTAATCCGTGAAAGACTTACTTAAGTTTCTGAAAGCGCAAACTAAAACCGAAGAGTTTGATGCGATCAAAATTGCGCTGGCCTCGCCAGACATGATCCGTTCCTGGTCTTTCGGTGAAGTGAAAAAGCCGGAAACCATTAACTACCGTACGTTCAAACCTGAGCGTGACGGTTTGTTCTGCGCACGTATTTTCGGGCCAGTGAAAGACTATGAATGCCTGTGCGGTAAGTACAAGCGTTTAAAGCATCGCGGTGTGATTTGTGAGAAGTGTGGCGTTGAAGTCACGCAGACCAAAGTTCGCCGTGAGCGCATGGGCCATATCGAGCTGGCTTCGCCAACTGCCCATATCTGGTTCCTGAAATCGCTGCCGTCCCGCATCGGTTTACTGCTGGATATGCCGCTGCGCGATATCGAACGTGTACTGTACTTCGAATCTTATGTGGTTGTCGAAGGCGGTATGACCAATCTCGAAAAGCGTCAGATCCTGACTGAAGAGCAGTATCTGGATGCGCTGGAAGAGTTTGGCGATGAGTTTGATGCCAAGATGGGGGCGGAAGCTATTCAGGCGCTGTTGAAAAACATGGACCTGGAGCAAGAGTGCGAGCAGCTACGTGAAGAGCTGAACGAAACCAATTCCGAAACCAAACGTAAGAAGCTGACCAAGCGTATCAAGCTGTTGGAAGCATTCGTACAGTCTGGTAACAAGCCAGAGTGGATGATCCTGACCGTGCTGCCAGTGTTGCCGCCGGACCTGCGTCCGCTGGTTCCGCTGGACGGTGGTCGTTTCGCGACATCAGATCTGAACGATCTGTATCGCCGTGTGATCAACCGTAACAACCGTCTGAAACGTCTGCTGGATCTGGCTGCGCCGGATATTATCGTACGTAACGAAAAACGTATGTTGCAGGAAGCGGTTGATGCATTGCTGGATAACGGCCGTCGCGGTCGCGCCATCACTGGCTCGAATAAGCGTCCGCTGAAATCGCTGGCTGACATGATCAAAGGTAAGCAGGGTCGTTTCCGTCAGAACCTGCTGGGTAAACGCGTGGACTACTCTGGTCGTTCCGTGATTACCGTTGGTCCATACCTGCGTCTGCATCAGTGCGGTCTGCCGAAGAAAATGGCGCTGGAACTGTTCAAACCGTTCATCTACGGCAAGCTGGAACTGCGTGGTCTCGCTACCACCATTAAAGCGGCCAAGAAAATGGTTGAGCGTGAAGAAGCTGTCGTTTGGGATATTCTCGACGAAGTTATCCGCGAACACCCGGTGCTGCTGAACCGTGCGCCAACCCTGCACCGTCTTGGTATCCAGGCGTTTGAACCGGTTCTGATCGAAGGTAAAGCCATTCAGCTTCACCCGCTGGTGTGTGCGGCTTATAACGCCGACTTCGATGGTGACCAGATGGCTGTTCACGTACCGCTGACGCTGGAAGCCCAGTTGGAAGCGCGTGCGCTGATGATGTCGACCAACAACATTCTGTCTCCGGCGAACGGCGAGCCAATCATCGTTCCGTCTCAGGACGTTGTTTTGGGTCTGTACTATATGACCCGCGACAAAGTGAACGGTAAAGGCGAAGGCATGGTGTTGACCGGCCCGAAAGAAGCTGAGCGTATTTACCGCGCTGGGCTGGCCGAACTGCATTCACGCGTCAAAGTGCGTATTACCGAGTATGAGCAGGATGAGCAAGGCGAGTTCGTTGCCAAAACCAGCCTGATCGATACTACCGTTGGTCGTGCGATTTTGTGGATGATCGTGCCGAAAGGTCTGCCTTACTCCATCGTCAACCAGGCGCTGGGTAAAAAAGCGATCTCCAAAATGCTGAACACCTGTTACCGCATTCTGGGGCTGAAGCCGACGGTTATCTTCGCTGACCAGACGATGTACACCGGTTTTGCCTACGCAGCCCGTTCAGGTGCGTCAGTCGGTATTGATGACATGGTCATCCCGGCGAAGAAAGTGGAAATCATTACCGAAGCGGAAGCGGAAGTTGCTGAAATTCAGGAACAGTTCCAATCCGGTCTGGTAACCGCTGGCGAACGCTACAACAAAGTTATCGATATTTGGGCAGCGGCGAACGAGCGCGTTGCAAAAGCGATGATGGAAAACCTCTCAACCGAAAGCGTGATTAACCGCGACGGTGTAGAGGAGCGTCAGGTTTCCTTCAACAGCATCTTTATGATGGCCGACTCCGGTGCGCGTGGTTCTGCGGCACAGATTCGTCAGTTGGCCGGGATGCGTGGTCTGATGGCGAAGCCGGATGGCTCGATCATCGAGACGCCAATCACCGCGAACTTCCGCGAAGGTTTGAACGTACTTCAGTACTTCATCTCAACGCACGGTGCGCGTAAAGGTTTGGCGGATACCGCGTTGAAAACCGCAAACTCCGGTTATCTGACTCGTCGTTTGGTTGACGTGGCGCAGGATCTGGTGGTAACCGAAGACGATTGTGGTACCCATGAGGGTATCCTGATGACGCCGGTTATCGAAGGTGGCGATGTTAAAGAGCCGCTGCGTGAGCGCGTACTGGGCCGTGTGACGGCTGAAGATGTGCTGAAACCCGGTACTGCCGATATTCTGGTTCCGCGTAACACCCTGCTGCACGAGCACTGGTGTGATCTGCTGGAAGAGAACTCGGTTGATAGCGTGAAAGTGCGCTCCGTCGTAAGTTGTGAAACTGACTTCGGTGTGTGTGCTCACTGCTACGGTCGCGATTTGGCGCGTGGTCACATCATCAACAAAGGTGAGGCCATCGGGGTTATCGCAGCACAGTCCATCGGTGAGCCGGGTACTCAGCTTACCATGCGTACCTTCCACATCGGTGGTGCGGCATCGCGTGCGGCTGCTGAATCTAGCATCCAGGTGAAAAACAAAGGCACCATCAAGCTGACCAATGCCAAGTCGGTAACTAACTCGGCCGGTAAGCTGGTGATCACTTCGCGTAACGTTGAACTGAAAATGATCGACGAATTTGGTCGTACTAAAGAGAGCTATAAAGTTCCTTATGGTGCGATCATGGCGAAAGGTGACGGTGAGCAGGTCAACGCGGGCGAAACCGTGGCGAACTGGGATCCGCATACCATGCCGGTTATCACCGAGGTGAACGGTTTTGTTCGCTTTACCGATATGATTGACGGCCAGACGATTACGCGCCAGACCGACGAACTGACGGGTTTGTCCTCTATCGTAGTTCTGGACACGGCGGAACGTACTGCGGGCGGTAAAGATCTGCGTCCGGCGCTGAAAATCGTTGATGCGCAAGGCGAAGACGTTCTGATTCCGGGCACCGATATGCCAGCGCAGTACTTCCTGCCGGGCAAAGCGATTGTTCAGTTGGAAGATGGCGTGAAGATCAGCTCGGGTGACACCCTGGCTCGTGTTCCGCAGGAATCTGGCGGTACCAAGGATATTACCGGTGGTCTGCCACGCGTTGCTGACCTGTTCGAAGCGCGTCGTCCGAAAGAGCCTGCGATTCTGGCTGAAATCAGCGGTATCATCTCCTTCGGTAAAGAGACCAAAGGTAAACGTCGCCTGGTGATCACGCCGGTGGATGGCAGCGATCCGTACGAAGAGATGATTCCAAAATGGCGTCAGCTTAACGTGTTCGAAGGTGAGCGTGTAGAACGTGGTGACGTGGTTTCTGATGGTCCGGAATCCCCGCATGACATTCTGCGTCTGCGTGGCGTCCATGCGGTAACGCGTTACATCACCAACGAAGTGCAGGATGTTTACCGTCTGCAAGGCGTTAAGATTAACGATAAACACATTGAAGTTATCGTTCGTCAGATGCTGCGTAAAGGCACCATCGTTAGCGCGGGTAGTTCCGAGTTCCTGGATGGCGAGCAGGTTGAAGTCTCTCGCGTTAAAATCGCGAACCGCGATCTGGAGAACGGCGGCAAAATCGCAGCGACCTATGTGCGTGACTTGCTGGGTATTACCAAAGCCTCGTTGGCGACCGAGTCGTTTATCTCTGCGGCCTCGTTCCAGGAGACTACGCGTGTCCTGACCGAAGCAGCCGTTGCGGGTAAACGTGACGAACTGCGTGGCCTGAAAGAGAACGTTATCGTTGGCCGCCTGATTCCGGCGGGTACCGGTTACGCGTATCACCAGGATCGTATGCGCCGTCGTCAAGCCGGTGAAGTACCGGTTGCACCGCAGGTGACCGCAGATGAAGCTTCTGCCAGCCTGGCGGAGTTGCTGAATGCCGGTCTCGGTGGTAGCGACGACGAGTAATCGTTAGCGTATCGTGAAATAAAAACCCTGCTTTGGCAGGGTTTTTTTATAGTGATCGCCAGGTCATTAAATAAAGGAATAAAGCCATGTTAAGGAACGTGCTGGCTTTTCTGGCGGCAGGCGCGCTAGGTGTAACGGCGCCCGTGCTGGCGGCTGAGCCACAGCTGAATCAACCGGTGCAAAAGCTTTTCAAGGATTGGCAAGTCACCTGTAACAACCTCAATGATTGTGATATCCGTAATGTTGATGAAAACATGCGGGTAGTTATTAAGCATCAGGCTGGCGCAAATGGCGCTGTCTCGCTGGATATTATGAGTTTCGATGCCCCAAAAGCCGAGGGAATCTGGCTGGATGGCAAACCCTGGCATTCCGACATTACACTTTCCGATGCCGATGATAATAACGATTTTGCCAACGCCCATAGCGAAAAACTGTCGGAAATACAGGCGTTGCTGCAGGCGGCGAAAAACGCCATGACCATGACGTTAACCGCCGATCAGGATGTCGCCAGTTCATTAAGCGGCCTAAATGCCGCGTTGCTGTTTGTCGATGATCGTCAGGGGCGAATCAATAATCAGACTGCATTATTTAAAGTGGGTAATGATGAACCAGATAGCGTCCCGCCGCGTCTTACGACAATACCGTCGATTCATCCACCGGCGATAGTAGCGCTCAGCTCGCCACAGGCATTGATTGATGCGGTACTTCAGTCACAACAAACGATGCTTAAGCAAGAGGAGTGCGAAAGTGCGGATAATAACGATACCCAACATAACGAAGCACAGCCGCTGGATGATAAAAATGCGCTAGTCATGATTAACTGTGTCCAAGGTGCTTATCAATCATCCAGCCTGGTGTTTATTACACCGCGCGCCGCGCCGCAGACGGCAAAACTCCTTACGTTACCGCTGCCGCTGGTGGAAGGGCAGGATAAGCCAGATAACGTTAGTTGGTTTACTGAAGTCAGTTACGATCCGAAAACCGGCGAACTGTTCCATGCCGCGCGCGGCCGGGGTATTGCCGATTGCGGAGAAAGCGCGGGTTGGCGCTATGATGGAAAAACGTTTCATTTAATTAGCTATAACAGCCAGCCGAGTTGCGATGGCGGCGAGCCGGGCGACTGGCCGTCAATCTGGGCGACGCCCGAATAATTGGCAGAGAAAACCTTCCCTGGTGTATACGGCGCGACAGCTGCTTTATTTGTAGCGCCGTAAATCCTCACAATCTAGCCCGATGTCTCTCAATTGCTCCGCGCTTAACTGCGACAATATCTTGCGGGTTTTGGTCCGCAGCCGCCATGCTTTCCATAAACGGTAAGGAAGCCGATACATCAAAACAAACGGTGATGCTTTAAACGGCTTGCCTGAACGATTTTCGTAAAACTCCATCTTGGCCTCCTCATTTGGGTTTCTGAGGGCTATTGTCGAATGGAATTGACGGGCAATACAGATGCAATAATTACTTTTTATTAACATACAGATTGCGTTTTCGGGTATCTGAATGGTAAAAAAAGGAGCAATCTGTACTGGTTATCCTTACTTTCCTGTAGGCGGTGAAATACGATGACTCGCTATCAACGTTTGGCGACGCTGCTGGCGCAGCGCATTGAGCAGGGCCTTTATCAGAGTGGCGAGAGGCTACCTTCCGTGCGAGCGCTGAGCGAAGAACACTGTGTCAGCATTAGTACCGTCCAGCAGGCATACCACTTGCTGGAGGAGAAACAGTTGATTACGCCGCAGCCGCGCTCCGGTTACTTTGTGACACCGCGTAAAGCTGCGCCGCCGATGCCAGCGATTACGCGCCCGGCACAACGTCCGGTCGAAATCACCCAGTGGGAATCGGTACTGGAACTGATCAACGGGCGTCTTGATCGCGATAATCTCCAACTTGGCAGCGGCACGCCGGATGTCTCCTCTCCGACGCTTAAGCCGCTCTGGAAAATCATCAGCCGCATTGGGCAGAAACAAGATCTCGCCCTACTTAATTACGACAATATTTACGGCTATCCGCCCCTTCGTGAGCAGGTTGCGCGGCTAGCGATTGATAGCGGATGTCGGCTCTCCGCCGATGAGGTTGTCATTACCACCGGCTGCCATGAAGCGCTCTCGGTTGCGATTCGCGCGGTATGCCAGCCGGGTGACATCGTTGCAGTAGAATCGCCCACTTTTCACGGTACCATGCAGATATTGCGCGGCTTTGGCATCAGAGTGATCGAAATTCCGACCGATTCTGTTACCGGCATCAGTCTTGAGGCGTTGGAACTGGCGTTTGAACAGTGGCCGATCAAAGGCATCGTAGTGGTCCCTAATTGCAATAATCCGCTTGGCTTCGTCATGCCCGATGCGCGAAAACGTGCGTTGCTGACGTTGGCAGAGCGCTTTGACGCCGCAATTATTGAAGACGATGTGTACGGAGAATTGGCCTACGATTATCCGCGCCCGATAACCATCAAGTCGCTCGACGTTGATGGCCGGGTACTGCTTTGTAGCTCATTTTCAAAAACCTTAGCGCCGGGATTACGCGTGGGCTGGGTGGCGCCGGGGCGTTATTTCGATCGTGTGATCCATATGAAGTACATCGTTACCGGCTCCAGCGCGATGCAGACACAGGCGGCGGTAGCCGAATTTATACGTCAGGGCTATTACCAGCCGCACCTGCGCCGTATGCGTCAGCAATATCAGCGTAACTATGACAATTTTAGCTGCCACGTTCGCCACTATTTTCCCTGCGGCATCTGTGTAACGCGCCCATGCGGCGGCTTTTTAATATGGATCGAGCTACCCGAAGCGTTTGATACCGTCCGGCTTAATCGTGAACTACATGCATCCAATATTCAGGTGGCGGTCGGTTCTCTGTTTTCGGCATCGGGTAAATACCGTAACTGTTTACGGCTTAGCTACGCCATGCCTTTTAACCCACGCACGGAGCAGGCGCTGGCGACCATTGCCGCCGCGATTGAAAGTGCCATGGAGCGCTGCTCACTGCTACCCGCCGCTGAGCCAGGCACGGCACAAGCGGTTGAAAGCAGGGCCGGTGCGAAGGGTTAAAAAACCGGCCCTGGCCAGGCCGGAATGACCTGACAGGCGTTACTATAATCCGCTCGCGCTATCACACCAGCGCCATCGGCAGCGGCTGCGAAACGTGTTCCTCACTTTCGCGCGCATTTATCGAAATAAATACCAGGTATCAGAACGTCTCTAACGTGACTTTCGCCTGCCTGAGCACCAACTCTGCCTTAGCTCACGACGCTCGCCTCCTGTTGTATTTTTTTCATTCATGCGTAAGACTAACGAAACGTTAATTATTAAGGAAACGGAATGGACACTTTTCTTTTGTCAGGCGGCAGAAACCAAGCTTGGTCTGAAACAATGGTTAACCTTGAGGCTAGGAAACTGGTAAATACCGCTAATAAAGTCGCTTCTGCACATCTGCAGGACGGTTTAACTCGCATGGGTTTTATGCGTGAGATTAAGGATTTAATCGATCAGCAGTTTGCGAACGCCAGGCGAGCAAAAACGGACGAAGAATGTCTGTTGTGCATAAGAAAATTAAGAGAAGAAAACGATAACCTTCAGGACCAGGAGCGGTTACTTCGGATGCGTACGGCACAACTTATGGCAAAAGTGGAGCTGGTTCGTGAAAATAACAAAATTGTCGGCTATGTAATATCAGCCGTACATATTGTGATATCGGGCGTCGCAGCGTTTGGTGGTATCGCAATGATGTCAAGCATGACGCCAGTTGGTGTTCTTGCAGGAGCCACTCTTTTTATCGACGGGCTTAATGGCATATCTAAAGAAGTTGACCATCTTCGGCTTGGTGACCAGTCGACTTCAGAAGGCGTATTTGCTGACGGAACGATCGAACTCGCTAAGTTTATGGGGTTCACTTCAAACCAGGGTCTTGCGTTTTATAAGACAGTGACTCTCGGAGCCAGTGTCTGGAGTATTTTTGGCTTGGCAAGGAAACCCGCGGCATGGAGATTATTTCGCTGGCTTCCTAAAGATTATTACAGAAAAGTTGACACCATGAGCCGCCCGAAACTAACAATGAAAATTATAACATGGGGCATAAAGGCTAAAGTCATTTTTGACCTGTCAGAAGAGGCTAGCCCTGATTAATTGCCTGTGCGTCTGGAAGCCCGGCGATATCGCCAGGATTTATATGAAAGCAAAGGTGGTTGTGAATACAGCGCGATGACCACACCGGCGAGCAGGGCTACACCACCTGATATAACATGATCAGTACTACTGAATACAGCGAGGACAAGGAACACAGCCAGACAACCAGTTACAACGCATACAAGAAGTAAAAAACGTCTGGCCAAATCCTGTATGGCTTCATCCAGGCTTCCACCATAACTTTCGACGTTATTTCGTATTACCCGAATATCTTTCGCGCTAAAACCTGACTGCAGTAGAGCTTCTTCTTTTATTGCCATGACGTTCTCAGCACCAGGTGCTGCCTGTAAGAATGTTCAGCAGACTTAAAAATAGGACGTGGAATTTTTGATATCCCAGCCCATTCGGGTTTCAGCACCTTTACCGCCGGTTTCAGACTGTTCCCAGTACTGGAACTTAACCCGGTCTGCCTGGAATTCATAGGCAACCTCAGTCTCCGGGCTACTTTCCCGCAGGGTTACCTCCATGATGATAACGTTCTCCAGCGTGATACGATAATATTCCTGCTGACTTCCGCCCGCTTTGCAGGCAGAAATTTCTACCTTCTTAATTTTGTTCCCGTTGGCGGAATATAGCAATTTTGTTCCCGTTGGCGGAATATAGCAGCGCACCCGGAGTGGCTTTATCAACCCGGCAGTGAACGACAAGGTTAGTAAACGATGTTTTCCCGGGTCCCGAACCATTATCATCGCGCCGGCTGCCCCAAGTATAGGTTACGGCATCTGTCCATCCCTCATGGGCGGCATCCTTTGATTCGCCAGTCACACCAGCCATCTTCAGAAAAACGTTATTCATTTTCTTCCCTGCTATTTATATGGTCGCCCCGTAAATGTTACCCGACTAATGCTCCGGTGCAAGAATAAATGTTCAGTATGGCTTATTGATGTGCGTCAGCGCATAAAGGATCCAGTTGTTACTGAAAAGGACGCCGATACTAACCGGCACCGTGACCCGGCACAAACGGTTGAAAGCAGGGCCGGTGCGAAGGGATAAAAACCGGCCCTGGCCAGGCCGGAATGACCTGACAGGCGTTACTATAATCCGCTCGCGCTATCACACCAGCGCCGCTGGCAGTGGCTGCGAAGCGTGTTCCTCACTTTCGCGCGCCCTTACCGGTCTGTGCAAATTATTGCGCGGCGCGTCCTAAATAACTGTCCCAATCTTTCCATACCGGCTGTAGGCCTGCCCGTGTTAACGCCTCCGCAACCTGTTGCGGCGTGCGATTATCATGCGGGGCAAACTGCTCCAGTTCAGGATGATTATCGGCATAACCGCCAGGCTGCGTTTTGGAAAACGCGCTCACGCTATTGATGGCTAACGGCACGACATGATCGCGAAAATGCGGTGATTCACGCGTCGACAGTGATAGTTCCACCTCCGGCGCGAACAGGCGAAACGCGCAGATAGTTTGTACCAGTTGCGCCTCACTCATTACCGACGCCGGTTCAATTCCGCCCGCGCACGGGCGCAGCCGTGGGAAAGAGACCGAATAGCGGCTTTGCCACCACTTTTGCTGTAGCCACAGCAAATGTTCCGCCACCATAAAGCAATCGGTACGCCAGCTATCCGACAAACCAATTAACGCGCCAAGCCCGATCTTGTCGATCCCGGCGCGACCAAGGCGATCCGGGGTTTCCAGACGAAAGAAAAAATCCTGCTTATTGCCCTTTAGATGGTGCTGGCTGTAAACCGCCGGATGATAGGTTTCCTGGTACACCAGCACGCCATCAAGCCCAAGGGTTTTAAGTTCGGCATATTCCACTTGTGAGAGCGGTTGAACCTCCATCATCACGGAGCTGAAGTTCTGGCGAATCACCGGCAGATGCTGACGGAAATAATCCATACCGACTTTACTTTGGTGTTCACCGGTGACCAGCAACAGGTGATCGAAACCCAATGCCCGGATCGCCGTGCATTCACGGGCGATCTCGGCGGCATCCAGCGTCTTACGCTTAATGCGGTTACTCATTGAGAAACCGCAATAGGTACAGTCATTCGCGCATAAATTAGAAAGATAGAGCGGAACATAAAAACTGACGGTATTACCAAAACGTTGGCGTGTCAGGCGCTGAGCTTTCTGTGCCATCGGTTCCAGCCAGGCGCTGGCGGCGGGAGAGAGCAATGCCATTAACTCCTCTCGTCCTACACGTGGGGCATTAAGAGCCCGCTCAACATCGGCTGAGGTTTTACTGTTAATGCGCAGTGTAATGTCATCCCAGTTCAATGTTTCCCAACGCGAAAGAAAATCTTTCATGATAAGGCCTCACCTTGTCCGAGGAAGGCAGTCAGCGGGCTGGATGCTGCTGCTTGCTGTTGTACCGTGCCTAATCCGCTGCGCTGCGCCAGCGCACCGGCTTCGACCGCCAGACGAAAGGCACGGGCCATTTGTACCGGGTCGCGCGCGACGGCAATTGCGGTGTTAACCAGCACCGCATCGGCCCCCATCTCCAGCGCTTCGCTGGCATGACTTGGCGCGCCAATACCGGCATCAATGATTACCGGTACATTGGCCTGCTCGATGATAATCGCCAGTAAGTCACGTGTTTTAAGCCCCTGATTGCTACCAATTGGCGCGCCAAGCGGCATGACAGCGGCGCATCCCACCTCTTCAAGCCGCTTACATAACACCGGATCGGCACCACAGTAGGGCAGCACCACAAACCCTTCTTTCACCAACTGCTCCGCCGCCTTTAGCGTTTCTATTGGGTCTGGCAGCAAATAGCGTACGTCAGGGTGAATTTCTAATTTAAGCCACTGTGTACCCAGCGCCTCACGCGCGAGACGAGCGGCGAAAAGCGCCTCTTCCGCGGTTTTCGCGCCGGAGGTGTTGGGTAGCAACTGGACGCCAAGCTGTCGTAGGGGCAGCAAGATCCCATCATCGCCGCCGCGTAAATCAACGCGTTTCATCGCCATGGTCACCAGTTGCGAAGCGGATTCTTGTAAAGCGGCCAGCATCAATTGCGGCGTGGCGAATTTGCCGGTACCGGTCAGCAGGCGCGATGAAAAAGTTTTATCAGCAATCTGTAACATGTCAGCCTCCGGCAATGGCCTGGAAAATCACCAGCTCATCGCCCTCCTGTAGAAGTTGGGTATCCCAACGATGATGGGGAACGATAGTTTGATTCACCGCCAGCGCGGTGCTTGGCTGGTGCAGTGACAACTGTTTCAGTAAGGCGGTCAGCGTCAATGGCGCGGAACAGGCCATTTGCCGATCATTAACGATGATATTCATGGCGTTTCTCCGCATACCGGGCAGTGTGGCGTACGTTCAAGGTTCAGCGTGCGCCAAACCTGTTGTCGGCCATCGAATAGACGTAGTTTGCCGTTTAAGGGCGAGGGAATGCCTGCCAATAGTTTCAGTGCTTCTAACGCCTGTAGCGTACCGATAACGCCCACCACGGGCCCAAGTACGCCTGCGGTACGACAATTGCGCTGTGGTTCACTCTCGTCAGGCCACAAGCAGCGGTAACAGCCCTGTGTCCAGGGTGGCGCGATCACCATTAACTGGCCGCTCCATCCCACGGCACTGCCGCTAATCAGCGGTTTTCCGGCGGTAACACAGGCATGGTTGATCGCGTGGCGGGTAGCCATGTTGTCACTGCAATCCAGTACCAGATCGACCTGATCAACAAGTGATGGCAGGGTTTTCTCATCCACACGTTGCGCCAGCGCGATGCTGTCGACCTGTGGATTGAGCGCGCGCAGCCGCCGTTGCGCCAGGTGCGCTTTACTCTGGCCGGTATCTGGCTGGTGGAACAGAATTTGGCGTTGTAAGTTGCTGATATGCAGAGTGTCATCATCCGCCAGGAGCAGTTTGCCGACGCCAGCCGCCGCGAGATATAGCGCGGCAGGCGAACCCAATCCACCTAAGCCGATGATTAAGACGCGACCACGCTGCAGTTTTTCCTGCCCTTCAATACCGAACTCCTCCAGCAGGAGTTGGCGGCTATAGCGCATAAAATCGCTGTCATTCATCCCCGACTCCCGCAAGCGCCAGTAACTGTTGCGTGGCGCTGCGCCAGTCTGCGGCGTGGGTAATGGCGCTGACGACCGCCACGCTACCGACACCGGTTTCCAGCACCGCCGGTACCCGTGCGATGCTGATGCCGCCAATTGCCACGGTCGGGTAGCCTTGCAGGCGCTGCATATGCGCGGCTAATTGCTTTAATCCTTGTGGCGCAGAGGGCATCTGTTTCGTTTGCGTAGGAAACACGTGCCCCAACGCAATATAGGAAGGGCGCACGGACAGCGCGCGGTCAATCTCCATATCGTCATGAGTAGACACGCCAAGGCGTAAACCGGCTTCTCGTATGGCGTTAAGATCGGTTTCGGCAAGATCTTCCTGACCGAGATGTACGCCGTATGCCCGATGTTTAATCGCCAGCCGCCAATAATCATTAATAAATAGACGCGCCCGGTAACGTTGCCCCAGCGCAATGGCGGCGCGAACATCCTCTTCCACGTGATGATCGTGTTGGTCTTTGATACGTAACTGCAGAGTACGTACACCTGCCTCCAGTAGGCGTTCAATCCATGCCACGCTATCTACCACCGGATAGAGCCCTAAACGAAGGGGAACGGTGGGAAAGTCAGGTTGATACCTTACCGCCGTGCGGCGAATATTCTCGTGTGCGGCGGTCTCTCTCTCCAGTGGAGAGGAAAATTTTGGTTCGCTGCCGGACATAGCCATTTCCTGTGAGTAAGGGAAAGTTGCTTGTCTGGAGTTCGGAGGGAGTAATGAAACGGCGGGTCAAGAAAGGGATAATGTCGCCGTAAGCCAACTTTACTCTTGTTCCCTTCGCAGGTTCTAACCTGATCAGGTTCCGCGGATCCCGAATTAACGGTCTCAGCCCGGTAGGGCACTCCGACAAGATGTGGGGTGATGCAGAGCGACTTACGTCACAGCTTCAACCCAAATAGCCCCTCCAGCATAAAGGGGCGAGGTAGAAACTACAAGGGGGTAGCAATGGCGTGATGTTTATGCCGGCCTAACCAGTTCAGTTTCATTCGCCACCACGCCGGGTAACTGAAGCTGGTTCTCCCAGGCGAGCTGAATCAGCTTATCTTCCAGCGTAAACCGCGCCTCCAGCGTTTCACCCACTTCTGACAATGCCTGCTGAAACTCGACATAGTTATCATGATCGATGGCCGTTTCCAGATGGGTATCATACAAACTCATCAACAACTCGGTATTCCCTTCCAGCGCCGGATAAATCTGGGCCGCTGCCGTCAGAGGGCTATCGCCTTCCAATTCTTCGATAATGCGTTCATAGATACTGAAATGTCCGGTAGAGAGATAATCGACCAGTTTTTGGCAAAAATTATCCAATGCCTTTTCATCCAGCGCGGTGAGCGATTCCTTGTTAGGCTTAATGCCAACGGTCTGATAATAGGCAACTAGCAGTTGCCGACGGGCACTTAGCCAAAGATCTACCAGTGCATTACTGCCACCTACGCGTTGGGTCAGAACGTCTAAATGGTTAAGCATGATCGACTCCATGTGAGTAATAGCCCGACATATTTTAGGTTGCATGTGCGTTACCGCTTTCATGCAACCTGAATTATTTAGGGTATAGTTTTAGCGCAATGTTTAAATATGTAGCGGTACTCTACAAACTACAAATATCTTGTCTTCAGGATACTTTTTTATGGAACATGAAATTAGAAGCGTAGACGCTGGATGGTGGATTGTCAGCCATGAGCAGAAACTTTGGTTACCAAATGGCGATTTACCGTACGGCACAGCGGAGACATTTGACCTAACCGGTTCGAAAGCGTCGCCGATCGGCGAATGGCAGGGTGAAACCGTGTGGCTGGTGCGCGAGGATCGCGCGGAGAATATGGGCTCGGTACGGCAAATCATGGATAAAGAGGCCGGGCTGTTCCAACTGGCGGGGCGCGGTGTCCAATTGGCGGAGTTTATCCGCTCGCACCGTTTTTGCGGCTATTGCGGTCACGAAATGCACTTGAGCAAAACCGAAAATGCCTGTTTGTGCGCGCATTGCCGTCAACGTTACTATCCGCAGATCGCGCCTTGTATCATCGTCGCCATTCGGCGCGGCGACCAGATCCTGCTGGCACAACACGCGCGTCACCGTAATAGCATTTATACGGTATTAGCCGGGTTCGTCGAAGTGGGAGAAACCCTTGAACAAGCGGTGGCGCGCGAAGTAATGGAGGAGAGTAGCGTCACGGTTAAAAATGTTCGTTACGTTACCTCTCAACCCTGGCCATTCCCCCATTCGTTGATGATGGCGTTCATGGCTGAGTACGATGAGGGCGAATTGCAAATTGATAACCATGAACTGATCGACGCCGGTTGGTTTCGCTATGACCAATTACCGCATCTGCCGCCGCCGGGCACGGTCGCGCGGCGGTTAATTGAAGACACTGTCGCGCTATGCCGCGCCGAAACGGAATGAGTGATACACTAGCCGCCTGTGTTTGTGAGAGCCTGATTATAATGAACGAATTGAAGAACGATCGTTACCTCCGTGCCCTGCTACGCCAGCCGGTTGACGTTACGCCAGTGTGGATGATGCGACAAGCCGGGCGCTATTTGCCGGAATATAAAGCCACGCGCGCGCAGGCGGGTGATTTTATGTCGTTGTGTAAAAACGCTGAATTGGCCTGTGAGGTAACCCTACAGCCGTTACGGCGTTATCCGCTGGATGCGGCGATCCTGTTCTCTGATATTCTGACCATTCCGGATGCAATGGGCTTAGGGCTGTGGTTCGAAGCGGGCGAAGGGCCGCGTTTTTCCTCGCCAATCACCTGTCGGGCAGACGTGGATAAATTGCCGGTACCCGATCCGGAGCAAGAACTGGGCTACGTAATGAAGGCGGTACGCACCATTCGTAAAAACCTGCGGGGCGAAGTGCCTCTGATTGGTTTCTCCGGTAGCCCATGGACGTTGGCGACCTATATGGTTGAAGGCGGTAGCAGCAAGGCATTTACCAAAATTAAAAAGATGATGTATGCCGAGCCACACACGCTGCACGCCATGTTGGACAAACTGGCCGATAGCGTCACGCTTTATCTTAATGCGCAAATCCGTGCTGGCGCGCAGGCGGTAATGGTTTTTGATACCTGGGGCGGTGTACTGACCGGGCGTGATTACCGTGAATTTTCACTGTATTACATGCATAAAATCGTCGATGGACTGTTGCATGAACATGAAGGTCAGCGGGTGCCGGTAACGCTATTTACCAAAGGCGGGGGGCAGTGGCTGGAAGCGATGGCGGAAACCGGATGCGATGCTCTGGGCCTGGATTGGGCTACCGATATTGCCGATGCGCGGCGCCGTGTGGGCGATAAAGTGGCGCTGCAAGGTAATATGGACCCTTCCATGCTGTATGCGCCGCCAGCGCGTATTGAAGAGGAAGTGGCGACTATTCTCGCCGGGTTTGGTCATGGCGAAGGCCATGTGTTTAATCTCGGTCACGGTATTCATCAGGATGTGCCGCCGGAGCATGCCGGTGCATTTGTGGAGGCGGTACATACCCTTTCCCGGCCTTATCACCAGGAGTAATTATGGATATGCAGGCATTGCGCGCTGAACAGCTAGCGCGTGCCTCTGAAGTGGTGCGTCACGATGACTTTGAGGTGATGCCGCCACGCTTGATCGCTGGCGCGGATGTCGGTTTTGAGCAGGGAGGCGAGGTAACACGCGCCGCGCTGGTTATTTTGGAATATCCTTCCCTGACGCTGATCGAACATAAGGTGGCGCGTATCGCCACCACCATGCCGTATATCCCCGGCTTTCTCTCATTCCGTGAATATCCCGCCTTATTGGCGGCCTGGCAGATGCTGGAGCACCAGCCTGATTTACTCTTCGTGGATGGGCATGGTATTTCACATCCTCGTCGGCTCGGTGTCGCCAGCCACTTTGGTCTGCTGGTGGATGTTCCCACCATTGGCGTGGCTAAGAAGCGCCTGTGCGGTAAATTTGAGCCGCTGGACGCTGAACCCGGCGCGTTGCAGCCATTAAACGATAAAGGCGAGCAGCTAGGCTGGGTATGGCGCAGTAAAAAGCGCTGCAATCCTTTGTTTATCTCTACCGGTCATCGGGTCGGGATGGATAGCGCGCTGCATTGGGTACAACAGTGTATGCAGGGCTACCGTCTGCCGGAACCCACGCGCTGGGCTGATGCGGTCGCCTCAGGGCGCCCGGCTTTCCTGCGTTTGCAGCAGGGTTAACGGTGTGAGCCGGTCGCTTTTACGGTACACTGTCGCCCGAACAGTATTGACGAGATCTCATCATGTTACGTAATCCCATCCATCTGCGGCTCGAAAAGTTAGAAAGTTGGCAGCATGTGACCTTTATGGCCTGCTTGTGCGAGCGAATGTATCCCAATTATTGGGCTTTCTGCCAACAAACCGGCTTTGCCGATGCACAGATTTATCGCCGCATTCTCGATCTGGTGTGGGAAACGTTGACGGTGAAAGAGGCGAAAGTCAATTTCGACAGCCAGCTCGAAAAGCTGGAAGAGGCGATTCCTAACGCCGAAGATTACGATCTTTACGGTGTTTATCCTGCCATTGATGCCTGCGTGGCATTAAGTGAATTATTGCATTCGCGTTTAAGCGGTGAAACGCTGGAACATGCTATTGGCGTGAGTGATGCATCAATTACCACGGTCGCGATGTTGGAAATGACTCAATCCGGTCGTGAGATGAGTGACGATGAGCTAAAAGATAACCCGGCGGTTGAAGAAGAATGGGACATCCAGTGGGAGATTTTTCGCCTGCTGGCAGCCTGTGAGGAACGTGACCTGGAGTTAATCAAAGGGCTGCGATCTGACCTGCGAGAAGCGGGAATCAGTAATATCGGTATAAAATTTGAGCGGTAAGGCGATAAAACGTGACTTCACGCCTGATTTGTAGCGCCTAAAGGCTTCACATTCGCCCCCTGTCTGGTCTACATTTGGGGGGCTGAAAAATGTGGCTATCGGTGCGTGCAGGCTGAAGAGTGCCAGAATCTGGCTTTTCCCTCGCACTCGATGCTTAGCAAGCGATAAATACACTGTAAGGATAACTTATGAACAAGACTCAACTGATTGATGTAATTGCGGACAAAGCGGATCTGTCTAAGACCCAGGCAAAAGCTGCTCTGGAATCCACCCTGGCTGCGATTACTGAGTCTCTGAAAGAAGGTGATGCTGTACAACTGGTTGGTTTTGGTACTTTTAAAGTTAACCACCGCGCTGAGCGTACTGGCCGCAACCCGCAGACTGGCAAAGAAATTAAAATTGCTGCTGCAAACGTACCGGCATTCGTATCAGGTAAGGCCCTGAAAGACGCTGTTAAGTAATAGCGTTGCGGTGAAAGGTTTGACGAGGGGCGATTTCGCCCCTTTTGTTTATGAAAATTCTCTCGCTTAAACCGAATTTATGTAGCCTGGCAATCTTGGTATTGGCGGGCTGTAGTTCCCATTCGCGCTTACCGGACTTTACTGCCAGCGGTTATCTGGCCGATCGTGGCGCGGTGCGTATTTGGCGTAAAGATCATCAGCAGCAAGTCTCGCATATGATGACGATATTCACTCCCTTCAGCGCTGGCGTGAGCGAAATTACCGATTACGGCTGGTCAGAAGGCAAACTGGTCAGTATTGAGCGCCATATTCAGGGGAAACACCCGGATGACGTCACGCTACGCTTTGATCAGGACGGTAGCCTCAGTTTTATGCAGCGGCAGCTTGAAGGGCGCCGTGAGGCATTGAGTAATGATGCGGTGGCGCTCTACAAGTTCGATGCGCAGCGGATGCTGAAAATTAGCGATGCATTGCTTACTGGTCGCGTAGTCTTAAAACAGGGTCATTGGCTGGGGAATGGGCTGATCAAGACGTGTCAGGGCGACAGTGTGAAACCGGCGCTGGATAACTTGGCGCTCAATTATATTATGCAGCAGCAGAGTGCTGCCCGCTCAACGCTAAGCGTGGCCTGGTTGGATGCGCCGGAAGGTACTCAATTGTTGTTGGCGACGGCCGAAGATTACTGCCAACAAGAGCCGAACGAAGCGGATTTCTGATCGGGCGTGGTGGTAAATTTGCCGCCCTCAGAAGAGAGCGGCAGGCCAGCTTAGCGGCGATTAATGGCGCGATAACCAATATCTTTGCGGTAAAAACTCCCTTCCCACGAAATGTCTTGCGCCAGCGCGTAAGCGCGCTTTTGCGCCGCTGCGACATCCTCTCCCAACGCGGTAACGCATAACACGCGCCCACCCTGGGTAACCACGACATCGTCGTGTAATTGAGTACCGGCATGAAACACTTTGCCATCGGCGCGCTCTTCTAGCGGCAGTCCGTGGATCTGATGGCCGGTTGTATAACTGTCAGGATAGCCGCCGGCAGCAATCACAACGCCTAATGATGGACGCGGATCCCACTGCGAATCCTGACGATCCAGCTCTCCTTTACAGGCTGCCAGGCAAAGCGCGACTAAATCTGACTGTAGGCGCATCATAATCGGTTGAGTTTCCGGGTCGCCAAAACGGCAGTTAAACTCAATCACCTTCGGCTGCCCGGCTTTATCGATCATCAGGCCAGCATACAAAAAGCCCGTATAGACGTTGCCTTCAGCCGCCATACCGCGCACTGTCGGCCAAATGACACTATCCATCACGCGCTGGTGGATTTCATCAGTCACCACCGGCGCCGGCGAATAGGCGCCCATACCACCGGTATTGGGGCCGGTATCGCCATCGCCCACGCGTTTATGATCCTGGCTGGTGGCCATTGGCAGAACATGTTCGCCATCGACCATTACGATAAAACTGGCTTCTTCACCATCCAGAAACTCTTCGATCACGATACGGTGACCGGCGTCGCCAAACGCATTGCCTGCCAGCATGTCCTGAATTGCGGCTTCGGCCTCTTGCAGCGTCATTGCCACAATAACGCCTTTACCGGCGGCAAGGCCATCAGCCTTGATAACGATCGGGGCGCCTTTACTACGCACATATGCAAGCGCGGGTTCGACTTCAGTAAAGTTTTGATATTCCGCGGTGGGAATATGGTGGCGGGCAAGAAAATCTTTGGTGAAAGCTTTGGAGCCTTCCAATTGTGCTGCTGCTTGCGTCGGGCCGAAAATGGTTAGGCCCGCCGCCCGGAAAGCATCGACAACGCCAATGACCAACGGCGCTTCAGGGCCGACAATGGTTAGGTCAATCTTTTCGCTCTGCGCAAAACGCAGTAGCGCCGGAATGTCCGTAGCGCTGATATCGACGTTTTGTAAGGCGGGTTCCAGCGCGGTTCCGGCATTACCCGGCGCGACAAATACCGTTTCAGCGAGTGGTGATCGGGACGCTTTCCATGCCAGCGCGTGCTCGCGGCCGCCATTACCAATGACTAAAATTTTCATCTTTAATGCTCCAGTGGCAATTAATGGCGGAAATGACGCATATCGGTAAAGATCATTGCAATGCCATGTTCATCGGCGGCGGCAATAACTTCATCATCACGAATTGACCCGCCGGGTTGAATTACGCAGCTGACGCCGACAGCCGCTGCGGCGTCAATGCCATCGCGAAACGGAAAGAATGCATCGGACGCCATCGCCGAGCCTTTTACTTCTAGCCCTTCGTCGCTGGCTTTGATACCGGCGATTTTTGCCGAGTAAACGCGGCTCATTTGACCGGCGCCAATGCCAATGGTCATGTTATCGCGCGCGTAGACAATCGCATTGGATTTAACGAATTTCGCGACTTTCCAGCAGAAGAGGGCATCACGCAGCTCTTTTTCGCTAGGCTGACGCTTGCTAACTACGCGTAACTGGCTTTCCGTCACCATACCCACATCGCGATCCTGTACTAACAGACCGCCATTAACCCGTTTAAAGTCGAGCCCTGTGGTTCGCTGTTGCCACTCTCCGCATGTCAGCACGCGCACGTTCTGTTTTGTTGCCGTAACGTTCAGTGCGGCGGCGCTGACGGAAGGCGCGATAATCACTTCAACAAACTGGCGGCTGATAATTGCCTGCGCTGTGGCCTCATCCAATTCACGGTTAAAGGCGATAATGCCGCCAAATGCCGAGGTCGGATCGGTTTTGTAAGCGTGCTCGTAAGCGTTAAGGATCGTCGCATCTACCGCGACACCGCATGGGTTGGCATGTTTAACAATCACACAGGCTGGTTCGTCAAAGGCTTTAACGCACTCCAGCGCCGCATCGGTATCGGCGATATTGTTATATGAGAGCGCTTTCCCCTGATGCTGCCGGGCGGTGGCAACTGAGGCTTCAGTAAGCCCCTCTTCTATATAGAAGGCGGCATCCTGGTGGCTGTTCTCGCCATAACGCATATCCTGCTTCTTAATAAAGTTCAGGTTTAGCGTGCGAGGGAAGCGCCCGGATGGCTGGTCGGTTTCGCCGTAATAGGCCGGGACCAGGCTGCCAAAGTAGTTAGCGATCATACTGTCATAAGCGGCAGTATGCTCAAACGCTTTGATAGCTAAGTCAAAACGTGTTTCGAGAGTGAGGGAGTTTTGCTGCGCATCCAGCTCGGCAATAATGGCCGCATAGTCGCTACTGTTTACTACGATGGCAACGTCTTTATGGTTTTTAGCCGCCGAGCGCACCATGGTTGGCCCGCCAATATCGATATTCTCAACCGCATCTTCTAGCGAGCAACCTTCACGGGCGACGGTTTGCGCGAAAGGATAGAGGTTAACGACCACCATATCGATCGGCGAGATATGGTGTTCCGCCATGATCGCATCATCCTGACCGCGACGTCCCAAAATTCCACCATGCACTTTCGGATGCAACGTTTTAACACGGCCATCCATCATTTCCGGGAAGCCGGTATAGTCGGATACTTCAGTAACGGGAAGACCGGCGTCAGCTAATAGACGAGCGGTACCTCCGGTAGAGAGGAGTTCGACCCCACGGTCTGAAAGTGCCTGGGCGAATTCGAGGATACCGGCTTTGTCAGACACGCTGAGCAGAGCGCGGCGTACAGGACGAGGTTGTTGCATGGTGATTGATCCCTTGGCTTTGGTTCGCAAATAAAGAGCGTTACCTCAAGCTTAGCGATATTTGCGTGCCAGGTTTGAGGTAACGCCCCGAAAAGGGGCATCCGTGACGTCGCGAGGCATTGTAGCGAAAACGTTTGCGCGATGCTCGTCTAAATTTAGTCTGGTTAATAAATGTGGATAAGTTTGTGTATAACCGGGTATAAACGCCGGTTTTGCTGTGGAATGCAGCGAACGGGCTTTTTTGGGTAAATTAGTGGTTGCGGGCGGCGGGAAACTCCCTATAATGCGCCTCCATCAACACGGCACAACGGCTTACAGGCCGCCGGGTTGAGAAAGCCGGAAACATTCGGCTAGCGAAAGAGAAAACTTCTGAAAAACGGGGTTGACTCTGCGGGAGGAAAGCGTAATATACGCCACCTCGCGACAGGCGGTTAAGCCGCTGTTCGCACTGCTCTTTAACAATTTATCAGACAATCTGTGTGGGCACTCGCAGGATTGATATCGCAAGCATCTGCGGATGCAACAAAATATCAAGTCTTGAAGAGTGACTACTGATTTTATAAACAGTTTTAATTCTTTGAGCATCAGACACTTTTAAATTGAAGAGTTTGATCATGGCTCAGATTGAACGCTGGCGGCAGGCCTAACACATGCAAGTCGAACGGTAGCGGGAAGAAGCTTGCTTCTTTGCCGACGAGTGGCGGACGGGTGAGTAATGTCTGGGGATCTGCCCGATGGAGGGGGATAACCACTGGAAACGGTGGCTAATACCGCATAACGTCGCGAGACCAAAGTGGGGGACCTTCGGGCCTCACACCATCGGATGAACCCAGATGGGATTAGCTGGTAGGTGGGGTAACGGCTCACCTAGGCGACGATCCCTAGCTGGTCTGAGAGGATGACCAGCCACACTGGAACTGAGACACGGTCCAGACTCCTACGGGAGGCAGCAGTGGGGAATATTGCACAATGGGCGCAAGCCTGATGCAGCCATGCCGCGTGTATGAAGAAGGCCTTCGGGTTGTAAAGTACTTTCAGCGGGGAGGAAGGGGTGAAGGTTAATAACCTTTGTCATTGACGTTACCCGCAGAAGAAGCACCGGCTAACTCCGTGCCAGCAGCCGCGGTAATACGGAGGGTGCAAGCGTTAATCGGAATTACTGGGCGTAAAGCGCACGCAGGCGGTCTGTTAAGTCAGATGTGAAATCCCCGGGCTCAACCCGGGAACTGCATTTGAAACTGGCAGGCTTGAGTCTCGTAGAGGGGGGTAGAATTCCAGGTGTAGCGGTGAAATGCGTAGAGATCTGGAGGAATACCGGTGGCGAAGGCGGCCCCCTGGACGAAGACTGACGCTCAGGTGCGAAAGCGTGGGGAGCAAACAGGATTAGATACCCTGGTAGTCCACGCCGTAAACGATGTCGACTTGGAGGCTGTGAGCTTGACTCGTGGCTTCCGGAGCTAACGCGTTAAGTCGACCGCCTGGGGAGTACGGCCGCAAGGTTAAAACTCAAATGAATTGACGGGGGCCCGCACAAGCGGTGGAGCATGTGGTTTAATTCGATGCAACGCGAAGAACCTTACCTGGTCTTGACATCCACGGAAGAACGCAGAGATGCGTTTGTGCCTTCGGGAACCGTGAGACAGGTGCTGCATGGCTGTCGTCAGCTCGTGTTGTGAAATGTTGGGTTAAGTCCCGCAACGAGCGCAACCCTTATCCTTTGTTGCCAGCGATTCGGTCGGGAACTCAAAGGAGACTGCCGGTGATAAACCGGAGGAAGGTGGGGATGACGTCAAGTCATCATGGCCCTTACGACCAGGGCTACACACGTGCTACAATGGCGCATACAAAGAGAAGCGACCTCGCGAGAGCAAGCGGACCTCATAAAGTGCGTCGTAGTCCGGATCGGAGTCTGCAACTCGACTCCGTGAAGTCGGAATCGCTAGTAATCGTGGATCAGAATGCCACGGTGAATACGTTCCCGGGCCTTGTACACACCGCCCGTCACACCATGGGAGTGGGTTGCAAAAGAAGTAGGTAGCTTAACCTTCGGGAGGGCGCTTACCACTTTGTGATTCATGACTGGGGTGAAGTCGTAACAAGGTAACCGTAGGGGAACCTGCGGTTGGATCACCTCCTTACCTGAAGATACTTTCCCGCGAAGTGCTCACACAGATTGTCTGATAAGAAGTCATGAGCAAGGCGTTTACACGTTGGGGGTGCTGCGACAAAAGACAATGTCGCTCGGTTTTCTGAAGAAAAACCTCGCCCTTACGTGAAATTAACGAATCGGTGATTCGTAAAGCAAATTTCACGTCCCCTTCGTCTAGAGGCCCAGGACACCGCCCTTTCACGGCGGTAACAGGGGTTCGAATCCCCTAGGGGACGCCACTTGCTGGTATGTGAGTGAAAGTTGCGTGCCGTTATATCTCAAAGCTGACTTGCAAGAGTCACGTTTGAGATATTTGCTCTTTAACAATCCGGAACAAGCTGAAAATTGAAACGACGTGCTGTTTCTTTTCTCCGTAATAAGAAAAGAAAGCGGCGCGTTCGAGTCTCTCAAATGCTCATAACGCACAGGACGCCTGTGGGTTGTGAGGTTAAGCGACTAAGCGTACACGGTGGATGCCCTGGCAGTCAGAGGCGATGAAGGACGTGCTAATCTGCGAAAAGCGCCGGTAAGGTGATATGAACCGCTATAGCCGGCGATGTCCGAATGGGGAAACCCGGTGCACTTCGGTGCATCATCATGTCATGAATACATAGTGGCATGAGGCGAACCGGGGGAACTGAAACATCTAAGTACCCCGAGGAAAAGAAATCAACCGAGATTCCCCCAGTAGCGGCGAGCGAACGGGGAGCAGCCCAGAGCCTGAATCAGCTTGTGCGTTAGTGGAACGGTCCGGAAAGGCCGGCGATACAGGGTGACAGCCCCGTACACAAAAGCGCACTGGCTGTGAGCTCGATGAGTAGGGCGGGACACGTGGTATCCTGTCTGAATATGGGGGGACCATCCTCCAAGGCTAAATACTCCTGACTGACCGATAGTGAACCAGTACCGTGAGGGAAAGGCGAAAAGAACCCCGGCGAGGGGAGTGAAAAGAACCTGAAACCGTGTACGTACAAGCAGTGGGAGCCTCATTTATGGGGTGACTGCGTACCTTTTGTATAATGGGTCAGCGACTTATATTCTGTAGCAAGGTTAACCGCATAGGGGAGCCGAAGGGAAACCGAGTCTTAACCGGGCGCTAAGTTGCAGGGTATAGACCCGAAACCCGGTGATCTAGCCATGGGCAGGTTGAAGGTTGGGTAACACTAACTGGAGGACCGAACCGACTAATGTTGAAAAATTAGCGGATGACTTGTGGCTGGGGGTGAAAGGCCAATCAAACCGGGAGATAGCTGGTTCTCCCCGAAAGCTATTTAGGTAGCGCCTCGTGAATTCATCTCCGGGGGTAGAGCACTGTTTCGGCTAGGGGGCCATCCCGGCTTACCAACCCGATGCAAACTGCGAATACCGGAGAATGTTATCACGGGAGACACACGGCGGGTGCTAACGTCCGTCGTGAAGAGGGAAACAACCCAGACCGCCAGCTAAGGTCCCAAAGTCATGGTTAAGTGGGAAACGATGTGGGAAGGCCCAGACAGCCAGGATGTTGGCTTAGAAGCAGCCATCATTTAAAGAAAGCGTAATAGCTCACTGGTCGAGTCGGCCTGCGCGGAAGATGTAACGGGGCTAAACCATGCACCGAAGCTGCGGCAGCGACACGTAAGTGTTGTTGGGTAGGGGAGCGTTCTGTAAGCCGTCGAAGGTGGCCTGTGAGGGCTGCTGGAGGTATCAGAAGTGCGAATGCTGACATAAGTAACGATAAAGCGGGTGAAAAGCCCGCTCGCCGGAAGACCAAGGGTTCCTGTCCAACGTTAATCGGGGCAGGGTGAGTCGACCCCTAAGGCGAGGCCGAAAGGCGTAGTCGATGGGAAACGGGTTAATATTCCCGTACTTGGTGTTGCTGCGAAGGGGGGACGGAGAAGGCTATGTTAGCCGGGCGACGGTTGTCCCGGTTTAAGCATGTAGGCGGGCGTTCCAGGTAAATCCGGAAGGCCGTTAACGCTGAGGTGTGACGACGAGGCGCTACGGCGCTGAAGTAACAAATGCCCAGCTTCCAGGAAAAGCCTCTAAGCATCAGGCAACACGAAATCGTACCCCAAACCGACACAGGTGGTCAGGTAGAGAATACCCAGGCGCTTGAGAGAACTCGGGTGAAGGAACTAGGCAAAATGGTGCCGTAACTTCGGGAGAAGGCACGCTGTCGTTAGGTGAAGTGACTTGCTCACGGAGCTGAAGGCAGTCGAAGATACCAGCTGGCTGCAACTGTTTATTAAAAACACAGCACTGTGCAAACACGAAAGTGGACGTATACGGTGTGACGCCTGCCCGGTGCCGGAAGGTTAATTGATGGGGTTAGCGGCAACGCGAAGCTCTTGATCGAAGCCCCGGTAAACGGCGGCCGTAACTATAACGGTCCTAAGGTAGCGAAATTCCTTGTCGGGTAAGTTCCGACCTGCACGAATGGCGTAATGATGGCCAGGCTGTCTCCACCCGAGACTCAGTGAAATTGAACTCGCTGTGAAGATGCAGTGTACCCGCGGCAAGACGGAAAGACCCCGTGAACCTTTACTACAGCTTGACACTGAACACTGGTCCTTGATGTGCAGGATAGGTGGGAGGCTTTGAAGCGGGGACGCCAGTTCCCGTGGAGCCGCCCTTGAAATACCACCCTTTAATGGCTGGTGTTCTAACGTTGGCCCGTAATCCGGGCTGCGGACAGTGTCTGGTGGGTAGTTTGACTGGGGCGGTCTCCTCCCAAAGCGTAACGGAGGAGCACGAAGGTCAGCTAATCACGGTCGGACATCGTGAGGTTAGTGCAAAGGCATAAGCTGGCTTGACTGCGAGCGTGACGGCGCGAGCAGGTGCGAAAGCAGGTCTTAGTGATCCGGTGGTTCTGAATGGAAGGGCCATCGCTCAACGGATAAAAGGTACTCCGGGGATAACAGGCTGATACCGCCCAAGAGTTCATATCGACGGCGGTGTTTGGCACCTCGATGTCGGCTCATCACATCCTGGGGCTGAAGTAGGTCCCAAGGGTATGGCTGTTCGCCATTTAAAGTGGTACGCGAGCTGGGTTTAGAACGTCGTGAGACAGTTCGGTCCCTATCTGCCGTGGGCGCTGGAGAACTGAGGGGGGCTGCTCCTAGTACGAGAGGACCGGAGTGGACGCATCACTGGTGTTCGGGTTGTCATGCCAATGGCACTGCCCGGTAGCTAAATGCGGAAGAGATAAGCGCTGAAAGCATCTAAGCGCGAAACTTGCCCCGAGATGAGTTCTCCCTGACCCCTTGAGGGTCCTGAAGGGACGTTGAAGACGACGACGTTGATAGGCCGGATGTGTAAGCGCAGCGATGCGTTGAGCTAACCGGTACTAATGACCCGTGAGGCTTAACCTTACAACGCCAGAGGCGTTCTTGAGAGACGCGGTTTTGATTTTCAGCGAGTTTACCGGATAAAAGCATTTGCGGGAACGAAAGAGAACGTGCTGAAGCAAGGCGACCAGCGCAGGAAAGGAGGGAGCATACATAAGGTATGTGACTGACTTTGCAAGCGCAGGCAACGCAGCAGCAGAGCGTTATATTCGTTCCGTGCAGCAAGAATTTGCCTGGCGGCACTAGCGCGGTGGTCCCACCTGACCCCATGCCGAACTCAGAAGTGAAACGCCGTAGCGCCGATGGTAGTGTGGGGTCTCCCCATGCGAGAGTAGGGAACTGCCAGGCATTATATCAAGAACGAGGCCCCGTACTGACGTACGGGGCTTTTTTCGTTTGCGTTACCCATCCCCATCCACATAATAAAACGCGATATAAACCGCCATCAGGCAGCATAAACACCTGCTTCAATCTACATGCCAATCCCTCCTTATCCCTAAGGTGTTGAAACATTTTCAACTATCGGATGAAGTCTCGACATTTGCCCGTGCTCAAGGTATCTTCAGCTATCTGGATGTCTAAACGTATAAACGTATGTTGTGAGGAAAGCAGGTTATGCCAATCAGGGTTCCCGATGAATTACCCGCCGTCAATTTTTTGCGCAATGAAAACGTCTTTGTCATGACGTCTTCACGCGCCAGCACGCAGGAAATTCGCCCGTTAAAAGTGTTGGTACTTAACTTAATGCCCAAAAAAATTGAGACGGAAAACCAGTTCTTACGCCTGCTCTCAAACTCACCCTTACAGATCGATATCCAACTATTGCGTATTGATAGCCGTGAATCACGCAATACGCCGATGGAACACCTGAATAACTTCTACTGTAACTTTACAGACATCCAGCACGATAACTTTGACGGCTTGATCGTGACCGGTGCGCCGCTGGGATTAGTGGAGTTCAATGATGTCGCCTACTGGCCGCAAATTCAGCGGGTACTCCACTGGGCAAAAGAACATGTCACCTCAACGCTTTTTGTCTGTTGGGCGGTACAGGCGGCACTCAACATTTTGTATGGCATTCCAAAACAAACGCGAGAAAAAAAACTATCAGGCGTCTACGAACATCAGATCTTACATCCGCACGCTCTGCTGACACGCGGCTTTGATGACACCTTCCTGGCGCCACATTCACGCTATGCCGACTTCCCGACTGAATTACTGCGCGACTATACCGATCTGGAGTTGTTTGCTGAGTCTGACCAAACCGGTGCTTACTTATTCGCCAGCAAAGATAAACGCTTGGCGTTTGTTACCGGACATCCGGAATATGATCCGCTTACACTCTCAGGCGAATATTTCCGCGATATTGAAGCCGGGCTGAGCCCGGATGTTCCCTATAACTACTTCCCAAATAACGATCCACAAAACCCGCCACGCGCGAGCTGGCGTAGCCACGGTAATTTGCTGTTTTCAAACTGGTTAAACTACTACGTCTATCAAATCACACCTTTCGATCTACGGCATATGAACCCGACTCTCGACTAAGTTTCCCTTCAATAACACTCTCTTCGATCAACGGCGCCAAATGGCGCCTTTTTTATTATGAAAATTCCTTCCTGCATAAACCTGCCTTTAACTCTTTGTTTATCAATAATGTATGTGTGTTTATATTTAAAAATGGAAATTGTTTTTGATTTTATAAATAACTGAACGTAGTCTTGATCTTGTCGCATGAAAATTGCACAGCCGCGCGCGATCCACATCAGGCAGTACAAACCAGATAAGATCGAGAGGAGCACCGTAATGACACAATCCACCGTTAACGCTGAACTGGCCTTTAAACAACCCTTTGGCGCACAAGAAAAAGAGATCCTGACACCGGAAGCTATCGCGTTCCTTAGCGAACTGGCGACGCGTTTCACCGCAAAGCGCAACGCCTTATTAGCCACTCGCACCATGGAGCAACGGCAAATTGATGCCGGAACCTTACCGAATTTTATTTCGGAAACCTATTCCATTAGAAATCGAGAGTGGAAAATTCGTGGCATTCCGCTCGATCTGCAAAACCGCCGGGTAGAAATTACCGGGCCGGTAGAACGCAAGATGGTAATCAATGCGCTGAACGCTAACGTGAACGTATTTATGGCCGATTTTGAAGACTCTTTATCGCCAACCTGGGAAAAGGTGATTGACGGTCAGATCAATCTGCGCGATGCGGTAAACGGCACCATCAGCTATACCAACGAAGCGGGAAAACGTTACCAACTTAACCCCAATCCGGCGGTATTGATCTGCCGTGTACGCGGCTTGCACCTACCAGAAAAGCATGTGACATGGCGCGATGAGCCGATCCCGGCCGGCTTGTTTGATTTCGCGCTCTACTTCTTTCACAACGTGAAAGCTCTGCGACAAAAAGGCAGTGGGCCTTACTTCTACTTGCCGAAAACCCAATCCTGGCAAGAGGCGGCTTGGTGGGGTGAAGTGTTCAGCTTTACCGAAGATCGCTTCTCGCTACCGCGCGGCACCATTAAAGCAACGTTATTGATCGAAACCTTACCGGCTGTGTTTCAAATGGATGAGATCCTTTTTCATCTGCGCGATCACATTGTTGGGCTGAATTGCGGGCGCTGGGATTATATCTTCAGCTACATCAAAACGCTGAAAAACCATCCCGATCGCGTCCTGCCCGATCGCCAATCTGTCACCATGGATCAAGCATTTCTTGATGCTTACTCGCGCTTATTGATCAAAACCTGCCATCGCCGCGGCGCGTTTGCGATGGGCGGCATGGCGGCGTTTATACCCAGTAAAGATCCGGAACGGAACGCTCAAGTTCTACAAAAAGTGAAGGCGGATAAAGAACGCGAAGCGGCGAATGGTCACGATGGCACTTGGGTGGCCCACCCTGGTCTTGCGGATACAGTAATGGCGGTATTTGACCGTGCGTTGGGTGAAAAGCCTAATCAGCTCGATGTGTTGCGTGAAGAAGACGCGCCCATTACTGCGGCACAATTGCTGGAACCTTGTCGCGGCGCTCGCACCGAAGCGGGCATGCGCGCCAACATCCGCGTGGCGCTGCAATACATCGAAGCCTGGATCTCAGGTAACGGTTGTGTGCCGATTTACGGCCTGATGGAGGATGCCGCTACGGCGGAAATTTCTCGTACCTCGATCTGGCAATGGATCCGCCACGAAAAAACGCTGGATAACGGGCAGGTTGTCACGCAAGCCCTATTTCGCGACCTGCTGGCCGAAGAAATTCGGGTGATCCAGGAAGAGTTGGGCGACCAGCGGTTCTGTCAGGGACGATTCGATGAAGCCGCGCGCCTGATGGAACGTATTACCACCGAACCCGAGCTGGTTGAGTTTTTAACTCTGCCGGGCTACCGCTTGATTCCTTGAGAAAAAAGGAGCATTTGCCATGACCTCACGTACCCAACAAATCCAGCAAACGGAACAATCCTGGCGCCATGCACGCTGGGAAGGCATTACACGTCCCTATAGCGCCGCCGAGGTAGTGAAATTACGCGGATCGATAAACCCGGTTAATACGCTTGCTCAGCGCGGCGCGGAAAAACTCTGGGCGCTATTAAACGGTGGCGCGAAAAAAGATTATGTTAATAGTTTGGGCGCGTTAACCGGCGGCCAGGCTTTACAACAGGCAAAAGCCGGCATTGAGGCGATTTATCTCTCCGGCTGGCAGGTTGCGGCTGATGCCAACCTGGCGGCCAGCATGTACCCGGATCAGTCGCTGTATCCGGCTAACTCGGTGCCATCCGTTGTCGAGCGCATTAACAACAGCTTCCAGCGCGCCGACCAGATTCAGTGGGCCAATCAGATTGAACCCGGCGATACACGCTATGTCGATTATTTTCTACCGATTGTGGCCGATGCCGAAGCAGGCTTTGGCGGCATTCTCAACGCCTTCGAATTAATGAAAGCGATGATCCAGGCAGGGGCGGCAGGCGTCCATTTTGAGGACCAACTGGCCTCGGTGAAGAAGTGCGGTCATATGGGCGGCAAAGTGCTGGTGCCAACGCAAGAGGCAATCCAAAAACTGGTGGCGGCGCGTCTGGCGGCAGATGTGATGGAGGTTCCCACGGTGCTGATTGCCCGCACCGATGCCGATGCGGCGGATTTACTGACTTCAGATTGCGACGAGTACGATCGCCCGTTTATCACCGGAGAACGCACGCCAGAGGGCTTCTTCCGCACCCGTTCCGGGGTAGAGCAGGCGATCAGCCGTGGATTGGCTTATGCACCCTACGCCGATGTTCTGTGGTGTGAAACCTCTACGCCAGATTTACAGCAGGCACGACGGTTTGCCGAGGCGATCCACGCGCGTTTTCCCGGCAAATTACTGGCGTATAACTGTTCCCCTTCCTTCAACTGGAAGAAGAACCTCGACGACGCCACCATCGCTCACTTTCAGCAGACACTGGCAGATATGGGGTACAAATACCAATTCATCACGCTGGCCGGTATCCATAGCATGTGGTTCAACATGTTCGACCTGGCGCACGCGTATGCGCAGGGCGAAGGTATGAGGCACTACGTGGAGAAAGTGCAGCAACCGGAGTTCGCCGCTATTAAACAGGGATATACCTTCTCCTCACATCAACAAGAAGTCGGAACCGGCTACTTTGATAACGTCACCACCATTATTCAGGGCGGCGTCTCCTCGGTCACGGCATTAACCGGGTCGACCGAAGAGCAGCAGTTTGGTTAATTCGAGCCGTAAGTGAGATGAGAGATGGCGGAACTGGATACGCTAATTGCGCACACCATCCTACAGGGCTTTGACGCGCAATATGGTCGCTTCCTGGAGATTACCGCCGGTGCCCAGCAGCGCTTTGAACAGGCTGACTGGCCGGCGGTACAACAGGCGATGAAGGCGCGCATTCATCTGTATGATCACCATGTCGGATTGGTGGTTGAGCAATTACGCTGTATTACCGGCGGGCAGACTTTTGAGGACGCTTTTCTGGCGCGGGTTAAACAGATCTATACCGATCTGTTGCCGGATTACCCCCGTTTTGAGATCGCAGAAAGCTTCTTTAACTCGGTCTATTGCCGCTTATTCGGTCATCGGGCGCTGTTGCCGGAGCGTCTATTTATCTTTAGCTCTCAGCCTGAACGCCGTTTGCGCACGCTCTCTCGCCCACTGACGCGCACTTTCAGCGCCACGGAAGGCTGGCCTGAACTGTTACGCCGTCTGCTCAACGACTTACCGCTACGCCTGCCGTGGCAGGATCTCACGCGGGATATTGGCTGGATCATCGCGCACCTTCAGGAAAATTTCAGCGCGCAGGCGCTTTCACAGGCACGGCTACAGGTAGCAAACGAGTTGTTCTATCGTAACAAAGCCGCCTGGCTGGTGGCAAAACTTCGTCTGCCCACCGGCGTTTACGCTTTCTTGGTGCCGATCCACCGTAGTGATGAGGGCACATTGTGGATTGATACTTGCCTAACGCGCAAAAGCGAAGCCAGCATCGTGTTTGGTTTCGCGCGCTCCTACTTTATGGTTTACGCGCCGCTACCGGGTGCGTTGGTGGAGTGGCTACGTGAAATTCTGCCGGGTAAAACCACCGCCGAATTGTATATGGCGATTGGTTGCCAAAAGCACGGTAAAACGGAAAGTTATCGTGAATATCTCTATTACATGGCGCGTACCACCGAGCAATTTGTGATCGCCCCCGGTGTACCGGGCATGGTGATGTTGGTGTTTACTCTGCCGGGTTTTGATCGCGTATTTAAAGTGATTAAAGACCGCTTTGCTCCGCAAAAAGAGGTAACGGCGCAACGTGTGCGCCAATGCTATCAACTGGTAAAGGAGCATGACCGCGTGGGGCGAATGGCGGATACGCAAGAGTTTGAAAACTTTACCATTGAGAAGGCGCGGATTAGCGCCGAATTACTGGCTGCTTTACGCAAGGAGATACCGGAAAAACTGTGCGAAGAGGGCGATAAGATTGTCATTCAGCATCTCTATCTGGAAAGGCGTATGACGCCGCTTAACCTCTGGTTAGAGCAGGCGACAGAGCCACAGCGGCGTGAAGCGATTGAGGAGTATGGCAATGCAATCAAGCAACTGGCGGCAGCGAATATTTTCCCGGGCGATATGCTGTTTAAAAACTTTGGCGTCACACGCCACGGACGGGTGGTGTTTTACGATTATGACGAAATCAATTACATGACTGAGATGAATTTTCGCACCATTCCGCCAGCTCGCTACCCGGAAGATGAGTTAAGCCTTGAACCGTGGTACAGCGTGGCGCCGGAAGATGTTTTCCCGGAAGAGTTTCGCCATTATCTCTGTACCGACCCGGCGATTGCGGCACTGTTTGATGAGATGCATGGCGAACTGTTTTGCGCCGATTACTGGCGTGCGTTGCAACAACGAATTCGGCACGGTCATATTGAAGATGTTTTTGCTTACCGCCGCCGCCAGCGCTTTTGCCAACGCTATGCGCCCGACTTAGCGCAAAACCAGCGTCATCAATGACTACCGCCATATTCACGGGTGATCTCTTTCGCGGCTTTAATCACCAACGCCCCTAACTCAGTCACCCGGTCATCGGTCACGCGCGATATCGGGCCTGAGATCGAGAGCGCGGCAAACGGCTGGTGGTGCTCGTCATAAATACAGGCCGCAACGCAACGCAACCCCAATGCGTGTTCTTCATCATCAAAGGAATAGCCGGTCTTACGCACCTGCGCGAGGTCGGCCTTTAAACTCTGCGGTGACATCAGCGTCTTGGGCGTGTAGTTATGCAGCCCTTTACGATGTAACAGCTCGGTTACTTGCTCCTCGCTCAAATTCGCCAGAAAGGCTTTGCCCGCGCCGGAAGCATGCATCGGCAACTTGCCGCCGATAGGCGCGGACATACGCATCAACTGCGTACATTGCACTTGATCGATGATCACCGCCTGATGGTCGCTTAAATCCAGCACCGCCAGGTTGACCGTTTCGCCGGAGGTTTCCATCAGCTTACGCAACCATGGATGCACCATTGCCAACAGGTTACGGCTTTGCATAAAGCTGCTACCCACCACAAAGGCGTGTGCGCCAATTGTCCAATAGCCGAGGTCGCCCACTTGGCGAACAAAACCCAACTGCTGCATGGTGGTTAATAAACGGTGGGTGGTTGAATTAGGTAACCCGGCCTGCTGCGCCAATTCGGTTAACGCAATACTGCCGTGGGACTCGGCGATGGATTCAAGCAACTTTAATCCACGCGTCAGAGATTGCACCTGACCAACCGGCTGAGCGGCTTGAGCCGCAGTGCCACGAGGTTTTTTTCCGCGCTTTGCGGTAACCGGTGTCGCCATACCTCACTCCTTATTTTCACCTGATGGAAATCATTTTCGTTTTATTGAGCAATATTGCAACGCATGCTTTTCTGGTCGGAGCAGTCGACATAAACTGAAAATGTCTCATCCGGCATGCCTTTTACCGTTTCAAAAGTTATGCCAGACTGTTTCGCTGGCATTTCTGCCAACCTAATGACGCGGATGAGGCAAGAGTGAGTAACAGAATAGAAGCGCTGCAACGGCAGCTCGCGCAACGCATTATGGTATTGGATGGCGGTATGGGTACCATGATCCAAAGCTATAAGCTAACCGAGCGTGATTTTCGCGGAGAACGTTTTGCCGACTGGCAAAGTGATCTACAAGGTAATAATGACCTGCTGGTGCTCACTAAACCCGAGGTGATTAGCGAAATCCATTACGCTTACCTCGAAGCCGGCGCGGATATTCTGGAAACCAACACCTTTAACGCCACTTCGATCGCGATGGCGGATTACCATATGGAAGCGCTCTCGGCGGAAATCAATTTCGCTGCCGCGAAGCTGGCACGCGCTTGCGCCGATGAGTGGTCGCAGAAAACGCCGGATCGTCCGCGCTATGTTGCTGGCGTATTAGGCCCAACTAACCGCACCTGTTCTATTTCGCCTGACGTTAACGATCCCGCCTTCCGTAACATTACCTTTGATCAACTGGTTGAGGCCTATCGTGAGTCCGCGCGCGCGCTGGTGGAGGGCGGTGCAGATCTGATCATGATCGAAACCGTCTTTGATACGTTAAACGCTAAAGCGGCGATCTTCGCGGTACAAACCGAGTTCGAGGCGATGGGGATCGCGCTGCCGATTATGATCTCCGGCACCATTACCGATGCGTCAGGTCGTACGCTCTCCGGTCAAACCACTGAAGCATTCTATAACTCGCTGCGCCATGCACAACCTCTCTCCTTCGGTTTGAACTGCGCGCTGGGGCCGGATGAGTTACGGCAGTATGTGGCGGAATTGTCGCGCATTGCCGAATGCTATGTGACCGCGCATCCAAACGCTGGCCTGCCCAATGCTTTTGGTGAGTATGATCTGGATGCCGACATTATGGCGGAACAGATTGGCGAGTGGGCGCGCGCAGGCTTCCTGAACATTGTCGGTGGTTGCTGCGGCACCACGCCGCAACATATTGCCGCCATTGCACGGGTGGTTGACGGCGTAAGGCCACGCCAACTTCCGGAAGTGCCGGTGGCCTGTCGGTTATCGGGTCTGGAACCGCTCAACATCAGTGCCGACTCGCTGTTTGTTAACGTGGGCGAACGAACCAACGTTACCGGGTCGGCGAAGTTTAAGCGTTTGATCAAAGAAGAAAAATATAATGAAGCGCTGGATGTTGCGCGCCAACAGGTAGAGAGCGGCGCACAGATCATTGATATCAATATGGATGAAGGGATGCTGGATGCGGAAGCCGCCATGGTGCGTTTCCTCAATCTAATTGCCGGTGAGCCAGATATTTCCCGCGTGCCAATTATGATTGACTCCTCCAAGTGGGAGGTGATTGAAAAAGGGCTCAAGTGCATCCAGGGAAAAGGGATTGTTAACTCGATTTCGATGAAAGAGGGCGTCGAGCCGTTTATTCATCATGCACGTTTGGTTCGTCGCTATGGCGCCGCGATGGTGGTGATGGCGTTTGATGAAGTCGGCCAGGCGGATACACGCGAACGTAAAATCGAAATTTGTCGCCGCGCCTATAAAATTTTGACCGAAGAGGTTGGGTTTCCGCCGGAAGATATTATTTTCGACCCGAATATTTTCGCCGTCGCGACGGGCATTGAAGAGCACAATAACTACGCGATGGATTTCATCGGCGCTTGCGAAGATATTAAGCGCGAACTCCCTCACGCCATGATCTCCGGCGGCGTGTCCAACGTCTCCTTCTCCTTCCGTGGTAACGATCCGGTGCGTGAGGCCATTCACGCGGTGTTCCTCTACTACGCGATTCGTAACGGTATGGATATGGGCATCGTCAACGCCGGACAGTTGGCGATTTATGACGACTTGCCTGCCGAACTGCGTGAGGCGGTGGAGGATGTCATCCGTAACCGTCGTGATGACGGCACCGAACGTTTGCTGGAGCTGGCGGAAAAATATCGTGGCAGTAAAAGTGACGACGAGAGTACCAAGCAACAGGCCGAATGGCGGAGTTGGCCGGTAGAAAAACGGCTGGAATACTCGCTGGTGAAAGGGATTACCGAATTTATTGAGCAGGATACCGAAGCCGCGCGGCAGAACGTTTCCCGCCCGATTGAAGTGATTGAAGGGCCGTTGATGGCCGGTATGAACGTGGTTGGCGACCTGTTTGGCGAAGGGAAAATGTTCCTGCCGCAGGTGGTGAAATCCGCCCGCGTGATGAAACAGGCGGTGGCGTATCTCGAACCGTTTATTGAAGCGAGTAAAGAGAAGGGCAGCAGCAACGGTAAAATCGTGCTGGCGACGGTTAAAGGCGATGTTCACGACATCGGTAAAAATATCGTCGGCGTGGTATTGCAGTGTAATAACTACGAAATTATCGATCTCGGCGTGATGGTGCCGGGCGATAAAATCCTCAAAACGGCACGTGAGGAACAGGCGGATATTATTGGGCTGTCCGGCCTGATCACCCCTTCGCTGGATGAGATGGTGAACGTGGCAAAAGAGATGGAGCGTCAGGGCTTTACGCTGCCGCTGCTGATTGGCGGCGCGACGACCTCGAAAGCACACACCGCAGTAAAAATTGAGCAAAACTATAGTGGGCCAACGGTATACGTGCAGAACGCCTCGCGCACCGTTGGCGTGGTGTCTTCGCTGCTTTCCGCAACGCAGAAAGAGGAATTTGTGGCACGCACCCGAAAAGAGTACGAAACGGTGCGCATCCAGCATGGTCGCAAAAAACCGCGCACGCCGCCGGTGTCGCTACAGGTCGCCCGCGATAATGACCTGGCGTTCGATTGGGATAGCTATACGCCGCCACCTGCGCATCGTTTAGGCGTCAGCCAGGTAGAAGCCAGCATCGATACGCTGCGCAATTACATCGACTGGACGCCCTTTTTTATGACCTGGTCATTAGCGGGGAAATATCCGCGAATTTTGGAAGATGAGGTGGTAGGCGAAGAGGCGAAACGTCTGTTTGCCGACGCCAATGCGATGCTGGATAAGCTGAGTGCCGAAAAAACGCTCACGCCGCGCGGCGTAGTGGGGATTTTCCCGGCTAACCGGGTTGGCGATGACATTGAAATTTACCAAGACGAATCGCGGTCGCATATTTTGCAAGTAAGTCATCACTTACGCCAGCAGACTGAAAAGACGGGGTTTGCTAACTATTGCCTGGCGGATTTCGTGGCACCGAAGGCCAGTGGTAAAGCCGACTATCTTGGCGCGTTTGCTGTTACCGGCGGTTTGGAAGAGGATGCGCTGGCGGAAGCCTGGGATCGTCAGCATGATGACTATAACAAGATTATGGTTAAAGCGATTGCCGATCGCCTGGCGGAAGCCTTTGCTGAATATCTGCATGAGCGGGTACGTAAAGTGATTTGGGGCTACGCCGCCAATGAAAATCTGAGCAATGAAGAACTGATTCGCGAAAATTATCAGGGCATTCGCCCGGCGCCGGGTTATCCGGCATGCCCGGAACATACCGAGAAAGCCACCATCTGGGCCTTGCTGGATGTGGAAGCGAATACCGGCATGAAGCTGACCGAATCCTTCGCTATGTGGCCGGGCGCGGCGGTTTCCGGCTGGTATTTCAGTCATCCGGATAGCCGTTATTTCGCCGTGGCGCAGCTGCAGCGCGACCAAATTGAGGATTACGCTGCGCGTAAAGGGATGAGCGTGAGCGAAGTTGAGCGCTGGTTAGCGCCGAACCTGGGCTATGATGCCGATTGAGTTATTGGGCGCGGCTTGCCGCGCCGTCACGCCTCCACATCGACACACAACGCGTCATAACGCCAGTACTCATAATCGCAATCAATAATCCTGTCATGCTGATCGCGGTTAATACGGGTAATAAACAGCGCCGGGCTTCCGGCGGCGACTTTGAGCGTGGGCGCCGCAAACGCCGGTAGCGGCCCCGGTAGCATGGTAAACCGCACCCGCCCATAACGAATATTGTAATGATTGACGTAGAGATCGGTCAGCGACTGGGTTAAGTCAAACTCCAGCAAGCCGGGAAACCAGGCCGGGTTCAAATAGTGCTCAACATACAGCACCGCGCGGCCATCAATACGCCGCAAACGCCGAATGCGAAACACGTCGCTTCCCTCGGCAATGCCTAAGTTTTCCGCCAGCTTACGGCTTGCATTCACCCGTTGCGCATCCAGCACCTCGGTCTGTGCCGCCCGGCCCTGACGCTGCGCCATGGCGTGAAAATGGCTGCGATGTAGCGGGTTATACACCAGCCGTGGCGGTGAGATAAACCAGCCGCGCCGTAGCTCACGGTAAATCAATCCCTGCGACTCCAGTTGCCCAAGCGCTTCACGTAACGTAATACGGGTGGTGGAGAACTGCTCGCTTAGGTTGCGCTCAGAGGGCAAACGTCCACTTCCCGCGAAATCCCCCTGACGAATCCAGGCGGCGATGGTCTGGCAAATGACATCGACGGTTAATGCTTTCATCACATCAAAGCCTCAATTTGGTGCGAAGCTGCACATAAACAGATCGAAAAGAGCGCGAAAAGCCATTTCCAATGCTATCAGAGATGTTGGACCAGACGGCAAACCCACCGGCTGACATAAAACTGTCATACCGCCAGGCTAGATTGGCTCGGATCTTGCTGGACTAGTCCAGAAGGCCATTCAACTTATCATCTGGAGCATCAGTTATGAAACCTTTGTTCGCATCTGTGTTAGCCAGTGCCATTCTTCTCGCTCTCCCGGCGGCGCATGCCGCAGATCCTGACCTTTCTGCGCTGGAAAAAGCGGCGAAAAGCGAAGGGCAAATCAACAGCGTCGGTATGCCGGACAGTTGGGCAAACTGGAAAGATACCTGGAACGACATCAGCAGCAAATATGGCCTGAAACACAGCGATACCGACATGTCTTCCGCGCAGGAAATTGCTAAATTCGCGGCGGAAAAAGGCAATGCCAGTGCGGACATTGGCGATGTAGGCGCCGCCTTTGGCCCCATCGCGATGCAAAAGGGCGTGACCCAGCCGTATAAACCTACCACTTGGGACCAAATTCCCGATTGGGCAAAAGATAAAGACGGTCACTGGGCGCTAGCCTACACCGGGACCATCGCCTTTTTAGTGAATAAACAACTGGTGAAGGATATTCCGCATAGCTGGGCTGACCTGAAAAAAGGGAAGTATGTGGTCACTATCGGTGACGTCGGCATTGCCGCACAGGCTGCAAACGGCGTGCTGGCGGCTAACTACGCGCTCGGCGGTGATGAAAAGAACCTTAAACCGGCATTGGCGTTTTTTGGCCAGCTGGCGAAAGAAGGGCGTCTGGGCGTGACCGATCCGGTCATCTCTAATATCGAAAAAGGGGAGATCGCCGTCGCGGTGGTCTGGGACTTTAACGGTCTGAATTACCGCGATCAGATTGATAAGAGCCGCTTCGAAGTGCTGATCCCGTCGGATGGTTCAATCACCTCCGGCTATACCACTATTATCAACAAATACGCGAAGCATCCGAACGCCGCCAAGCTGGCGCGCGAATACATCTTCTCTGATGCCGGTCAAACCAACCTCGCGAAGGGCTATGCTCGTCCGATTCGCGCTGAGCACTTGACGCTACCGGCCGATGTGCAGGCGAAATTGCTGCCAGCGGCGGAATATAAAAGCGCGCGTCCAATAGCCGACCAGGCAGCATGGGATAAAACGTCAAAAATACTGCCGCGCCTGTGGCAAGAAAACGTGATGATCAATATGCAGCAATAAGAGGTGGCGATGAAAACGATTCTGGTGGTGTTGGATGGCCTAAGCAATCAGGTTGCACAGTTTGCGATGGGTTATCTGCACGCGGAGTGTGCGCAGGGAAACGGGTACTACTACGCCATGACCTGCGAACTGCCCTCGCTTTCCCGTCCGCTCTATGAATGCATTCTCACCGGCGTTACGCCGGTGAAAAGCGGCATTATTCATAATGGCGTCAGTCGGTTAAGCCAAGAACGCAGCCTGTTCCATTATGCGCGCGAGGCGGGGTTAACCACAGCGGCGGCGGCTTATCACTGGGTCAGCGAACTGTATAACCGCTCGCCGTTTGTCGCGGCACGCGATCGCCATACTGATGAGCCCTCTCTGCCGATTCAGCACGCTCATTTTTATCATGACGATACCTATCCGGACTCTCATCTGTTTGAGGATGCGGAAAGTTTGCGGCTGCGGCACCACCCGGACTTTTTGCTGATCCACCCGATGAATATTGATGATGCCGGTCATCGTCATGGCCTCTCCTCCACGCCTTACCGCAACAAAGCACGGATGGCCGACGGCTATCTGTCGCAGTGGATGCCGGGTTGGCTGGCGGCAGGTTATCAAGTGGTGGTTACCGCCGATCACGGCATGAATGATGATCGCAGTCACGGCGGCATTTTGCCGGAGGAAACCGGCGTGCCGCTATTTGTCTTTGGCGCCGCTTTTTCACTGCAACCCGATCTGACACCGAAGCAGACTGAGCTGTGCGGTACGCTATGTGAAGTACTGGGCGTAGCGCACGATAAGCCGGTTTGCCGTGAGCTACTGGCACCAAAACGGGAGCCAGGCCTATGAGAGGAAAAGGTATAGCGCTACTGTGTCTGTTACCTTTCGTTCTGTTTTATCTCGCTTTTCAGATAGCGCCATTGGTATGGATTGCGATAAACAGCTTCTGGAGCGATGTTAACCAAGCGTGGGGATGGGATAATTACAGTGACATTCTCACTTCTCCTTTTTATCAACAGGCGATACGTCTCTCGCTGGATATCTCTCTGTGGTCGAGCCTGTACGGTTTGCTCATTGCGCTGCTTGGCGGCTATTCCCTGCATCAATTAGGGAACGGGCGTTTACACCGTTTTTTTATGTCTTTCACCAATATGACCAGTAATTTTGCCGGTGTACCGCTGGCTTTTGCCTTCGTTATTTTGCTGGGATTAAACGGTTGTTTGACACTTCTGATGCGCAAATATGGCGTAATGGATGGTTTTCGGCTGTTTTCGCGTGATGGGATGGTGGTGGTCTACACCTGGTTCCAGATCCCGCTGGGGATTTTACTGCTTTATCCGGCGTTTGATGGTTTGAAAAAAGAGTGGCAAGAGTCGGCAGAGTTGCTGGGCGCCAGCCGCTGGCGCTATTGGTGGCACATTGGTTTACCGATTTTGTCTCCGGCGCTGATTGGCACCTTCGTTATCCTGCTGGCGAATGCGTTGGGTGCGTATGCCACCATTTACGCGTTAACCACCGGCAATTTTAACGTGATTCCGGTACGTATCGCGGCGCTGGTATCAGGTGATATTTCGTTAGACCCGAATACCGGCAGCGCCTTGGCGATGTTGCTGGTGGTTCTGATGGCAATAATCACCGTCATTCATCAATGGTTGGTCAGGCGGAGTTATCTCAATGCGCAATAACCCCGCGATGACAGGAGGCGGCGATGCGATACGCTGAAAAAATCTATCACCGAATCATCGTGTGGCTGGTGTTTCTGATTCTGGCTGTACCTTTAGCGGTGACACTACTGTATGCGCTGGCGACAGAATGGGGCGCAACCATTGTTCCGGATGGCTTTACGCTGAAGTGGATGACGGCGTTGTGGAGCGATCCGCGCTTTCTGACCGCGCTCTGGCATTCGTTACTTATTTGTTTTGGTTCGTTACTGTTCTCACTAGTACTGGTGCTGCCTGCGATGTTTGTAATCGCTTACTATTTTCCAAAACTAGATGCGGTCATGAATATCCTTATTTTGCTACCGTTCGCCATCCCTCCGGTGGTTTCCTCCGTCGGTTTATTACAGCTTTATTCCTCCGAGCCGCTGGCGTTGACCGGTACGCCGTGGATTTTGATTGGCTGTTACTTCACTATCGCGTTGCCGTTTATCTATCGTGCCATCGCCAACAATATGCAGGCGATTAATCTCAGAGAGTTAATCGATGCGGCGCATTTGCTCGGCGCCAGCACCTGGCAGGCCGCCTGGCTCGTGGTGCTGCCTAATTTACGTAAAGGCGCGACCATTGCCGTCCTGTTATCTTTCTCTTTTCTGATTGGTGAGTTTGTGTTTGCTAACCTGCTAGTCGGCACCAGCTATGAAACGCTACAGGTTTATCTGTACAACATGCGCAATGGAAGCGGGCATTTCACCAGCGCGTTGGTGATCTCCTATTTCTTTGTTGTACTGGTGGTCACTTGGCTGGCGAATGCCCTGAATCGTGAGCGAGGCTAAGCATGTCTTATCTGAATGTAAAACAACTGAATAAAAGTTACGGCCCAACGCAAATTTTCCAACAGATTGATTTCACAGCAAATGAAGGGGAGTTTGTGACGCTGCTGGGGCCGAGCGGCTGCGGTAAATCAACGCTGCTACGCTGTTTAGCGGGGCTCACCTCGGTGGATGACGGTGAAATCATTCTACAGGGGCAAGATATTGTACCGCTGACGCCGCAAAAGCGTGCGATCGGCATGGTGTTTCAAAGCTATGCGTTGTTTCCCAATATGACGGTGGAAGGGAACGTTGCCTTTGGTTTGAAGATGCAAAAACACACCGCTGCTGAGATTCGCCAGCGCGTTGGAGAGGTCCTGGCGCTGGTTGAACTCAATGAATATGCCCGCCGTTATCCGCATCAGCTCTCCGGCGGCCAGTGTCAGCGTGTAGCGTTAGCGCGTTCATTGGTGACTCGTCCACGCTTGTTGTTACTTGATGAACCGCTCTCTGCGTTGGATGCGCGTATACGCCGTCATCTACGCGATCAAATTCGCCGAATTCAGCAAGAGCTTAATCTCACCACCATTTTCGTTACCCACGATCAGGAAGAGGCGCTCACGCTTTCTGACCGTATTGTGTTGATGAACCGGGGAAAGATTGTGCAACAGGGCAATGCGGAAACGTTGTACACTCAGCCCGTCGATCTCTTTTCCGCTGGCTTTATTGGTAATTACAATTTGTTGACGGCGGAACAGGCGACGCGGCTGACTGGCGTGCCATTTAGCGGTCAAGTTGCCGTTCGGCCGGAATCTATTCGTCTGTGTGCGCCTGAACAGGGTGTCGCCGCGCAAATAGTCAGTCACAGCTTGTTGGGAAACGTTATTCGTTATCGGGTGAATGCGCACGATGTTGAGCTTTCCGTCGATGTCTTAAACCGTTCTGTTGACGATCTTCACGCTAACGGGCAGATGATTGGTCTACAGTTAGATATGGCGACCTTGCGTGAAGTAGCCTGAAAAATAAGCAAAAAACTCTTATATGGCGCGCATGGTCGGCAACGAGGTTGTTGGCTGCTCCTGTGCGTCAGGCTGGCAGTGGATAATGTTATAGCCTGACGCAAAAGGAGCGCATATCGGTGTTAACTCTGCTTAATTTACTCTCTGCCGTCGCCCTGCTGGTGTGGGGCACGCATATTGTGCGTACTGGCATCATGCGTGTCTATGGCGCGGATTTGCGCCGCGTATTAAGCCGCAGCGTAGAAAAGAAACCAATGGCGTTTCTGGCCGGTATCGGCGTCACCACGCTGGTACAAAGTAGTAATGCCACCACGCTGCTGGTTACCTCCTTCGTGGCGCAGAACCTGGTGGGTCTGACGCCTGCGCTAGTGGTGATTTTGGGCGCCGATGTGGGGACCGCCATTATGGCGCGGATCCTGACTTTTGACCTGTCATGGCTGTCGCCGTTATTTATTTTCTTTGGCGTGGTGTTTTTCCTCGGGCGTAAGCAGACCCGTGCAGGTCAACTCGGCAGGGCCAGCATTGGGCTGGGGCTGATTTTGCTGGCGCTCCAACTGATAGTAGAAGCGGCAAGGCCGATTACCGAAGCGTCTGGCGTTCAGGTTATTTTCTCTTCGCTGACCGGCGACATTATGTTGGATGCGCTGATTGGCGCGGTGTTTGCGATTATCAGTTATTCGAGTCTGGCTGCGGTGTTGATTACCGCTACCTTGACCGCCACCGGCGTGATCTCTTTCAAGGTCGCGCTCTGTCTGGTGATCGGCGCTAATCTTGGCAGCGGTTTACTGGCAATGCTAAATAACAGTACCTCAAATGCTGCGGGTAAGCGGGTTGCGCTGGGTAGCTTGTTGTTTAAATTTATCGGTAGCCTGGCGGTATTACCGTTGATTAACGTTATCGCCAGTGGGTTAAGTAAGCTGCCGGTTAATTCAGAAGAGTTGGTGATCTTTTTCCATGTCTTTTACAACCTGATCCGCTGCCTGGTGATGGTGCCGTTTGCCGAGCCGATGGCCAGATTGTGCAAACGCCTCATCCGCGACGATCAGGAAACCGATACCCGGCTCAAACCCCGGCACCTTGATAGTAGCGCGCTAGACACACCGGCGTTGGCGCTGGCAAATGCCTCGCGGGAAACGTTGCGCATCGGCGATGTTTTAGAGCAAATGCTGATGACCTTTAGCAAAGTCGTGCATGGTGAACCGCGGCAAGAACGTGAAGTTCGCCGTATGGACGATGACGTTGATGTGTTGTACACCGCGATCAAACTCTATCTGGCACGTATGCCGAAAGAAGATTTACCGGAAGAGGACTCACGCCGTTGGGCGGAGATCATTGAAATGGCGCTTAATCTTGAGCAAGCGGGCGATATCATCGAACGTATGAGCGGGGATGTGGCGGACAAATCGCTGGCGGCACGCCGCGCCTTTTCACCAGAGGGGCTGAAAGAGCTGGAGACGCTGCTCGAGTTGCTGTTAAACAATTTGCGCCTGGGGTTATCGGTCTTTTTATCACGAGATACCATCAGCGCCCGCCGCCTGCGCCGCGCCAAGCATCGTTTCCGCCTCACCGATCGGCGTTTCTCCCATGCGCATGTTGATCGCCTGCATCAGCAGAACGTACAAAGTATTGAAACCAGTTCGCTGCACCTCGGCCTGCTGGGGGATATGAAGCGCTTAAATTCTCTGTTTTGCGCGGTGGCTTATAGCGTGCTGGAGCAACCGGACGACGATGAAGCGGATGAAAAATCGTAACGGTGTTAAGCTGGTTTGGTGGCGAAGCGGAACCCGCCTCGCCACCCGATCATTTCTTGACTAATCCCGCTATTTTTTCACCGATTTACCAGACCAGTAACCGGCCAGCAACGAACCGGAGAGGTTGTGCCACACAGAAAACAGCGCGCCGGGCAGTGCCGCTAATGGGCTGAAATAAATTTTGCCCAATGTCGCCGCCAGACCAGAGTTCTGCATCCCCACCTCCAGCGCCAGCGTACGACAAGTGGATTCATCAAACCCAAACAGTTTCCCGCCCCAATAACCGCCGAGTAACCCGATGGCATTGTGTAAAATCACTGCCGCAATCACCACCAGGCCGACCGAACCAATAAAGCCTTGGCTGCCCGCCACCACGGCGCTGATGATCAGTAAAATACACAGCATCGAAAACGCCGGTAACCAAGGTTCAACACGTTTCACCAGCCGATTGAAGGCGTGATGGATAATCAGCCCGAGGCCAATGGGCACCACTACAATCTGCACGATGCTTAACAGCATGCCAATGACATCGACCTGAATATGGGTATCGACATACAATTTGGTGAGTAATGGCGTAGCAAATACGCCAACCAGTGCCGATACGGAGGAGATGGTAACCGACAGGGCAACATCACCTTTCGCCAGATAAATCATCACATTAGAGGCGGTGCCGCTGGCAACGCTGCCGACCAGAATCATCCCGGCAGCCAGATCAGGTGGCATATGAAACAGTTTCGCCAGCCCCCATGCCGCCAGCGGCATCACCAGATAGTGCAAAAAAGTCCCGGCGATCACTGGTGCCGGACGTACCAGCACACGTTTAAAATCGTCGATATTCAGGGTCACGCCCATGCCAAACATAATCAGCATCAGCAGATAGGTTACCCAAGGGCCGATCGGCAGAAAGGTACCTGGAGAGTAATAAGCGGCAAGGGAGAGCAAAACCGCCCATAAAGGGAACAGTCGGGTAATTTTGGCGAGCATGGCCAGACTTCCTTATTAGAATAGTGTGAAGGTTGTGTTTGCCAATAGACAATGTCGTCGTCCGGAACGAGGAAGACGCGCTTAGACTATATCATCAAAAAAAGGCGTGAAAACCCGCGAGAAATCGGCGAAGGAGAAATAAAAAAGCCCTGCAAAATGCAGGGCTTAGTCAGGCAAGAAACGGTTTACGCTTTTTCTTCCAACAGGAAACGATAAATCACGCCGCCGATAATGGCGCCGATCAGCGGCATTACCCAGAACATCCATAGCTGTTCCAGCGCCCAGCTTCCCTGGAACAGCGCCACCGCGGTACTGCGTGCCGGGTTCACTGAGGTGTTGGTCACCGGAATACTGATCAGATGAATCAGCGTCAGCGCCAGGCCGATCGCCAGTGGCGCAAACCCGGCTGGCGCACGTTTATCGGTCGCGCCATGAATCACAATCAGGAATACCGCCGTCAGGACGATTTCAATCACCGCGCCCGCCATTAGCGAATAACCGCCCGGAGAGTGTTCGCCGTAGCCGTTTGAAGCAAACCCGGCGCTGGCATCAAACCCGGCATGACCACTGGCGATGACGTACAACACCGCACCCGCCAGCAGACCGCCAATCACCTGCGCGATGATATAGGGGATTACCTGGCAAAATTTAATTCGTCCACCCACCCATAAACCCAGCGTGACAGCCGGATTAAAATGACCACCCGAGATATGTCCCACCGCGTAAGCCATGGTTAACACGGTTAAACCAAACGCCAGCGCGACGCCGGCAAAACCAATCCCTAATTGCGGAAAAGTCGCGGCGAGTACTGCGCTGCCACAGCCACCAAACACCAGTACAAATGTGCCTAATAGCTCGGCGAAAAGTTTCTTGTGCATCAATGTATCCTTACTTAAGTAAAATTTTGTGCGCGTGATTATCAGAATTTGAATAATATCTCGTCAAATATTTTGTCGGGAATTGCCGGTAAATGGATGCTTTTAGGATTTTTTTTAGGGTAAAACCGAGAAGAGGCGTGCTAAAACAGCGGGCCGGGCGGCCCGCTTGCAAGATTATTCAAACAGGTTATGGTGTAACGCCCGAACCACTTGCTCGGCGTCGTTACCCGGCACCAAAAAGCAGAGGTTATAGCTGCTGGCACCATAGCAAATCAAACGCAGGTTAAACGGTTCAAGTACGCCAAACACTTCTTTCCCTACGCCGCACGCTTGTGAAAGTTTATTCCCGATAAGCGCCACCAGTGCCAGATTTTCTTCCACCTCGACCCGACATAAGGAAGAGAGTTCGGTTAGCAACGCTTGCGTCAGAAGGCTGTCGCCGGTAGAAGTTGAGCCTGTCGTATCCAGCGTTAACGCCACGCTGACTTCGGAGGTGGTAATCAAATCGACCGAAATATTGTGGCGCGCCAGAATGTTAAACACTTCGGCAAGAAAACCGCGCGCATGTAACATATTCAGGCTGTGCAAGGTCAGTAGCGTTTGTTTACGGCGTAGCGCCAACGCACGGAACAACGGAGGATTCTGCGTTTTATTACACACTAACGTGCCGCCTGCCGATGGATCTTTACTGGAGCCGACAAACACCGGAATATCGCTACGCACTGCCGGTAATAAGGTCGCGGGATGTAGAACTTTGGCACCGAAGGTCGCCATCTCCGCCGCTTCTTCAAACGTGATTTCATCAATGCGATGAGCGGAGGCGACGACGCGTGGATCGGTGGTATAAATCCCCGGCACATCCGTCCAGATATCAATCTGTTTCGCGTGTAACGCCTCGCCCAGCAGGGCGGCGGTATAATCACTGCCGCCACGGCCTAATGTGGTGGTGCGTCCTTTCCCTTCGCTGCCGATAAACCCTTGAGTAATAATGATCGCGTCTTGCAGGCGTGGTTTGAGCTGTGTGGTGGTCAGTTCCGCCAGAATGGCGATCTCCGGCTCAGCGCGGCCAAAACGATCGCTGGTGCGCATGACTTTACGCACGTCAAACCACTCGGCGGCAACCTGGCGTTCACGCAATATTTCCACGAACAGTAACGAGGACATCAGTTCGCCGTGACTGACCAACTCGTCGGTCAGCGCTGTGGAAGTGGCTAGCGCTGCCGCTTCCGACAACATGGTAATGTTCTCCAGCATGCGGTCGATTTCGTCGCGAATGACGTCTGGCTGTTGTAAGCGATCGATAATGCCGTATTGGATACGGCGAATTTCATCCAGCAGATAAGCGCGCGGCTGCTGCTCCAGGCCTTCCGCCAGCGTGACCAGTAAATTAGTCACCCCGGCGGAGGCGGAGAGCACCACCAAACGAACGTCGCGATTGGTCAGCACCACATCGGCACTACGGTTCATAGCATCAAAATCGGCTACGCTGGTGCCGCCGAATTTCGCCACGATAAGATTAGTTTGAGACATGCAAAAAAGTACCCCGTGTCAGGTTTTATTCCATCAGCCTTGGCACAAGGGAAGAGCAGAAACGGGGCAGACGTAGAACAGTGTTAGCTTACTACGAGTCACCCAGAAGCGCCCCACCTTGTATACCCCGATGCTGACGCCTTTTTTAACGCCAGCACTGCGGGATATAGATTGTCCGACTGCCGAACAATCTTGGTGACAACCCAGGGGATTCAGCCCCTGCGGTCGACGGTTAACACGCCGCGTGTCTCCCGCCTCGGCGTCGCACCCCCTTATGTGTTTTCACCGGATACGGCTCCTCCAACACACTACCTGGGCGACGCGCCTCTTCTGGCTTGCGTACAGGTACGCAAGTAGCGGATTAGAAATATCGGTTAATCGCTTCGCTGTCAACGATTGCCGTTTGAGTAATTTTCATTTTGTACTAGCGCAATCAGAGTACAAGGCAACGATGGCGCGCTTTCTCTACGCATTGCGTCAAGCGCACCGATGATCAAACCGGGCACGACCGTAACGCCTAAAGTCCAGAACAAAAGGTTTAACGATTCAGCTTGCTGATGCAGCACAATGAATTCAAAAACCAAAAGGATAAAGATAGGCAGCGATAACCGCTGGGCCAGTACCACGGTCACGGCACTGGCCAGCGGCGGCAGGCCCGCGAATTTCATCAAAGCGTAAAGTCAGTGCGCCTTCGCCACTGTGCGGCTAAAGAACTTAGCCCGATAATCACCAATAGCAGGGGAGGAGAAAGCGTCATAAAATTTTTCCTTTAGACTGCAAGAGTAGTCATACTGAAACGCTGGGCGGGCATCTTATCCGCCAGCTGAATTATAATTAGCCCCGGGCAAATGGTGGAACCAATCCACCCGAACGATAGTCGTAACCTGTTGCAGGAAAAGGAGTGATTTTGCTTTGTACCAGGTAACATGGCGCCCGGTCAGAATTACGGTTCTCAAATAAAAAAGAGTGTTGTTATGAAAAATATCAATCCGACACAAACCGCTGCCTGGCAGGCGTTGCAGCAGCATTTCGAACAGATGAAAGACGTTGAAATCGCCGATCTTTTTGCTAAAGATAGCGACCGTTTCGCTAAGTTCTCCGCCACCTTCGACGATCAGATGCTGGTGGATTTCTCTAAAAACCGCATTACTGCGGAAACGCTGGATAAATTACAGGCGCTGGCAAAAGAGACCGATTTAGCGGGCGCGATTAAGTCCATGTTCTCTGGCGAGAAAATTAACCGTACTGAAGATCGCGCGGTCCTGCACGTCGCGTTGCGTAATCGTAGCAACACGCCGATTGTGGTCGACGGTAAAGACGTGATGCCAGAAGTCAATGCGGTGCTGGCGAAGATGAAGGCCTTTTCCGAACGTATCATTAGCGGAGAATGGAAAGGGTACACCGGTAAACCGATCACTGACGTGGTGAACATCGGTATCGGCGGCTCCGATCTTGGCCCGTTTATGGTGACCGAGGCGCTACGTCCTTATAAAAACCATCTTACTATGCACTTTGTCTCCAACGTGGATGGTACGCACATTGCCGAAACGCTGAAAAATGTGAGCCCGGAAACCACCTTGTTCCTGGTGGCGTCAAAAACCTTTACCACCCAGGAAACGATGACCAACGCCCACAGCGCGCGTGACTGGTTCCTGGCAAGCGCAGGCGACGAGCAGCATGTGGCGAAACATTTTGCCGCGTTGTCGACCAATGCTAAAGCGGTAGGTGATTTCGGTATTGATACCAACAACATGTTCGAATTCTGGGACTGGGTAGGCGGCCGTTATTCACTGTGGTCGGCTATCGGTCTCTCTATCATTCTGTCGATCGGTTTTGATAACTTCGAGAAGTTACTGAGCGGCGCGCACGCGATGGATAAACACTTCTCAACAACCCCGGCGGAGAAGAACCTGCCGATTTTGTTGGCGTTGATTGGTATTTGGTACAACAACTTCTTTGGCGCAGAAACTGAAGCAATCCTGCCGTATGACCAATATATGCACCGTTTTGCCGCCTATTTCCAACAGGGCAATATGGAGTCAAACGGTAAATATGTGGACCGTACCGGCGCGGCGGTGTCTTATCAAACTGGCCCGATTATTTGGGGCGAGCCAGGCACCAATGGTCAGCACGCGTTTTATCAGTTGATTCACCAAGGGACTAAGCTTGTTCCGTGTGACTTTATCGCACCGGCGATTACCCATAATAAACTGGGCGATCATCATCAGAAACTGCTGTCGAATTTCTTTGCGCAAACCGAAGCGCTGGCATTTGGTAAATCGCGTGAAGTGGTGGAAAAAGAGTTCACCGATGCAGGTAAAGACGCGAAGTCGGTTGAGCACATCGTGCCGTTTAAAGTGTTCCAGGGGAATCGTCCAACGAACTCGATTTTGCTACGCGACATTACGCCTTACAGCCTGGGCGCGCTGATTGCGCTGTATGAGCACAAAATCTTTACTCAGGGCGCAATTTTGAACATCTTCACTTTCGACCAATGGGGCGTGGAGTTGGGCAAACAACTGGCTAACCGTATTCTGCCGGAGTTAGGCGGCGACGAGAAAGTAACCAGCCATGACAGTTCAACCAATGGGTTGATTAACCGCTATAAAAGCTGGCGTTAATCCTGCGGCGCAGGAGTAAGTGGTTAAATGAGAACCGGGCGGGGTTAACCTCGCCCGGTTTTATTTTCGCGATCGTGGGCGCATTTTTAGACGCCTCAACTGGAAAAATTGCGTAATCTGTCTTAGGTTTTTTCCTAAAAATTCGCTCAGGGCCATGTTTTAACGCAAGATTAATCTGAATCACCTTCCCATTTTAAAGCCGTTGTTTTGTATTGTTTTGTCAGTTAATTAATTGATAGTAATATGTTTTTCAACTATGGTGTTTGCATAATCGCTATTTTTATGGCGGTTACCGCTTATACATGCTCATTTTTGCGATTGTTCTGGTAATTTTCTAAATTCTATTATTTAAATTTATATAATTATTTTATTTAGTTTTTTATTTGCTTTTATTGTTAACTTTAAGAGTTTTAAACTAATTATTGTTGTCTTTCCTCACCCGCGCGCATGCTCTGATTTCTGGTAATTTGTTGCCCTATACTGAACTGGCCTGATTCCATCCTGGCAGGCAATCCATTCATCTAATGAAGGGAAAGTAAGTATGAAAAAAGTCCTATGTGCGACTGCAGCCGTGCTGTATTTCGCCGCAGCCTCCGCCGCGTTCGCCGCGCCGGGAGATGCAGGTGAAGCAGCGGGTGCCAATGCGGAGACCATGTCTTCCGGCACTTCTACGGCTGTTGGCGTTGGCGCAGTAGGTGCGTTACTGGGGGTTGCACTGACCGCTTCTGGCGGCGGTGACGGTTCTAATACCGGAACAACTACCACGACCACCACTGGCACGACGCGTTAAGTCGACTTAATTAATCATAACCACACGTTCGTGTGGTTATTTTTTGATCTGGCAGAATTTACACAGGGATATATCGGTGCGCCACATACCATTGCTGCTTCTGTGCTTGCTACTACAAGCGTGTTCTCCTTCACAACTGGGCCTTGGCGAAAGCATCAAGTTAGCGGTCATGGGGACGGATGACGTCACGCTGACCAACGAACAAATCCAGAGCCTGCCCTATGCCAGCATGTATCTGCGTATTGATAACGGCCAGCGTATTTTCGTCGTCTTAGGCTATGACGAGAATGACCAGCAGAAGTGGGTAACCCGCGACAAAGTGATGCTGGTGACACAACGTGGTCGCCTGGTGAAAACGCTGGGTCTGAAAGATAACTTGTTACAGGTCAATAACCTGTCGCAGGATCCGCTGGCGGATGCCCTGCATATACAGGATGGCGCACGCTGGACGCGCACGCTGAGCTGGACGGAAAATGGCCAGTTGCGTTCGGGCACTGCCGTGTCGACCTTTACTCGCGATAAAGATGCGGTGTTAGAACTTGCCGGTACTAAAGTAGCCTGCCGTGTTTATCACGAGGAGGTCAATATTGATGCGACCGGCACCTCTTGGGAAAACACCTTCTGGGTTGATGCGCTCACCGGTCAGGTTCGTCAAAGCCGACAAATGTTGGGCGCGGATACGCTGCCTCTTGATATCACTATCCTGAAACCCGCGAAATCATGAAAAAAATAACCCACTTATTGCTCGGGGCGGCGCTTGGTTTGTCGTTTAATGCCTGCGCGGATAGCCAGGTGACGGTGTACTACCCGGGAACCAGCGAAACCGCGCAGGTGAGCCATGCGCAAAATCTCGCGCAACTGTTAGCCAGCCCCGCGTTGACCAATCGCTCTTGGTGGCCGGGAACGGTCATTGCGGAAAAAATGGCGACCGTCGTCGCGCAACAACACTATCAGCAAACGCTGGCGCGTTTGAGAGCGTGGGCCGCGACCGAAGAGGGCGACCAAGCCTCGGCGATTAACCAAGTCATCACGCAATTGTCGGCGATAAAGGTGACGGGGCGTCAATTCACCTCTCTCGATCCCGACTGGATACGGCTCCGTCCGGAGGCGAATCGTCGTCTGGAGGGGGAGTACAGCGTCTACACGTTGCAGCAACCTGACAGCGTTACATTGGTCGGAGCGATCGGTAATCCGGGCAAAACGCCATGGCAACCGGGGCGTGATATTCGCGACTATCTTGAAGGGCATGACCGGCTGACGGGCGCAGAGCGCAGTATTGCGGTGGTGATTGCCCCGAATGGCGAAGTGAAAGAGGCACCGATAGCGTACTGGAACCACCGTCACGTTGAAGCGGAGCCGGGCAGCATTATTTATGTGGGTTTCTCCTCCTGGGCGCTGCCGGGCGAATACCAAGACCTCAATCAACACATTATTTCTGTTTTGACACACCGGATCCCTGACTGATGAAAAAACGCTATCTGCTCAGCCTGTTATCTCTCTCCGTTGCCTACGCTTGTCAGGCACAGGCAGCAACGTATCCCGATCCGATCGGGCCATCACAATCGGATTTTGGTGGCGTTGGCTTGATGCAGGTGCCCACCGCACGCTTTGCCCGGGCGGGGGAGTTCAACCTGAACTATCGAGATAACGATCAATATCGTTTTTACTCCGCGTCAACCACGCTGTTTCCCTGGCTGGAAGCCACCATTCGCTATACCGATGTGCGTACGCGTCAATTTAGTAGCGTAGAGAGCTTCAGTGGCGATCAGACCTTTAAAGATAAAGCGTTCGACGTCAAATTACGTCTGTGGGAAGAGGGCTATTGGTTACCGCAAGTGGCGGTAGGCTCTCGCGATATTGGCGGGTCCGGCCTATTTGACAGTGAATATCTGGTGGCGAGTAAAGCCTGGGGGCCGTTTGACTTCACGCTTGGCATGGGATGGGGCTATCTCGGTAACAGCGGCAATATTAAGAACCCATTCTGTGAAGCCGATGATAAATTCTGTAGCCGTCCGAACGGCGTGCGCCGCTCTGGTTCGGTCAATGGCAACCAGTTTTTCCGCGGGCCTGCCGCGCTGTTTGGCGGTATTGAGTATCAAACGCCCTGGCAGCCGCTGCGCCTGAAGCTGGAATATGAAGGGAATGATTACGAGGACGATTTTGCCGGTAGGTTGGAGCAGAGTAGCAAAGTGAACGTTGGGGCGATTTATCGCCTGACCGATTGGGCGGATATTAACGCCAGCTACGAGCGCGGCAACACCTTTATGTTTGGTGTGACATTGCGTACCAACTTTAACGATCTGCATACTGAGCATCGGGATAGCCCGAAACCTGAGTATAACCCACAGCCACAGTCGCCGATTTTGCAGCATACCGTGGCGGCGAAGCAGTTGACCGATCTGAAATACAATGCCGGGTTTGATGCGCCGAACCTACAGGTGAAAGGTAACACGATGTATGTTACCGGCGAGCAGTACAAATATAACAACACCCAGGAAGGGGTAGATCGCGCCAATGTGATTCTGATGAATGATCTGCCGGAAAATATTGATACGCTGCGCGTGACGCAGACGCGTAACAATCTGCCGCAAGTCACCACAGAAACCCGTGTCGATAGTCTGCGTCAGCAGCTGGAAGGTTACCCACTTGGGCATGAGCAACCGCTGGATCAGCAACGGGTTAACCCGGTCGATCCGGGTAAAACCGAACAGGGTTATTACATTGAAAAAGGCCGCCTGAATTACAATCTGGCGCCGGTATTAAACCAATCTCTCGGCGGCCCGGATGATTTCTACCTGTATCAGATTGGCGTATTGGGTACCGCCGATTACTGGCTGACCGATCATCTGGTGGTCGCTGGCGGCCTGTTTGGTAATGTGGCGAACAACTACAATAAATTTAAGTTTGAAGCTGGTAACAGCGGTTCTACGCTGCCGCGTGTACGTACCCACATCCGAGAGTACGTTCAAAACGACTTTTATGTTAACAACTTACAAGCCAACTATTTCCAGTATTTAGGCAATAACTTCTACGGACAGGTTTACGGTGGTTATCTGGAAACCATGTATGGCGGCGTGGGGGCGGAAATCCTTTATCGTCCGGTCGATTCTGCCTGGGCATTCGGTCTCGATGCAAACTATGTGAAGCAGCGTGATTGGGACAATATGATGAAGTTTACCGATTACAAAGCGCCAACCGGTAACCTGACCGCCTACTGGCAACCGTGGTTTGCCGATGATGTATTGGTAAAAATGAGCGTCGGCCAATATCTGGCGAAAGATAAGGGCGGAACGCTGGATATTTCGAAACGCTTTAATAGCGGGATCACCGTTGGCGCCTACGCTACCTTAACCAACGTTTCCGCAGCGGATTATGGTGAAGGCTCGTTCACTAAGGGCTTCTACGTTTCCATTCCGTTGGATCTGTTTAGCGTATCGCCGGTACGGGGCCGCGCTCAGATCAACTGGACGCCGCTCACCCGCGATGGCGGGCAGATGTTGGGTCGGAAGTATCAGTTGTATGACATGACTACCGATCGCGATATTCATTACCGCTAAGAGAAAAAAAGGGCGGCCGAATGGCCGCCTAATGAACACAGGTCTATCTCGCAGTGGCAATAAACAACAAGCAGTGGCAAACAACAACAACAATGAAACTTAACCTTTTACCCCTCCGGCAGTCAGGCCATTAACTAGCCAGCGTTGCGCAAGCAGGAACACTAACGTAATCGGTAACGCGGAGAGCACAGCCGCAGCGGCGAAATCACCCCACAGATAGTTCTGCGGATTGAGGTACTGCTGCATGCCGACCGCCAGCGTATAACTGTTTACATCACGTAATAACAACGAAGCGACCGGGACTTCCGTTACCGCCGCAATAAATGACAAAATGAACACCACCGCCAGAATAGGCACTGACAGCGGCAGCAGAATTAAGCGAAATGCCTGCCACGGTGTCGCGCCATCCAGCGCAGCGGCCTCCTCCAGCGAGGAGTCGATGGTTTCGAAATAGCCCTTAATCGTCCAGACATGCAACGCAATCCCGCCTAAATACGCAAACACCAGGCCCGCATGGGTATTCAAACCGATAAAGGGCAGATATTGCCCGAGCCGATCAAACAACGCATACAGCGCCACCAGTGAAAGCACCGCCGGAAACATTTGGAAAATCAGCATGGCTTTCAGCAAGCTGGCTTTACCGCGAAAACGTAATCGTGCAAAAGCATAGGCACAGGTGGTGGAAAGCGCCACTATCCCGACGGCGGTAATTGCCGCCACTTTCACTGAATTCCATAGCCACAACAGCACCGGAAAAGGTGGTGGTGTGACGCTACCGTTGTCATGCGTAACCGAAAAGCCGAGCGCCAGTTTCCAGTGATCCCAGGAAATCTGGTCCGGGAGCAGGCTGCCAATGGCGTAGTTACCCGGGCGCAGGGAGATGGCGACCACCATCAGTAACGGGTACATAATCAGGACAATAAAGCCGAGTAATAACAAATGGGTGAGGAATAAACGCAGCTTTTGGGATTTAGGTTGAACGATAGCCATGCTTTTTCCCTCACTCAATCTTCATTCGTGTGGCTTTTAGGTTCAGGATCGCTAACGCGCCAACCAATAGGAAAATCAGTGTGGCGATGGCCGCCGCGAGGCCGAAATCCTGCCCGCCGCCGCCTTCAAAGGCGATGCGCCACGTGTAACTCACCAGTAAGTCGGTATAGCCCGCCGGTGTGGTGGTGCCGAGGCGATCCGGCCCGCCGTTAGTTAACAACTGGATGAGCACGAAGTTATTAAAGTTAAACGCAAAACTGGCGATCATCAGCGGCGTTAGCGGTTTGATTAACAACGGCAAGGTAATGCGAAAGAAGTTTTGGCGTGGCGTGGCGCCGTCCAGCGCCGAGGCCTCATACAGATCCTCCGGAATGGCTTTTAACATCCCCATGCATAGAATCATCATATAAGGGTAGCCCAGCCAGGTATTGACAATAATCAGCATGCTGCGCGTCATTAAAGGGTCGCTAAACCACGCCGGTTTCACTCCAAACAGGCTAGCCAGCATGATATTGATTTCCCCAAAGCTTTGGTTAAAAAGCCCTTTGAAAATCAGTATCGAGATAAACGCGGGTACCGCATATGGCAGGATCAGCAGCAGGCGGTAAACCGCACGTCCTTTCAACGCCTCCCACTGCATGAGGCAGGCCAGTACCATACCAACCGCGACGGTTAACACCACGGTTAGCGCGGAGAAGGCGATGGTCCAGAAAAAGATCGCAATAAAGGGTTTTTGAATCCCTTGATCGGTGAAGACGCGCAGGAAATTTTTCCAGCCAATGGTGACGGTATACCCGGGGCTTAACTTTTCGTTACTCCACTGGCCATCTGCGGTTTTGGTTTGATAAAAACCGCTGGCATTATTGGGGTACCACACCTTGCCGCTTTGCTTATCGGTCAAACGCTGGTCAGCGCCAAGCGCATACAACGGTTGCGTACCGGAAAACTGACGTAACGAACTCATGCGAACCTGCGAACCGTTCGGTAAGACAGCGGTCAGTTGCCCCAGCGCCTGGCGATTCTGGGTGATGACACGCAATAGCGCCTTTTCTCCGGAGGGTGGCGTAGCTGAGGCGCTGAGCGTGAGGGTTTGCTGCGCGTTTGGGTTAAACGTAAACGGCGCTGAGACAAATTGCGTGCTGTTGTCTCCCGCCAGCGCCAACACCCATGCGTTTCCTCGTGGATACAGGCTAAAGGTATAACCCTCTCCCGATTGGTATTGGCTTTGCAATAACACCTGTTGCGCGCGCTCGAACGTCAACTGGTTAGTGCTGCTGTAATTGGTAAAGGCGATGGCGATGGTACAGACCAGCGGGAAGAGAACAAACAGCCCCATCCCGGCCAAGCCCGGATACACATAACGCCAGGCGGAAGTGCGGTGGCGGGAAAAAATCGCCAGACCAGTGCCAAGCAGCACCAGCGTGACGATGGCGAACAGATACTCTCCCTGGGCGTACATCAACATCACCAACCAGGCGGTGAAGAGGGTACACAAAGCAATCATCAGCCACTTCAGGGCGTTATGCCACCGCGATGCGGGTTTTGCCATGGTAAATTCCTTGTGCCTGTTCGCCTAACCGTGGCCTGATTGGCCTATTTAGTGATCCGGGTTTGCGCGTCTTTCAACGCCGCCGGTACGGTTTGACGCCCGCTCAATGCATTCTGTATCGCGCTACGCTCTGCATACCAGAAGGCCGCCATTTGCGCGACGTTTGGCATGATTTCCCCTTTTTGCGCGTTATTCATGGTGGCGGCGATCTTCGGATCTTTCGCCAGCTTCTCTTGGTAGGATTTCAGCGCAACGGCGCCCAGCGGTTTATCGGCGTTAACTTTTGCCAGACCGTCATCGGTCAGCAAATAGTTTTCCAGAAACTCTTTCGCCAACTCTTTATTTGGGCTGGCGGCATTAATCCCGGCGCTCAGCACCCCAACAAAAGGTTTAGACGGTTGTCCTTTAAAGGTTGGCAGCAGCGTGACGCCATAATGGATTTTGGCGCTATCGATATTACCCCATGCCCACGGGCCGTTGATGGTCATCGCCGTTTCGCCTTTATTAAAAGCGGCCTCGGCAATCGCATAATCGGTATCGGCATTGAGGTGCTTGTTTTTAATCAGATCGACGAGGAATTGCAGACCTTCCTGTGAGCCCTTATTCGCCACGCCAACGTCTTTCAGGTTATAACTGCCATTGGCTTCTTTCTTAAACGCGTAACCACCATTGGCGGCGGTAATTGGCCAAGTGAAGTAGGGTTCTTGCAGGTTAAACATCAGCGCGCTTTTCCCTTTGGCGCGCAGTTGCTTATCAAGCGCCGGAATCTCTTCCCAGGTCTTCGGCGGGGTTGGCAGCAGGTCTTTGTTGTAGATCAGCGCCAGCGACTCTACCGCGATGGGGTAGCCAATCAGCTTACCGTTATAGCGTACCGCGTCCCAGGTAAAGGGGTAGATCTTATCCTGTAACGCTTTGTCGGGCGAAATTTCGGCCAGCAGGCCGGATTGCGCATAGCCGCCGAAGCGATCGTGCGCCCAAAAAATAATATCCGGGCCATCGCCGGTTGCGGCGACCTGTGGGTATTTCTCTTCCAACTTATCGGGATGTTCGACCGTGACTTTGATGCCGGTATCTTGCTCAAACTTCTTGCCGACTTCCGCCAGCCCGTTGTAGCCCTTGTCTCCGTTAATCCAGATAACCAGCTTACCTTCTTCGATTTTTGCTAACGCAGCACCCGGTAACAGCGCGGTAGTGAGCGTACACAACAGCAACGTTTTGGCATTCAGTTTGAACTTTGACATGTCTCTTACCTCTAATCATGAGCGGTCGACTGTTACGCACGCAGTCTGCGGATAAGCGATTGCTGACTCATCATCCCCACGTCTACGCCCCCGATTAACGAAGTGTGATCGCTCTAGCTATTTCCTCCATTTCTGTGTAGTGCCCCGCAAAAAAAGCCCCGCTTTTTTGCCAATTCGATCACGAAAATCTGCCGAAGAATTCAGGATTCACCCGGCAACCATCCTCTTCATCCTCCTTTCTCCTCCCCCATAAAAAAGCGCAAGGCGGAGGAGTCGCCGCCGTCAGACTTCTTGCACACTCGCAGCCATTCAAATGGTTGTGAGCGATCGGGAGAGGCGAATGGCAAGCGTTGTGCTGAAGAATGTCACCAAAGCCTGGGGTGACGTTGTGGTATCAGAAGATATCAATCTTGCTATCGCTGACGGTGAGTTTGTGGTGTTTGTCGGCCCGTCGGGCTGCGGCAAATCAACCCTATTACGCATGATCGCCGGTCTGGAAGAGATCACCTCTGGCGAGCTACTGATTGATAATCGCCGCATGAATGAAGTGCCGCCCGCCGAGCGTGGCGTCGGCATGGTGTTCCAGTCCTATGCGCTGTATCCCCACCTCTCGGTGGCGGAAAATATGTCTTTCGGCCTCAAGCTGGCGGGCACCGCAAAAGCGGAGATCCAGCAACGCGTCAACCAAGTAGCGGAAATCCTGCAACTGGCGCACCTGCTTGATCGGCAGCCGAAAGCGTTGTCCGGCGGGCAGCGTCAGCGCGTGGCAATTGGCCGCACACTGGTGGCGGAGCCGCAAGTATTCTTGCTAGACGAACCACTTTCTAATCTCGATGCGGCACTGCGTGTGCAGATGCGTATTGAAATCTCGCGTCTGCACAAGCGCTTACAACGCACCATGATTTACGTCACCCATGATCAGGTCGAAGCGATGACGCTGGCCGACAAGATTGTGGTGCTGGAGAAGGGACATATCGCGCAGATTGGCGCGCCGTTGGAGCTGTACCACTATCCCGCCAACCGCTTTGTCGCCGGGTTTATCGGCTCGCCGAAAATGAATTTCCTGCCGGTTAAGGTCACCGGTACCGCCATTGATCAGGTCCAGGTTGAGCTACCGAACCAACAGCAAATTTGGCTGCCGGTTGACAGCACCGATGTGCAGGTCGGCGCCAATATGTCGCTCGGTATTCGCCCTGAGCATCTGCTGCCCAGCGATGTTGCTGACGTCACGCTTTCCGGCGTGGTTCAAGTGGTTGAGCAGCTTGGTCACGAAACGCAAATCCATATTCAAATCCCCGCGCTGCGTCAAAACCTGGTGTTCCGCCAGAACGACGTGGTGTTGGTAGAAGAAAGTGCCCATTACGCCATCGGCCTGCCGCCTCAACGTTGCCATCTCTTCCGTGAAGATGGTCGCGCCTGTCGCCGGCTGCATCAAGAGCCGGGCGTTGAAGCACGACAGCAATAGCAATGATAACAGGAGAACAATGATGATAATGCTGCGTAAATATCCTCTGGCCGTGGCGGTGGCGACAGCGGCGACGCTGATGGCTTCGCAAGCCGGTGCGGTTGATTTTAAAGGCTACGCACGTTCCGGTATTGGCTGGACCGGGAGCGGCGGTGAACAGCAATGCTTTAAGGCGACTGGCGCCGATTCAAAATATCGTCTGGGTAACGAATGTGAAACTTACGCTGAAGTGGAATTAGGGCAGGAAGCGTGGAAAGAGGGCGATAAAAGCTTCTACGTTGATACCATGATCGGTTATGCGGTAAGTCAGCTTAACGATGACGAATCCACCAGCCCTAGCGTACGTCAGATGAACGTGGTGGGTAAAAACCTGATCGACGCATTACCGGGCGCCAATATTTGGGCCGGTAAGCGTTACTACCAGCGTCACGATGTACACATGATCGACTTCTACTACTGGGACGTTTCTGGTCCTGGCGGCGGTCTGGAAAACGTTGATCTTGGCTTCGGTAAACTGTCTCTGGCGGCAACGCGTAACAGCGAAGCCGGCGGTTCAGAAGGCTTTATTGATAGACGACTTGATCCCCGTGACACCAAGCCGCTTTCCAACGATATTTTCGACGTGCGTTTAGCGCAGATGCAAGTTAACCCGGGCGGTTCGCTGGAACTGGGCTTTGACTATGGTCGCGCCAACGAAACCGACGGTTTCAGGGCCTCCTCGGATGATAATACCAAAGATGGCTGGATGGCGACGTTAGAACACACCCAGACCTTCTACGGCACTAGTCTGAACAAATTTGTGGTGCAGTACGCGACCGATGCAATGACGGAAACCAGCGGACGTCCGAACACGGCTGAAAACCGTGACGGCCATATGATTCGTGTGATCGACCACGGCGCCATCGACTTTAACGATACCTGGAGCCTGATGTACGTTGGTATGTATCAGGACGTTGATCGCGACAATAACAACGGTACCACCTGGTACACGGTGGGCGTGCGTCCAATGTACAAATGGACGGAAACCATGAGCACCTTGTTGGAAGCCGGTTATGACAACGTGAAGTCACAGCGTACCGATGATACCAACAACCAATACAAAATTACCCTGGCGCAGCAATGGCAAGCCGGTAACAGCATTTGGTCACGTCCGGCCATTCGTCTGTTCGCAACCTATGCCAAATGGGATGAGAAATGGGGCTACGCCTCTTCTCAGGAAGGCGATCGTAACTTCGATATCGCCGGTACGACGGCTGGTCTGGCGTATAGCGATAACGCGACCCACACCTTTAGCCGTGGTAATGACGACGAAGTTTCCTTCGGTATTCAGATGGAAGCCTGGTGGTAAACCAGCAGTCTGTGCGGACGCTTAGCGTCCGCCAGCATCATAATTAGCCCGTATCCTCTTTGCCTGAAGGATACGGGGCTTGACCCTGAGGATAAAAAAATGAAAAAACATCTTCTGGCGCTGTGCCTGTTCCCGGTACTCAGCCTTTCGCTGCTGCCCGGCGCCTACGCCGCGACGGTTAACCCACAGAATGTCGCTACCGCGCCAACCATCCCACAGGATAAGTTACAAAACCTGCCGTGGATGGCCCTCACGCCGCCGGTCAGCCAGGACATTGTTCTGAATGCCTCCTCGGTGGGGATTAATTTAGGGAATATCACCGGCGGCGTAGCGGCTATCGCCCTGCCTGCCGATCAGGGATCGCTAGAAATTACCCTGTCGAGCATTATCAAAGATTTGCATGTGTATGCGCCTAACGTGTTGGTGCTGGATGAGCAAATGCAGCCCGCCGCCTTTTTCCCGAGCAGCTATTTCCCGTATGAAAAGCCGGGCGTAATGTCGGGTAACCGGTTGGAAAACACCATGAAGCTGACGCCAGTATTGGGGCAGCGACAGATCTATTTACTGGTTTACACCACCACGCGTGATTTAGCGGAAACCACCACGGTGATTAACCCCGCCAAGTTGTATGCGGAAGGTGCCAGTAACGCGATTCCTGACGTCGCCGATCCGATTGCACAACATACCACCCAAGGCACGTTAACACTGAAGGTTAAAACCGAACAGAACAGCGGCAACATCATGATCGGTAAATTGTTTGGCGCCTCAGACCCTAAACCGGTAGTGATCGGTAGCACCGCCGCCGCTGCCAATACCGCACCTTCGGCGCCGGCCGCCGCGCCAATGGCAGCGCCTGCCACTTCTGCCCCGGCGGCAAAAGCCGAGCCGGTACTGAACGACACGGAAAACTACTTTAATAATGGTATTAAAAAGGCCGTTAAAGCCGGTGATATTGATAAAGCGCTGAAGCTGATGAATGAAGCTGAACGTTTAGGTTCAACCTCGGCTCGCGCGACATTTATCAGTAGTGTGAAAGGCAAGGGATGATTTCATCCCCATATTGCTGATCTTGCTGGATGATTGGTGCGTCATTTGACGCACCCTTTTTACTTTCGCCGATGCGGATTTTCCGCCGCACTGCGTGTTCTGTGCGATGCACTGCGCTACACTATGGCTCCTGATTTTCTATCGGAGATGCCGTATGCCGAATAACGCGCTTAGCCTGCTACGAGCAATTGAATGGCTGCCTACTTCATCCCCCTCTTTATCGCCAGCGTTGCTGGGTTGGTTAATGGAGGAGGATTCGATGACCAGGCGATTTGAGCGCCACTGCGGGAAAGTGACCGTTGAGCCCATTCGGGAAGGCTTTATTTCTGCTGAAGAAGTGGGTGATGACCTTCAATTTCTGCCAACTGAAACGCGTTACTGGTTGCGTGAAGTCATCTTGTTTGGCGATGGCGTGCCTTGGCTGGCGGGTAGAACTCTGGTGCCGGAATCGACGCTGAACGGGCCGGAAACCATGCTGCGTGAGCTAGGTACGCGTCCGCTCGGGCGTTATCTGTTTTCAACCTCCACACTGACACGGGATTTTATCGAGCCCGGCACGGTGTCATCACTCTGGGCGCGGCGTTCGCGTTTGCGTCTGTCGGGCAAGCCATTGCTGTTGACCGAACTTTTTTTGCCTGCGGCGCCGTTATACCTTAGCCATTCGCCAGAAGGGATGGATTGACGTGGAAACAAGTTTGCAAGTGAGTAAATTTCAGGCGTATAGCCGCCTGATGCGCATTGATAAGCCGATTGGTTCGTTGTTATTGCTGTGGCCTACGCTGTGGTCGCTATGGCTTTCCGGGATGGCGGTGCCGCCGCTGGGCGTGCTATTAGTCTTCGTACTTGGCGTGTTCTTTATGCGCGCGGCGGGCTGCGTAGTGAATGATTTTGCTGACCGTAAGATCGACGGGCACGTAAAACGTACGCGTGGGCGTCCGTTACCTAGCGGAATGGTGAGCGAGAAAGAAGCGAAAGGGTTGTTCGTTATCCTGGTTCTGATCTCATTTGCGCTGGTGTTAACCATGAATGCGATGACCATTTGGCTCTCGTTTGCCGGGCTGGCCTTGGCGTTTATCTATCCCTTTATGAAACGTTATACCAACCTGCCGCAGGTGGTATTAGGCGCGGCGTTTGGCTGGTCGATCCCGATGGCCTGGGCGGCGGTAAGTGAAGCGTTACCGCTAACCTGTTGGTTAGTATTTGCCGCCTACATGTGTTGGACAGTGGCCTACGATACCGAATATGCGATGGTTGACCGTGATGATGATTTAAGGATTGGCGTCAAATCGACGGCCATTCTGTTTGGTCGTTTTGATAAGCTGATTATCGGCCTATTGCAAATGGCTGCGCTGGCGATGTTGACCATCGTCGGTATTTTGATGCATCTGAATGGCGCATTTTATTGGGCGTTATTGTTGGCGGCGACGCTGTTTTTTCACCAGCAGAAGCTGATTGCCAGGCGGGATCGGGCACGCTGTTTCCAGGCGTTTTTGAATAATAATTACGTCGGTTTAGTGATTTTTATCGGCGTATTGTTAAACACCTCACCGTTTACCCGCCTGGTTTGATGCGAGGGCGCGGGAAGTAAAAATCCGCCTTCATAGAAGGCGGCTTTGTTTTTCGCCCCATAGGGGCGTACTAAGTTCGGACTCTTAGAGCCCTCTCTTCACACCTCATGAAGCGACAGTTGTTTATCTTCAACTTCATGCTTCTCTTGATATTTTACATATTTACGGATCATTTCAGCATTCACGCCCACTGTATCCACGCAGTATCCTTTGGCCCAAAAGTGATTGCCCCATAACTTGTGCTTGCGCAGGTAGGGGAACTTGTTGAACAACCTGATTGCTGTTCTGCCTTTCAGATGGCCCATTACTTCTGATACTGATAACTTCGGTGGAATATTTACCAGCAGATGCACATGATCTAACTGCACATTTAACTCAACTATCTGGATTTTAAGCTGTTCGCTTAAAATCCAGATTTGCCGATAAACCTCTTTACCAACATTTCCTTTTAATATCCTGAAGCGACACTTTGGCGTCCAGACTATATGGTATTGACAATGCCACAGCACGTGGGAAGCTTTTTGAAACCTGCTCATGTTGAATTTCCTTATCAGTTGTGGGGACAACAGATGAGGAGTTTGACATGGGCCGGTTTTTACAGGCAGAGCCAGAACCGAGGCGATAACCACGTCCATAGGACGTGGTTTTAAGTTGGAAATAAAAAAGGGCGAATGTTCATCATTCGCCCTTTTTATCACCATTATCAACGACGGCGGCTATTCGTGCGCCGCAGCGCTCTCAATGGTCAACCGCACATCATGGGTAATCAAATCGGCCAGCAGATGATACACGCGTAATGTCTCGTCTAACTGCGCGTCGCCGGTATCACTGATATAGCCTTCATCGCGTAATGTTAGAACCAGCGATGCGAATACCGCCTTATCGAAAAACTCCGGCGCATTAATACCGTGCAACACCGACAGGCGTTGTGCCATGGTTCGGCTCTCTTTCTCCAGCGAACCGCGGTTAATGGTTGGATTCGCGCTCAAAATGGAGAAGGTAATGGTGTAGCGCTGTAATGTTTCACGCACGCCAGCCGCCAACAGTTGCAAGGAGCGTAGGCGTGGCGGATTAATACGCAGCGAGTTTTCATCGCTGACTACCAGCCCCTGGCGTGCTAGTTCGGCGGTGAGATCGCTCAGCACTTGCGCTAACTCCTCTTTGCGCCAGCGGAGGAACAACTCGCTTTTCAACATTGGGTAAAGCGTGGTGACCTGATGCAGCAATTCGGCATGTGAAATTTCCCGATGTTGTTGCACGATGGCGGCAATAAGCGACGGGATCACCAACATATGATGCACATTGTTACGGTAATACGTCATCAGCACCGCTTGCTCACGCGGCAGTACAATAATTTCACCGATACTGTCCTGCTCGGTTTCGAACTTATTCATTCCCAACGCGTGGTTTAACAGGGCTTCCGGCGTAACATCCGGTACGGTGGATTCCGGCGAGTAGGGGACATTACGCAGTAATTGCAGGTAGCAATCCAACTGTTCAATTAACTGCTCGCGCGTGAGCGAACGCTGGCGCGAAGCTAATAACGCGGTCACGCACAGGTTCATGGCATTCGCGGCACCGGCATTATTGATCCGTACCATCACCTTTTGGGCAATATCATTGACCGCCGGGGTTAACCAGTTCGGGCGTTGTGCCTCAATCGGATCGATAGCCTCGCGCCACTCCGGCACCCGTTGGTTCAGATAATTGATCAGCGGTAACGGTTCGCCAAAGTTAACGTAGCCCTGCCCGAGGTTGCGTAGTTTACGCAGGCCGCGCACCATTTGCAGGAACCCTTCTTTCTCCTTCGCCGCGCCGCGCAACTCTTTCGCGTAGGTGCCAACCTCAATTACATGCTCGTAACCAATATAAATCGGCACTAATGTGATGGGGCGATTACCGCCGCGCAGCATCGCCTGGATAGTCATCGAAAGCGTGCCGGTCTTCGGATCAAGCAAGCGACCGGTACGTGAACGACCGCCTTCAACGAAATATTCCACCGAGTAGCCGCGGGTAAACAGTTCGCCGAGATACTCACGAAACACGGTCGAGTAGAGTTTATTCCCTTTGAAGGTTCGGCGGATAAAGAAGGCGCCCAGACGGCGGAAAATCGGCCCGGCAGGCCAGAAGTTCAGGTTAATTCCTGCGGCAATATGCGGTGGGACCAGCCCTTGATGATAAAGCACGTAGGAGAGCAGTAAGTAATCCATATGGCTGCGATGGCAGGGAACATAGACAATTTCGTGCCCGTCCTGCGCGAGTTGACGAACGCGCTCACCGCCGCTGACATTAATCCCCTGATAGAGCTTGCTCCATGTCCAACCCATCACGCGATCGGTCAGACGAATGGCCTCGTAGGAGAAATCAGCGGCAATCTCTTCCATGAGTTCAATGGCGTTTTGTTGTGCTTTCTCGTGCGAGATTTTTTTGCTACGCGCTTCGTCTTCTACCGCTTTCGCGATAGCTTTGGACTGCAACAGGCGGTTAAACAAATCCTGACGCGCCGGTAAGCTTGGACCAACTGCCGCCAGGCGTTGGCGGGCAAAATGCATCCGCGCCACGCGCGCCAGTTTTTGCGCAATGGTTTTATCTGTGCCGTGCTCGGTCGCCATACGGCGTAGCGAAACCGTTGGCGAGAAGCGTACAAAGCTATCGCGCCCCAGCCACAGCACGGCGAAGAATTTCTGTACGCCATTCAAAACTCGCAAATGGGGTGCCGATTCGCCCTGGATTTCACGACCCGGCGCGCGACCGAACATCACCGAAACCGGCACCATCTGCACATCTAACTCAGCGTTACTGCGGTGCAGGTCCAGATAGTCGTGGAACAGTTTGACCGATTGCAAGTTAGGCACGAAATAGGGGAAAACACGCGGGCCGTCATGGATAAACACATGGCGCGGCAGCAGCGTCCCGTCAATCTCCAGCGGTTCCAGCGGATCGGGAAGATCATAACGGCGGCATTGCATGCGCAAAGCAAGGAGATCGGCCTTTGAATCATAAGGCAATACATACATAATAGGGCGCGACGTATCGAGCCCCAATTCGGCGATCGGGTGTGATGGGATCGCCTTGCTTTTCACCAGAAAAGTAAGTGGTAAATTCAACAACTTATAATAGATTTTACGCCAACCTGACATAGACAACATGAAGCCTCTTGTTAGCAAAGCGCCGCAAGCATACCAGAAAGCGCTTCGAATATCTGTTGTGTTGCACGGTGTGCGACACCTTCACATTGACGTTAAACATTCCAAAGGGTTCCCTGATTATGGCAAATAACGTAACCGGCATGACGCGAATCATAAAAGCGGCAGGTTATTCTTGGAAAGGATTACGAGCCGCGTGGCAAAATGAAGCGGCGTTTCGGCAGGAATCGATAGCGGCGCTGGTGGCGATCGTGGTGGCATGTTGGCTGGATGTTGATGCCATTACCCGCGTCTTGCTCATCGGGTCGGTATTTCTGGTGATTATTATTGAAGTATTGAACAGTGCAATTGAAGCGGTTGTAGACCGGATTGGCAGTGAAATTCACCCGCTGGCGGGGCGCGCGAAAGATATGGGGTCGGCGGCGGTCTTGCTGAGTATTCTGTTGGCGGTCTTCGTATGGGTGATGCTGCTGTGGCCGCATCATTTGGGATGAGGCTTCCAAAAATGCACAAACCGCTGTTTTTTACCCACGTTTAGGTTTTCAATCCGTAAATACCTGTATATACTCACAGCGACTGTATAAACAACCAGGGGGCGGGATGAAAGCGTTAACGGCAAGGCAGCAGCAGGTTTATGACCTGATTCGTGACCATATTAATCAAACCGGTATGCCACCGACGCGTGCTGAAATCGCCTCCCAACTGGGTTTTCGTTCCCCGAATGCGGCAGAAGAGCATCTGAAAGCGCTGGCGCGTAAGGGCGTGATTGAGATTGTTTCCGGCGCTTCGCGCGGTATTCGCTTAATGGCGGAAGAGGAAGAGGGGCTACCGCTGATTGGGCGCGTCGCCGCCGGTGAACCTCTGCTGGCGCAAGAGCATATTGAAAGCCGCTTTCAGGTTGATCCGTCGCTATTTAAACCCAATGCGGATTTTTTACTGCGCGTTAGCGGTATGTCAATGAAAGACATCGGTATTATTGACGGCGATTTGTTAGCGGTGCATAAAACGCAGGATGTGCGCAACGGCCAGGTGGTGGTGGCGCGTATCGATGATGAAGTTACCGTTAAACGCCTAAAAAAACAGGGTAACATTGTACAGTTGCTGCCGGAAAATAATGAGTTTGAGCCTATTGTGGTCGACTTGCGTCAACAGAACCTGACCATTGAAGGTTTGGCGGTGGGCGTGATCCGTAATAGCGACTGGCTGTAACCGCCATCTGATAACGCGTCGGTCTTTGCCGCCGACGCATTGATCCTCTCTCCTCGCCGGTTTCTGCCGCGGGAGCATTGCCTCTAAACGATAATGCAACTTTTTACCGCGACGGATAAACAGCTCTGGCGGCTGGCGCTGCCAATGATCCTTTCCAATGTCACCGTTCCGCTGCTGGGGTTGGTTGATACGGCGGTGATTGGTCATCTCGACAGCCCGGTTTATCTTGGCGGCGTCGCGGTTGGCACTACGACGACCAGTTTCCTGTTCATGTTGCTGTTGTTCTTACGCATGAGCACCACCGGTTTAACCGCCCAGGCGTTTGGCGCGGGCAACACAACCGCACTGGCGCGCGCCCTGATGCAACCTTTGCTGATTGCCGTGGTTGCCGGTCTTTTCTTCGTCTTATTACGCAATCCTCTCAGCCAGTTAGCGACCGGTATTGTTGGCGGTAGCCCTGCGGTACTGGAACAAGCACATTTATTCATCTCTATTCGTTGGTTAAGCGCACCGGCAACGCTGGCAAATCTGGTTATCCTCGGGTGGCTACTTGGCGTTCAGTACGCGCGTGCGCCAGTCATTCTGCTGATTGTCGGTAACCTGGTGAACATTTTGCTCGACTTGTGGTTTGTTATCGGGTTGAAGTGGGGCGTGCAGGGCGCGGCGGCGGCTACCGCGATTGCGGAATATGTCACACTGGCGGTTGGCGTGCTGATGGTGATTCATGTGTTACGCCTGCGTGGCGTGACGCTTAGGCAGTTAAGGCAAGGATGGAAAGGGGATTTTCGTCGGCTGCTGCGCCTCAACCGCGACATTATGCTGCGTTCACTATTACTACAACTTTGCTTCGCCTCGCTGACGGTGCTCGGCGCGCGTATTAGTAGTGATGTGGTGGCGATTAATGCGGTGTTGCTGATGTTTCTGACTTTTACCGCCTACGCATTGGATGGTTTTGCTTATGCAGTGGAGGCCTTTTCTGGTGAGGCATGGGGCGCTCGCAACGGTAAGCAATTAATCAATGTGTGGCGAGCTGCCTGCCGGCAAGCGGGCGTAGTCGCTTGCCTGTTCGCAGTGATATATGCCTGTTTTGGCAGTGCGATTGTCGCCTTACTCACCTCAATACCTGAATTACGGGTAATGGCGGACCGTTACCTAGTCTGGCAGGTGGTATTGCCGCTGGTTGGGGTCTGGTGTTACCTGTTGGATGGGATGTTTATTGGCGCTACGCGCGGGCGTGAAATGCGTAACAGCATGGCCCTGGCGGCGCTCGGGTATGGGCTATCATTATTGACGTTGCCGTGGCTGGGTAACCATGGTTTATGGCTCGCAGTAGCGGTGTTTCTTGCGCTACGAGGCCTGACCCTCGGCTGGGTGTTACGCCGCCACTGGCAGCACGGCACCTGGTTTAATGCCTGACATATTTTCTTACCGCCCTCACACTCTTCTCTTACCTACTGATATTTCTCTTATTTTATAATTTTATCTGCCGCTTTCTCTGCTTTTCTGGATGGAAAAACTGGATTTTAAGGCAGGGTTGGTAATTTGCACTATAGTTAAAGTTATCGTCAGCAAGAAAATAGCGTTTTATTTTGCAGCGAAGCGTTGCTGACAGGAACAAGCCAAAGCTGTTATCACCCAAAAGCTAAAGGAAACGATTATGAACAGAGATGAAGCCGGCGGTAACTGGAAACAGTTTAAAGGTAAAATGAAGGAAAAATGGGGCAAGTTGACCGATGATGACCTTACTGTGGTAGAAGGTAAACGCGATCAGCTCGTCGGTAAAATTCAGGAACGTTACGGATACGCGAAAGACCAGGCAGAAAAAGAAGTAAGCGATTGGGAAGCGAATAATCGCGATTATCGCTGGTAAAAAATTGGATTATCGCTCTTCAGGAAGAGGCAGGCTCCTACCCTGGCACATGGAACGTGCCGCCCATAACCCTGCTGCTTATCGCCCGCGCTTTTTGGTTGCCAGATTATGATCGTGCTGGCAATTCTCCGGATGTTGACAGGCTTCGACATCGGAGCAGGAAACACACAGCCCGTGAGCTTCAATAACGCTATGGCGTAACGCGAAGCCAGATTGTCCCGCCAGACTTTGCAATATCTTCTCAACCCCTTCTGCATGACGCTCATCAACTGACCCACAACGATCGCAAATCAACATGGCTGAAGTATGTTGCGGCTCGTCGAAATGGAGGCACATCACATAGCTGTTGTTTGACTCCACGCGATGTATAAACCCTTGTTCCAACAAAAAATCCAGCGCGCGATAGACGGTTGGCGGTTTGGCCTGCGGCTCAGAAACGCGTAACAGATCGAGCAAATCATAGGCGCTAATCGCCCCGTTCTGCTCGGACATCAAACGTAGCACTTCCAGCCGTTGCGGCGTTAGACGCACATTACGTTGCTGGCACAGCTTTTCGGCCTGCAGCAGGATCTGTTCGGGTTGGCTGGTGCTCATGATAACTCTCCGGACGCTGATGAAATGTTATGTTATCACAGATCGGGCAAAACACTGCACTTGAGGGCAAGGTCTGAAACCAAATTCTACGTCAGCCAGGACAGGCGGAAACCACGCATAAATTTTTTTTATTGAATCTCTCCCGCTTTGCCGTGGGCAAAAATCGTACAATTCCTAATCTTTCCGGTTTGCAGCGCTAAAAATAACCGTCTAAGGTTTGTCTTAGGCTTAGCGAGTCAATTTTTTTCAACGCCAATACAATCGCATCTCTCATCATTAGTAACCAATAACAGATTATAAAAACGCCAATCTATAGATAAGCCACATGATATTGAGTGAATTCACAGCAAAGAAAGTTCTGTTGTGCAGGCATGATTCAGACAGTGGTTTTTAACCTGTTTTCTTTTAACCTCGATTATTGGGATGGCGTCAGGCAAATGGCAAAATACATTTATCGCTTTCACAGGCTCACTGGGCCTGCATTCTGTTCCGCGCTGGTGCTAACCTCATTCAGTTCTGTTGCTGCCGGTAATTACTTTGATGCGCGTAATGACGCTATGGGCGGCACCGGGGTGGCTTCTTCCACTTACGGTACTGCGGCGCTGGCTAACCCGGCGTTGTTGACCAAAGCACAGCCGGATGATGATGTCAGCGTTGTGTTGCCGTCGGTTGGCGTGCAACTTACTGATAAAGATAAAATGGTGGATAAGATCGATGATATTAGTGACACCGTGGATGATTATCGACGAGCGATTAATAACGTCGATCTGACCAATCTGTCACCGGGCGATTTCCAACAGTTACGCTCGGCCTCGGGCGACTTGGCGCACCGGCTACGCGAACTACGTGGCGCGAAGGCCAACGGTACCGCCGGGGCGGCAATTACGGTCACTATCCCCAATCAAACGCTACCCTTTGCGTTTGTCGCCAAAGCCTATGGCACCGCACATTTGCGAACCAATGTGGCGCAAAGCGACATCGATTATCTGCAAGGCGTCGCCGATGGGACGGTTATCCCATTACCCGGCGACCAAAACCGTCTGCGCTCTACCGCAACCGGCGTAGCCGCGCTGGTTTCCGATTATGGTATCGCGGTTGCACACCAATTCAGCGTTGGCGGGCATCCGGTCTCGCTGGGTGTTACACCAAAATTGCAGCAAACTTATCTGTATAACTATCGCGCTGCCGTCTATAACTTCGATAAAAATTCGGTAACCGATAGCCAGTTCAGGAACAGTAAGACCGGTTTCAACATTGATGCCGGTCTGTCGACCGATGTGGGAGAAAACTGGACGTTTGGTTTGAGCGGGCAAAACTTGATTTCACGCGATTTGGATACCAAAACGGTCAATGGTTTTCACGATACCTACCAAATTCGACCATTGGTCACGGCGGGCGCATCCTGGCATACCGAACGTTTAACCACCAGTCTGGATGTTGATGCGACACAAACCAAGCGGTTTAAATCACAAGATGATAGCCAATATGCGGGCGTTGGCGTGGAGTATCGTGTGCTTGACTGGTTGCAACTGCGCGGCGGTTATCGCGCCGACATGAAGTCAAACGATGCCAATGTGGTAACTGCGGGTTTAGGTTTTTCACCGTTTAGTAATCGCGTACACCTCGATCTCGGTGGCTCGGTGGGGAATGACAAAACCTGGGGCGCAATGGCGCAGCTTGGTTTTAACTTTTAATCAAGGTGGCGCGGCGCGGCAGGCCCGCGTCGTCTCATCCTGAAATCCAGTGCTGTCTCTGCGTTCTGGATGGTCGCGGGCCTGCGCCACTCTGTGTTATCATCGCTCACAATATCGTCATTTGCTTATCGTACAGAGTTACTTTTTCCATGACCCAACACTTCTCCGCGCAGCGTTTTTCGGTGGCGCCGATGCTCGACTGGACCGATCGCCACTGCCGTTATTTCCATCGGCAACTCACTCGCAACACGCTGCTATACACCGAAATGGTCACAACCGGCGCAATTATTCATGGCAAAGGCGACTATCTGGCTTACAGCGAAGAAGAGCACCCGGTAGCGCTGCAACTGGGCGGTAGCGATCCGGCGGCGCTGGCCCAATGTGCCAAACTGGCGGAGCAGCGTGGCTACGATGAAATCAATCTTAATGTTGGCTGCCCGTCTGATCGGGTACAAAACGGGCGTTTCGGCGCCTGCCTGATGGGTGAGGCCGCGCTGGTAGCGGACTGCATCAAGGCGATGCGCGATGTGGTCTCAATACCGGTAACGGTAAAAACCCGCATTGGTATTGATGAGCAGGACAGCTATGAATTTTTGTGCGACTTCATCAGCACCGTCGCACAGCAGGGCGAGTGCGACACCTTTATTATTCACGCGCGCAAAGCGTGGCTTTCCGGGCTAAGCCCGAAGGAGAACCGCGAAATTCCACCGCTGGATTACGCGCGGGTTTATCAGCTAAAGCGTGATTTTCCCCATCTGACCATGGCGATTAACGGCGGCGTAAAAACGCTGGCGGAAGCGCAACAGCATTTGCAGCATCTCGACGGCGTCATGATGGGGCGTGAAGCCTATCAAAACCCCGGCATTTTGACGCAAGTTGATCGCCAACTGTTCGGCAGCGCTTTACCGACGTGCGATCCGGTTTCGGTGGTACGGGCGATGTATCCGTATATTGAACGGGAACTCTCACTCGGAACTTACCTGGGCCATATTACCCGCCATATGCTGGGGTTATTCCAGGGGATTCCAGGCGCTCGTCAGTGGCGACGTCATCTGAGTGAAAATGCCCATAAACCCGGCGCTGATGTGCGTGTCGTCGAGCAGGCGTTGGCGCTGGTCGCAGATAAATTACCCGCTGCAGTAACAGCATAGTTTGTTATTAACGTGTTAATTTTAAGGTGAGGCACCAAACGGAATGGGTTTATCCACGTGCTTTTAGCGCCTTAAATTTATTGTTGTCGATAGTAAAATAATTTAAAAATCAAAGGGTTGTTTTTTTATTAAAATGATTTTGTGGAATCGATCACACTCTCAACTATTGCTTAGCTGTTTTTCGCATTTAAACATATTTTTTACTTATGTTTTCTGCCAGGATAGTTTTCGTTGAGTCGAAACCTGTTCACCGCCGCTGACCCTACAACAGCGCGAACAATAAATAAAAAAGAAAAAGGGCTTCCTACGGGAAGCCCTTTCGCATAGTTAGCGTTACGGAATGAGCAGGCATGAGCCTTGCGTGATGCGGCTTTCCAGCGTCTTATGCGCTTGTTGTACCTCATCTAACGCGAAGATCTGTTGGCGGGGAACGTCCACTTTAATTGCTCCACTGGCGAGCATTGAGAAGAGTTCATTACTGGCGTGAGCCAGCTCTTCGCGGGTGGTGACATAGCCCTGCAGCGATGGACGAGTGACATAGAGTGAGCCTTTCTGGTTCAAAATGGCTAAATTCACCCCGTTAACCGGCCCGGATGAGTTCCCAAAGCTGACCATTAACCCCCGCCGTTGTAAACAGTCCAGCGACGCTTCCCAGGTATCTTTCCCCACCGAGTCATAGACGACGCGTACTTTTTTGCCGCCGGTCAACTCGCTAACGCGCTGCGCAATATTTTCCTGGCGATAGTTAATCGTCGCCCACGCGCCGTGGCTCTTGGCGATCGCCGCTTTTTCGTCAGAGCCGACGGTGCCGATCAAGTGTGCGCCCAGCGCTTTCGCCCACTGGCAGGCAATCAGGCCTACGCCGCCTGCGGCGGCATGGAACAGAAACACCTCATCTGGCTGAATTTCATAGGTTTGGCGCAATAAATAGTGCACCGTAAGCCCTTTCAGGAAAGAAGCAGCCGCTTGTTCAAAAGAGATCGCATCCGGGAGAGGCGCGATTTTATCCACCGGCACATTATGTAAGGTGCTGTAGGCACCCAGCGCGCCATGCGCATAAACCACGCGATCGCCCGGTTTCACGGCGGTCACGTTCGCGCCAACCTGTTTTACGATGCCAGCAGCTTCCGTACCTAAGCCGCTGGGAAGGGTGGCGACTGGATACAGCCCACCGCGGACATAAGTATCAATGTAGTTGATACCTATCGCTTTATTTTCAACCTGTACCTCATTTTCTGCCGGAGCGTTCGGTTCAAATTCGACAACTTCTAACACTTCGGGGCCGCCATGCTGGCGAAACTGCACACGCTTTGCCATTGTCACTCCTGTTACTGTTAGAGAAGAGATGAGAGGACGCGCCCGGGCCAAACGGGTATACTTGCGCGTCTCCCAACTGATTTTCGGTATTGCATTCACTATGGCAGGAAATAAACCCACCAACAAATCGAACGAACCCCGCGATCGCCAGGTTGAGGGGCTAAAACTACCTCCTCACTCACTGGAAGCGGAGCAGTCGGTGTTGGGAGGGCTAATGCTGGACAATGAGCGCTGGGATAATGTCTCCGAACGCGTGGTGGCGGAGGATTTTTTTAGCCGCCCGCATCGGCTGATTTTCAGTGAAATGCAGCATTTGCTGGAAGCCGGTAAGCCGATTGATCTGATTACGTTGTCTGAATCGCTGGAGCAAAAGGGCGAACTGGAAATGGCGGGCGGGTTCGCTTATCTGGCGGAGTTGTCGAAAAATACCCCCAGCGCCGCCAACATTGGCGCATATGCCGATATTGTGCGCGAACGAGCGGTGGTTCGAGAGATGATCTCTGTCGCCAATGAGATTGCCGACGCCGGTTACGATCCGCAAGGGCGTAGCAGCGAGGATCTGCTTGATTACGCGGAATCCAACGTGTTTAAAATCGCCGAAAAACGCGCGAATAAAGACGAAGGGCCAAAAAATATCGAGCAAATCCTTGAGGCGACGGTATCGCGTATTGAATCGCTGTATCAAACCCCGCATGACGGCGTGACCGGGGTGGATACCGGTTATCAGGATCTGAATAAAAAAACCGCCGGTTTGCAGCGTTCGGACCTGATCATTGTCGCGGCACGTCCCTCAATGGGTAAAACCACCTTCGCTATGAACCTGTGCGAAAACGCGGCGATGCTGCATGACAAGCCGGTGCTGATTTTTAGCCTTGAGATGCCCGGCGAACAGATCATGATGCGTATGCTGGCATCACTCTCACGCGTCGACCAAACGCGCATTCGTACCGGCCAGTTAGATGATGAAGACTGGGCGCGTATCTCCGGCACGATGGGTATTCTGCTGGAGAAGAAAAACATGTATATCGATGATTCTTCCGGCCTAACGCCAACCGAGGTTCGTTCGCGCGCGCGGCGAATCTACCGTGAAAACGACGGGCTGAGCATGATCATGATCGACTACCTGCAATTAATGCGTGTCCCGTCGTTATCTGATAACCGAACTCTGGAAATTGCCGAAATATCGCGCTCGCTGAAGGCGTTGGCAAAAGAGTTACAGGTGCCGGTTGTCGCGCTGTCGCAGCTTAACCGCTCGCTGGAGCAACGCGCCGATAAGCGCCCGGTCAACTCGGATTTGCGTGAGTCCGGCTCCATTGAGCAGGATGCCGACCTGATTATGTTTATCTATCGCGATGAGGTTTATCACGAAAATAGCGATCTTAAAGGGGTCGCTGAAATCATCCTGGGTAAGCAGCGTAACGGCCCGATTGGTACGGTACGGCTAACCTTTAACGGACAATGGTCGCGTTTTGATAATTACGCCGGTCCGCAATACGACGACGAATAACCTTTTTTAGCAGGCGTCGGTCAATCTGCTGGCGTGATGACGGCAGGATAGTTATGGTAAGGGTGCCTAACCCTACAACATACCACTCATGGAGATCTGCACCGTGTTTCAAAACGTTGATGCCTATGGCGGCGATCCGATACTTTCGCTGATGGAAACCTTTAAGCAAGACCCGCGTCCGCATAAGGTGAACCTGAGTATCGGTCTGTATTACAACGAACAGGGCATCATTCCCCAATTACAAGCGGTGGTTGCCGCCGAACAGCGTTTGCAACAGCAACCCCACGGCGCATTACTCTATCTGCCGATGGAAGGGCTGCCGGATTACCGTAGCGCGATTACACCGTTACTGTTCGGCGCCGATCATCCGGTATTGGCGGCGGGGCGCGTGGCTACCATCCAAACCCTGGGCGGGTCGGGCGCGCTGAAGGTCGGCGCCGATTTTCTGAAACGCTACTTCCCGCACTCAGCCGTATGGGTGAGCGATCCGACATGGGAAAACCATGTGGCGATTTTTGCCGGTTCCGGCTTCGAGGTGCATACCTACCCGTGGTATGACGAGGAAACCAACGGCGTTAAATTCGATGCATTTCTCGCTACGCTGAAAACCTTGCCAAAACAAAGCATTGTTCTGCTGCACCCGTGCTGCCATAACCCAACCGGCGCGGATTTAACCCCAGCGCAGTGGGATCAAACCGTTGAAGTATTGAAAGCGCAAGAACTGGTGCCGTTCCTTGATATCGCCTACCAGGGCTTTGGCGCCAGTATGGAAGAGGATGCCTACGCCATTCGGGCCATTGCCGCTGCGGGTTTACCGGCACTGGTGAGCAACTCTTTCTCAAAAATCTTTTCACTGTATGGTGAGCGTGTTGGCGGCCTCTCTATCGTCTGTGACAGCGCGGAAGAAGCCGCTCGCGTATTAGGCCAACTGAAAGCATCGATACGCCGCATCTACTCTAACCCGCCGGGCTACGGCGCGCGGCTGGTGTCTTGCGTGCTGAATGATGAGGCATTAAAGGCAAGCTGGCTGGCAGAAGTGGAATCAATGCGTTTACGCATTCTGGAGATGCGTCAGGCACTGGTCGCCGCGCTGAGCGCGGCGGTGCCGGGGAAAAGCTTTGATTACCTGCTGAAACAGCGCGGCATGTTTAGCTATACCGGCCTCAGTGAGCAGCAAGTTGATCGTCTGCGCGATGAGTTTGGTGTCTATCTAATCGCCAGCGGTCGCATGTGTGTTGCCGGGCTGAATAGCAATAACGTTCACCAAGTCGCAGAGGCTTTCGCCGCGGTTATGTAAGCCATTCTGTAAAAATCATTAAGCAGCGGCTTTTCCGCTGCTTTTTTTTTGCCGGTTTGCCGCCAAATGTCGCACACTTAAGCCTTATGATTTATTCAAAGGAGTTTGCATGTGGTCTCAACACACACTCTCGCTGAGCGCGAAGCCGCGCGGTTTCCACCTGATAACCGATGAAGTGGTTAACGGGCTGCCTGCTATACGCGAGGTTGGCACCGGTTTGCTACATTTGCTGTTGCAACATACATCTGCCTCATTAACGCTAAATGAAAACTGCGATGAGACGGTGCGTCACGATATGGAACAACACTTTTTGCGGCAAGTTCCGGAAAATGCGCCTTATCAGCATGATTATGAAGGCGCGGATGACATGCCGGCCCACATTAAATCGTCGTTGCTGGGCGTTTCACTATTGCTGCCGGTGAACCATGGGCGTCTGGTGTTAGGCACGTGGCAAGGGATTTGGCTGGGAGAGCACCGGGTTCGCGGCGGCTCACGTCGGATCGTGGCAACATTACAAGGGGAATAACGATGAAAACCTCAGATTTATTATCCTACTGCATGAGTAAACCTGGCGCTGAACAGTATGTTCACAGTGACTGGAAAGCCACGCAAATTAAGGTGGATGACGTACTATTCGCTATGGTGCATGAGGTGAAAGGGCGCCCGGCGGTTTCGCTTAAAACCACGCCGACGCTGGCGGATTTGTTGCGTGAACAGCATCGCGATGTCTCTCCTGGCGAGCATCTGAATAAATCGCACTGGAGCACACTCTACCTTGACGGCACGCTGAAGGATTCGCAGATCTATTATTTGGTGGATGCTTCGTTACAGCAGGCGTTGGATACCCATCATCCGGGCGTTAACCACGATCGGTAACCGGGTAAAGAGTGCTACGGGCGAAGCGCCCGTAGCGAGGTAACCGTTAGGCTGCCGCTTCCTGGCGCAGGCTATCGATATCAATCACAAAGCGATATTTCACATCGCTCTTCAGCATACGCTCGTAAGCATCATTGATCTGATTCATATCGATCAGTTCAATGTCGGAAACAATGTTGTGCTTGCCGCAGAAATCGAGCATTTCCTGCGTTTCGGCGATGCCGCCAATCAGTGAACCCGCGACGCTACGGCGTTTGAAAATCAGGTCAAAGACGTGCGGTGACGGATGATCATGTTCCGGCGCGCCGACCAGTGTCATATTACCATCGCGTTTCAGCAGGTTAATAAACGGGTTCAGGTCGTGCTGCGCCGCGACGGTATTCAGAATGAAGTCGAAGCTATTAGCATGCTGCGCCATTTGATCGGCATCTTTAGAAATCACCACTTCATCCGCGCCCAGACGTTTGCCATCTTCAATTTTGGATGGCGAGGTGGTGAACAGCACCACATGCGCACCCATCGCATGGGCCAGTTTTACGCCCATATGTCCCAAGCCGCCAAGGCCAACGATGCCGACCTTTTTGCCTGGGCCGACGCCCCAATGACGCAGCGGCGAGTAAGTCGTGATCCCGGCGCACAGCAGTGGCGCAACGCCTGCCGGGTCGAGGTTTTCCGGTACGCGCAGGACAAAATCTTCATGCACTATCATGTCGGTTGAATAACCGCCATAAGTAATGGCGCCGGTTTGACGATCTTCACCGTTATACGTACCGGTGAAACCATTTTCACAATACTGCTCCAGCCCTTCGTCACAGCTTGGACAAGAACGGCAGGAATCGACCATACAGCCTACGCCTACCAGATCGCCGACTTTGTATTTGTGGGTATGCGCGCCCACGGCAGTGACTCGGCCGACAATTTCATGACCGGGTACCACCGGGAACACGGTGTTTTTCCATTCATTGCGTGCCTGGTGAAGGTCAGAGTGGCAAACGCCGCAGAATAAGACTTCAAGCTGTACATCATGCTCGCGCAGTTCGCGCGGCTTATAGTCGAATGGCGCAAGTTTAGATTTCGCATCTTGTGCCGCATAGGCATGCGTAATATTCATGGTGACTCCAGTTAGAATGTGTCGTGAAATAAACGCTAAAAAATGGACAAAGTCAGTGGCGGCAAACGCCGGACTTTTCCCTGACAGCCTCTCCGTTAGAAAACGGAAGAAGCAGAAATGTGGAACATTAAGAATAGACAGTGAATGGCGCGGCGTGTATGCCTGAATGTGTATAAATCTTGCCTGTTTCTGCAAGTTTGTCTGCAAAACCCGTCGCGGGCGAGCACGCCGTTCAACCTTCATTGATAAGGCTGAACGGCGCAGGGCACGGAAAGAGACCTATCGTGTCAGTAGAGGTTTAAGGAAACGCGCGGTATGTGATTGCTCACACTGAGCTACCGTTTCAGGGGTGCCTGAAACCAGTATCTCACCGCCGCCGCTTCCCCCTTCGGGGCCGAGATCGACTATCCAGTCTGCGGTCTTAATCACGTCCAGGTTGTGTTCAATCACCACGATGGTATTACCCTGATCGCGTAACTGATGCAAAACTTCCAGAAGCTGCTGAATATCGGCAAAGTGTAGCCCGGTGGTGGGCTCATCCAGAATATAGAGCGTCTGACCGGTACCGCGCTTCGAGAGTTCACGCGCCAGCTTCACACGCTGGGCTTCACCGCCGGAAAGCGTGGTCGCTGACTGCCCTAAGCGGATATAGGATAGACCAACATCCATCAGCGTTTGCAGTTTACGCGCCAGCGCCGGCACCGCATCGAAAAACTCGCGTGCTTCCTCAATGGTCATCTCCAACACTTCGTGAATGCTTTTGCCTTTGTACTTAATCTCCAGCGTTTCGCGGTTATAGCGCTTACCTTTACACTGATCGCACGGCACATAAATATCCGGCAAAAAGTGCATTTCAACTTTAATCACGCCATCGCCCTGGCAGGCTTCACAACGCCCGCCGCGCACGTTGAAGCTGAAGCGGCCGGGGTTATATCCGCGTGAACGCGCTTCGGGAACGCCAGCAAACAGTTCGCGTACCGGGGTAAAAATGCCGGTATAGGTGGCAGGGTTGGAACGCGGCGTACGCCCGATCGGGCTCTGATCGATATCGATCACTTTATCGAAATGTTCCATCCCGCTGATATCGCGATAAGGCGCCGGTTCGGCAATGGTCGCCCCATTCAATTGACGCTGAGCAAGGGGAAACAGCGTATCGTTAATCAGGGTCGATTTACCGGAGCCGGAGACGCCGGTGATGCAGCTAAACAGACCCACCGGTAGCGTTAAAGTCACATCCTTCAGATTATTACCGCGCGCGCCGGTCAGCTTCAGCACTTTATTCGGATCGGCAGGTACACGCTGTGGTGGAATCGCGATTTCACGTTTACCGCTCAGGTATTGGCCGGTTAACGAATCGGGCTGCGCCATAATATCGTCAATGGTGCCTTCGGCGACAATCTGACCACCGTGTACGCCAGCGCCGGGACCAATATCAATAACATGGTCGGCGGCGCGAATCGCATCCTCATCATGTTCGACCACAATCACCGTATTACCGAGATCGCGCAGATGGACTAACGTCTCTAGCAGACGTTCGTTATCGCGCTGGTGCAAGCCGATTGATGGTTCATCCAATACGTACATTACGCCCACCAGGCCGGCGCCGATTTGGCTAGCCAGGCGAATACGCTGCGCCTCACCGCCGGAAAGCGTTTCGGCGGAGCGTGACATGGACAGATAATTTAGACCAACGTTAACCAGGAACTTCAGGCGATCGCCAATCTCTTTCAGCACCTTTTCGGCAATTTTCGCCCGCTGACCGCTGAGTTTCAGGTTATGAAAGAAATCCATCGCATGGCCGATGCTCATATCCGAAATGGTCGGCAGCGTGGTGTTCTCGACAAACACATGGCGCGCTTCGCGACGCAAACGCGTCCCTTCGCAGCTCGCGCAGGCGCGGTTACTGATAAATTTCGCCAGATCTTCTCGTACCGCCGACGACTCCGTTTCTTTATAGCGGCGTTCCATATTGTGCAGCACGCCTTCAAATGGATGACGGCGGATCGAGGTATCGCCGCGATCGTTAATGTATTTGAACTCGATAGTTTCTTTGCCGGAACCATAGAGGATCACGTTACGAGCTTTCTCATCGATCGAATTGAACGGCGCTTCGATATCAAAATCGAGATGATCCGCCAGCGAGCGTAGCATCTGGAAGTAGTAGAAGTTGCGCCGATCCCAACCGCGGATCGCGCCGCCAGCCAGCGATAACTCGGGGTTTTGCACCACCCGATCCGGATCGAAATATTGCTGTACGCCTAAGCCGTCGCAGGTTGGGCAGGCGCCTGCCGGGTTGTTAAATGAAAACAACCGTGGTTCTAACTCACTCATACTGTAGCCACAGATCGGGCAGGCGAAGTTCGCTGAGAACAACAGCTCCTCCGCTTTGTCGTCATCCATATCGGCGACAATCGCGGTGCCGCCGGAGAGCTCCAGCGCGGTTTCGAACGACTCGGCGAGACGGGTCGCCAAATCTTCACGTACCTTAAAGCGATCCACCACCACTTCAATGGTGTGCTTTTTCTGTAGCTCTAACTTCGGTGGATCGGACAGATCGCAAACTTCGCCATCAATACGCGCGCGGATATAGCCCTGCGTCGCCAGATTTTCTAGCGTTTTGGTATGTTCGCCTTTACGTTCTTTAACCACCGGCGCTAGCAGCATTAAACGCGCGCCTTCTGGCTGCGCCAGCACATTATCCACCATTTGGCTGACGGTCTGCGCCGCGAGAGGGACATCATGATCCGGGCAACGCGGCTCACCCACGCGTGCGAATAACAGACGCAAATAGTCGTGGATTTCAGTAATGGTCCCAACGGTAGAACGCGGATTGTGCGAGGTCGATTTCTGCTCGATTGAGATTGCCGGTGACAAGCCTTCAATGTGGTCGACATCCGGTTTCTCCATTAAGGAGAGAAATTGGCGCGCATAAGCGGAGAGCGATTCCACGTAACGGCGCTGCCCTTCAGCATACAGCGTGTCAAACGCCAGCGAGGATTTACCGGAACCTGACAATCCGGTAACAACGATCAGTTTGTCGCGAGGGATGATCAGGTTGATATTTTTCAAATTATGGGTGCGGGCACCCCGGACTTCGATCTTATCCATTCACATTTCCCGGATTAACGCAGACCTCACCATGCCTGTGCCCGGCATGGCCAGAACGAAACATGTCATTATGGCATAAAAAAACCTGAATGAATATCCAGTACCTGATTGCAACTCTGCAAGCAGCGGATCATTAGTGAGAGCCAGAACGAAAGTATGATCCAACACGGTGGCGTGTTAGAATTCGCCGTTTAGACTTTTAGTAAATACTCATCGGGAGACATGAACATGGCCAGCAGGGGCGTTAACAAAGTGATTCTTGTCGGAAATCTGGGTCAGGATCCGGAAGTCCGTTACATGCCGAATGGCGGTGCGGTTGCCAACATTACTCTGGCCACCTCCGAAAGCTGGCGTGACAAGCAAACCGGCGAAACCAAAGAGAAAACGGAATGGCACCGCGTGGTGTTGTTCGGCAAGCTGGCGGAAGTGGCGGGCGAGTACCTGCGTAAAGGCTCTCAGGTATATATTGAAGGCGCTCTGCAAACGCGTAAGTGGCAGGATCAGAGTGGCCAGGAACGTTACACCACTGAAGTGGTGGTCAACGTTGGCGGCACCATGCAGATGCTGGGCGGCCGTCAGGGCGGTGGCGCACCGGCGGGCGGCGGTCAGAACAATAATAACGGTTGGGGCCAACCGCAGCAGCCGCAGCAGCAGGGCGGTAACCAGTTCAGCGGCGGCGCGCAGTCTCGTCCGCAGCAGCAGCAACCAAGCGCCCCGGCGAATAATGAACCCCCGATGGATTTTGATGACGACATTCCGTTCTAAGGTTCGCCTCAGGTATCGCTGGAATGTTTGACGTTTGAAGATAAGGCCTCGCACTCGCGGGGCCTTATTGTTTTGACTGGATGTTTAACGATGTTTGTCATCTCTCTCCTCCCGCCGTCGCCAACAAAGGGCGCTTATCGAATCCTGCACTGCACGCGGAAGGTCAACCGACGCTACTGAATAGGCTTGGCGATAAACCTGCATATTTGTTGGGGACATGAGCCAGGATTAGATAAAGTTACCGGCCTCCCCAATGAGGGTAAACCGCCAGTGAGATGGCGAATAGTTAAATCACTGACAACTATGAGGCGGTTTGAAGCCAGCCGTTTGCGTATGAAGCACGGTAAGTGGTAAGCAATACTAAAGGGTTTATTTAAGCGGGTTTCGTTAATGATGCTAACACTGTGGTCGAACGGCAAGGTTCCGCCGGGAAGGCTTTTTGAATCTCATTTGCCACGCCAGTCTGATAAGCTGGCCAAACTGACTGTTCACCTTTGCTAACGCGTTTTTACGCGCCAGAGCCTGAAGGTTAAACTAAGGTAAACTAAGGATCGACGGCACTTACTCGTTTAACCGAGTAAGTGTGTCGCGAATGGTTTGATATTTACGGAATTTAAAAGTGTGTGCTGCAGTTAATGACAAAGAGGGGCGAAACTCAATGGTTAAAACATCAGAGCATAATTATATTTTATGTTAATTCACCGGATCTTTAATTAAAAACGCACATCGTTAATCACAAGGAATAATCTTATTTATACCGTGTAAAAAAACAGCCTATTGTTTATCCACCTGATCGGGATAGTGATAAACACTGCGGCTAATCGCCACTAATCGGCAACTCCTGCGCGTGCCAATGTCGTATGTATTTTGCAGAAAATTAACGGCTTGGCGTTTATCATCGGTAGTGAAAAAGGTTTTAAGCACGCTTTGCAGCATCTCTTTATCATCATTTAACGATTGTAGTTCGCGCAATAATGATTGTACTTTCTCCTCTAATGCTTTGATTTTCCTTCCTTCTTCTGAAGATAAGCCCGAGTATTTCTTTTTCCAGCTATAGAATGTTGCCTCTGATATCCCTAGTTCATCGCAGATCTCCTTCACTTTAACGCCACATTCTGAAGCTTTAATCGCACTGGTGATTTGCTCTTCGCTATATCGTGACTTCCTCATAAAAGCTCTTACCTTTCTAATCAATGAATGGATGAGAAACACTGTGATAATATTTGGCACTGTAAAAGTGGAATATTTATTCAATGTGTTTAAGTGCTGGTTTTAAATTGCACGAGATAAGTTAAATTATACTGGTGAAATAGTGTGATGAGATTTGTCTTATTTTGTTTGGTTTGGGTTGGGTTGACTTTCTCAATGTAGGTTTTTGTTATAGATTCGATAGACAGTAACGATAGATAACGTCACGACTCAAAAATGGCCCGGGTGCGGTTTTTTACAAAATAGTCGTTTCGTGCCATGTTTAATTCAAATTATTAACGTTGACGCTGTTTGTCCGATAAAAACAAGGGGCGGTTGTCTTAATTCCCCACAAAGTGGCCAGAGTTAAAACCAATAATTAATCAAGTTAACCTGGCCGAAAGAGAAATTATCTCAATTTTTACCTGCGCTCATAGTGCACAGTTTTCAGTAGTAAACAAGGATGTCTGTAAAGCGGCATGTAGTAGAAAACACAAAGGATGCGTCGATGAAATACAGTGTAATGTCTAATGCTGCGTGGATGATGTCAGAAAAGATTGTCTCTGTTTTTGGCGTAGTTTTTGTTACTTCATACGTGGCAAAATCCTTCGGGCCATCCATCTTTGGCCAGATCGCTTTTTCTGCATCGGTTTTTTCGGTGGTTCAAACGGTAGCGATTTTTGGTACTGAAACCATACTTTTTAAGCACTTAAGTAAAAGCGCACACAAAGGCATTCGCTTGATGAGCGTTGCAAAAAAAATGCGTATGACAATTTTGCTGGCGCTGTCGCTACCCGTATTAGCATGGGTAGGATATAGCATGAAGCAGAATTTCCTTTTGTTTTCGCTGGCCTCATTTTTTTCAGCGTTGTTTGTTACCCAAGATACTTTTAGCGTCTACAATAACGCCCGACTGGCATCGCGACTGAATACGGTAGCAAACTCGGTTGGTATGCTGCTCAGTTTTGCTATCAGCTTCTCTATCGCCTGGTGGCGGCTTAATCCGTCATGGCTGACGCTGTCTATTATTTCAGTAACGTTAGTTCCTTATTTAATTAAGCGTTATACCTTTTATCGGGGGAATCGTGAATTAGCGGTCTCCGGAAGAAAACGCAGCCTCTATTTGCGTTATTTACTGTATGCCGGCTTGCCGTTGGCAATATCCAGTATTTTTATATCGATACAGGTAAAAATGGCACAGTTTTTCTTAGTTGGTGTTGGTTCGGCACAGGATCTCGGCCTGTTCGCTGCTGCAAACACCATTTCAGCCTCATGGATATTTATTCCTTTGGCTCTTATTACATCAAGTTTTACTGAAATTTTTAGAGAGCGGCCGGATGTAGCCTTGAAATTAACGGCAAAGTTGAATGGCTATGTCATGATCGTCTCGCTATTAATGCTTCTTTTCATCTTTCTGTATGGCGAGAAGATTATCGTAATGTTATACGGGCACCACTACACACAATCAGGAAGTCTCGTTACGTTGCTCTCAGTGGCAACCAGCCTCTCCGCAATGGGAACGGTGGCATACCGTTACATTGTTAAAGAGGGTGGCTTTAATTATTTGTTGATAAAAATCGTCTGTTTAATGCTGATTGGTTTACCCCTGTCGTATGGCTTGATCCACGGCTTTGGTTTATCTGGCGCGGCATGGAGCGTTTTTATCATTGAGTTATTGTCGCTGACCGTAATGAATTACTTCTTTAAAAACGGCGTCATTATAAAAATGCAAATTTCCTCACTGAACTACAAGACCTACAAATGAGGTAAAAGATGTTGAATTTTAAGAATGAATTGAGAAGAAGCGTTCTCTATTTTGTTAAAAAAATGCCGTGGGTCTATCAGGATCGAGTGCACTATTTTTATAAATTTAAACACTTACCGAACATACGCGAGCCTAAGCTGTTCAATGAAAAGGTGCTGTACCGCAAATTCATCAATGGCGATCATCTGTGTTACGGACGGTTGTCCGATAAGTTTTTAGTGCGTGGTTATATTGCCAATATTATTGGCGATCAGTACTTGATCCCGTTGGTGCATGAAACCAGCGACCCCGCAACATTGCTTAATGTGGCGTCGTTAAGAAATACGGTGATTAAATCAAACCACGGTTCCAACATGGTGGAGATTTTGCTTGAGGAGCCGGATACCGAAGGTCGTCAACGTTTGGTTAACCGTTGCCAGGAGTGGTTGAAAAAAGATTACTCCAACGAAGTACGGGAAATTCACTATCGCTACATCAAGCCGCATATCTTGGTTGAGCGCTATATCGGTGACGGGGAAAGCGCCGCCGTGGACTACAAGTTTCATATGTTCAACAAGCGGGACGGCAACTTTGAATATGTATTGCAGGTGATCTATAACCGCGGCGGCCCGGCGTTATCGATGCAGTTTTATGTGAACAATCTGAGCAAGGTTTTCCATCGTATCCGCGATACCGGGCTGGATATGGCAGATAAGCAAGACAAGTTAGCAAAGGCGCTGGAACTGAGTAAAACACTGGCGTGTGCGTTCGACTACGTGCGTGTCGATTGGTACATCCATGGGGATCAGATCTACTTTGGCGAGTTAACCTTTACGCCAGGAGCAGGTTTGGTGACCGGCCTGGAACAGGGGCTGGATAAAATCATGGGCGACATGTGGATTCAGGACCGCACCCGAGTGCCGCAATCTGACGCAAAGTCTGAGGATATTTCGCTTCCGGAAATGTTGAAAAAAGTATGACAACCGGAAGCGAAAGCAGGCGGAGAGCAGGCTTAAGGCATTGGCCAGTTGGCAGGAGCCTGGCTCATGATATCCACAAAGGCATGTTTGGAAATGTCCAAAAAGTTGTTGAAGTTTTCCATGCTAAGGGTAATGCCAAGCAGGCCGGTGACAAACCAACAAGACATGCCAATGCCAACGCCGCTAAACACAAACGCCATCAGGTTATGGCTGCTCTGGCGGCATTTAATTTTAAAAGTGCTGGCGAAAAACATCATGATTGCGCTCAGTAATTCCCAGCGCATTACAATAAGACCGGTGGTCAAGGTAGCCATGTAAAAAACCTCTGAAGATGTCTGCCCTGACGTTGGTTATTGGCATCACCTGAGGTGTTGTGAGGAAGCCAGGGAACCCTCTCAACCCATGAACTGACACGGCAGTAATGTGACTTGGCTCACATTATATCACTGGATTTTAAAATTTGAACAAAATTTAAGCCTGGTATGGTAGTTTTTTTGCCGCTTTTGACAGGGTCCTGAGAAATAGCGAATTTTTTCAGGTAACCCTCTATCTCATTACGTAATCAAGCATTAAGGGTAATGAGAAAGAGGGTTTTGAGCTGCGTTTCATAAGGATGATAACAATGCACAAACCACGTAATACACCGCGCTATTTTTATTCCGCACCGGCTGGCCTCATGTTTTCTTTCAGGGTTGACGGGGCAGGTAACCACTATGGTCCGGCATAACTCTTTCGTTTCTGCGTTGCCGCATTCGTTGCCGACATTGCGTCAGTCATTGCAACGTATCCATTTGATTATTATCTTGGTTTCGCTATCGGTGTCGGGTGTGTCGCTGTCAGTACTCTCACTGTTTGCACTACGTAGTTACGCCGAAAGCAATTTACAACTGGTGGCTTCAACCGTCAGTTATGCAGTAAAAGGCGCGGTCCTGGCCAACGACCAGCAAGCGGCGCAGGATATTTTGCAAGGTCTTGGGCAACATGGCGAATTCGCGCAGGGTAAAATTTATCGCCAGCAAAATAATCCGTTAGCCGCCTGGCATTCGCGCCGGTTTCTTGAGCAAAATAAAGCCCATCGTTTTATTGCCTCATGGTTTTTTCCGCACCCGGTCTCGGTGGCGATAACGCATCATAATCAAGAGATTGGGCGCGTTTGGTTAACCGGTAATGCGGAAACCATTATTCGCTATATCTACCTGGTCATCAGTTGGCTGATGGGCAGCCTGTTATTCACCGCATTATTCGCTTCAATACTTTCGCACCGTATGCATCAGGGCATCTTGCGTGGGCTACAGAACATTGCCAGCGTGGCGCATGATGTGCGGGCCAGGCGGATATTTACGCAACGCGTTCCCGGTTCCGACATTGCTGAACTGAACAAACTCAGTAGTGATTTTAATGGCTTGCTGGATGAAATGGCGAAGTGGCAGCAGCAAATGAAACGCCAACATGACTCGCTGGCTTTCCAGGCCTCTCACGATGCGCTGACTCGGTTGCCTAATCGATTGTTCTTCGAGCGCGAATTAAAACGTTTACTCAGCGATCCCAGTCTGCGCAGGCGCGCGGCGGTGCTATTTATTGATGGCGACCGGTTTAAACAGGTGAATGACACTTATGGCCATGCGGCGGGAGATGACGTTCTGGTCGAGACGGCCCGGCGTCTGCGTGCCAATTTGCGGGCCAGTGATTTGGTGGCCCGGCTCGGTGGCGATGAGTTCGCAGTGTTACTGCACAATATCGATCGCGCGGAGCAGGCCGCGCAAGCGGCGCATCACTTAATTCTCGCAATGAGAGAACCGATTTTATTACCTGGCGGAGAAGCGCATTTCCAAACACTGAGCATTGGTGTGGCGTTGGCGAAAAACCACCATTCGCCTCAGGCGCTGTTAGCACAGGCGGATGCCGCAATGTACAGTATCAAAGCGCGCGGAGGGGGAGGATATTTATCGACCTCTTCCCTGCAGGCCAGTGAGAGTGCGTAACGGGGCGAAATCGCCGCCCCCAATACTAGATAAGCGGACAGCATTCGCCAGTGGTGCGTTGCGCATAGCTGGTGAGATTGTCGCTACAATCGAAGTTAACCCGCTGGCGCTGTAAAGTCTGACGGCGCATGGTGTGACGATAAGCGGTGGGTGTTTGCGAAAACTGGCGGCGGAATACGCGCGAAAAAGTTTGCTGCGAATCGTACCCATACTGCATGGCAATATCGAACACCGGGCGCTGTGTCTGGCGCAATGCTTCTGCCGCCAGTGTTAAACGGCGTTCGCGAATATAGCCGCCCAGCGTCTGCCGGGTTACTGCGCGGAACATCCGCTGTAAATGCCACTTCGAATAGCCGGATTTAGCGGCGACTTCATCAATCGACAACGTTTTATCCAGGTTGTCTTCAATCCAGTCAGTCAGAGAATGAATAATTTCGTTATGCATCATGACCACATCCTTCATCGTGAGGTTTTTAATATCGCGTTCTGATGGAGGAGGAGTATAATTCCTCAAGTTAACTTGAGGTAAAGAGCCAAATGAAAAAAGATCGCAACTACCCTAAACCGGTGCTTTCACCAGGCGAGGTGGCAAAACGTAGCGGCGTGGCGGTCTCCGCGCTGCATTTTTATGAGTCGAAAGGGCTGATTGCCAGCACGCGTAATGCCGGGAATCAGCGGCGCTATGGCCGCGATGTGTTGCGCCGGGTGGCAATTATTAAAATCGCCCAGCGGATTGGGATTCCCTTGGCAACCGTGGGAGACAGCCTTGCAGGAATGCCGACAGATAAAAGAATGTCGGTTAAAGAGTGGAATGCGTTAACCGCGCAGTGGCGCGCTGAACTGAATAAACGTATTGAAACGTTGACGCGATTACGGGATGACCTAGATGGCTGTATCGGCTGTGGCTGCCTGTCGATGCGTGATTGCCCATTACGTAACCCCGGCGATCGGCTTGCTCAGCAGGGAACCGGCGCGATTTTGCTTAACCCGGAAAACGATGAAGAGGCTTAACGTCTATACTGGCTGGTGTCTGCCACCATAAAGAGAAGCCGCATGATCACCGTTCACCACCTGAATAATTCCCGTTCACAGCGCGTGCTCTGGTTGTTGGAAGAGTTAGAGACGCCTTATCAGATTAAACATTATCAGCGCGAGAGCACAATGCTGGCGCCGGCGGCGCTGAAAAAAATCCATCCGTTGGGAAAATCCCCAATTATTACCGACGGTAATCGCGTCGTGGCTGAATCGGGGGCGATCCTTGAGTACCTTGCGGAACGCTATGACAGCGAATATCGCCTGACATTAAACGATGAAGAAGAACGGCTTCAGGCCCGTTATTGGCTGCACTATGCGGAAGGTTCGTTAATGCCGCTCTTGGTAATGAAACTGCTGTTTAGCCGCCTGGGCAAAGCGCCGGTACCGTGGTTACTGCGCCCGGTTGGCGCGGTGTTAGGTAAGGGCGTGCAGAAAGGCTATTTGGATAAACAACTGGCAACCCATAAGCAGTTTATTGAGCAACATCTGGCGCAGCACCCGTGGTTTGCCGGGGCGAATTTCAGTCTCGCGGATATTCAAATGAGTTTTCCGGTGCAGGCGCTCGTCGCGCGTGGCGGGCTGGCGCAGCAACCCGCTACGCAACAATGGCTGGAAAAGATAACTCAGCGTCCGGCCTGGCAGCGGGCGATCGGGCAGGGCGGTGAACTGGATCTTACCGGCGAGTAGTGCGGGCGCTGCCCGCCATGCCCACTTTGCTTTCCAGGCGCCGTTCGCGGCGCTCCCCGCGCAAGGTCATCATACCCACCTGGATCAATCAATCGGTAAATTTCCCGGTAAACAGCAGTTGAAAAGACTTGGTCAAAGGCAGGATAATCGTTTGCTTTTTTTAACGCATCCAGGGGCGTGGCGCGCAGACTTTCGCCAGATGACGAATTTTTGCGGGTTTCTATGCCGTTTTGAACGGTACTTGCGTGCAGTGAAGTAAACGTTTGCGTCTCATGCAATACCTGCGCATTGATACATGATAAGAAATTTCAGGGGTTATTTTTTATGTCGATACAATCCAAACCGGCCGGTGGCGCGTTGGATGCTTGGTTTTCTATCTCTGCACGCGGCAGTAGCGTACGACAAGAGGTTCTTGCCGGGCTGACCACCTTTCTCGCCATGGTTTACTCGGTGATCGTGGTGCCGGGAATGCTAGGCAAAGCCGGTTTCCCCCCGACTGCGGTATTCGTCTCGACCTGTCTGGTCGCCAGTTTTGGCTCGCTGATTATGGGGCTCTGGGCCAACTTGCCGATGGCGATTGGCTGTGCGATTTCCCTGACAGCGTTCACGGCCTTTAGCTTGGTGCTGGGGCAGCATATTAGCGTGCCGGTGGCACTGGGCGCAGTGTTTCTGATGGGGGTCTTGTTTACGCTGATTTCCGCTACCGGTATACGCGCCTGGATTTTACGTAATTTACCGATGGGCGTTGCGCATGGTACCGGGGTAGGGATCGGCCTGTTCCTGCTATTAATCGCCGCTGACAGCGTAGGGCTGGTGATCAAAAACCCGGCGCCGGGCTTGCCGGTAGCATTAGGGCACTTTACCTCTTTCCCGGTCATGATGGCATTGGTGGGGCTGGCGGTCATTTTTGGCCTGGAAAAACTGCGCGTACCGGGCGGTATTTTGCTGACGATTATCGTGATCT